>JANOHI010000172.1:0-6667 GCA_031406385.1 Acidimicrobiia bacterium
CCCCCCCCCGCCGCGCGCCCCCCCCCCCCTGTTGGGGGGTTGGCCCCCCCCCCCCCCCCCCCACCCCCAACAACTCTCGGCAGGTCCGGCAGGGCCGCCTCGGCCTGGTCACGCTCGACTACGGAACCGAGTCGCCGGAGCGGCGGCCGGTACCGAGACGCATCGGTGCGTGATGAACGACCTACAGGCGCGGGTGTAGGAAGCGCCGAGCAATAGCCACGTTGCCGATCAATCGGACCACCATCCATACGTTGATTGCCACCCACACACCACTAAGTCCACTTACTACTGGCAGCGACGTCCTTTGAAAGCCGGCAAGCGCCCAGAAACACGCGGCGGCCACAAAGGCTCCCCCGGCCAACCACGCAAACAGGTCGGCCCCCATCAGCACACCGTCGAGAACGAACACGACCGCACCACTGACCTGGAGCGCACCGACCCAGAGCAACACAGGGACGGACTGGGAAACCACTGATTCGTCCCCCGAGAACGCGTGTCCGAGCACTGGTGAGAGAGCGGCAAGAACCACTCCGAGCCCGACGCCGATGATCAGGCCGAGCCGGATGAGTCGCTGCGTCACGCCCCACAGTTCGGACGAGCCCGCCGTCGTCGTGCCCATCCGATTGGCGAAGACCGACTGCGAAGACACTGCGAGAGCGTCGATCATCAGAGCGAACAACAGGAACATCTGCACCCCGATCTGGTGCGCGCCGAGCGATTTGTCGTCAATTCTCGATGACAACCATGTCGAGCCACTAAGCGTACTTACCATAAGAGCGGTGCGCGCCACCATCGCAAGGCCGATACGCAACAACGCTCGGAGGCTCGCGACGTTCGGTACCTGGATGTGGATCACGCCACGCAGCGCCGCCACGTAGACAAGCACTGCCGCCCACTGCACCACAACGGTGCCCGCCGCCGAGCCGGCAATCCCCCAGCGGAACACCCAAACAAAGATCATCTCCAGGACGACGTTGACGAGGTTCGTTCCGATCGCAACCCGAACGGGAAGGCGCAAATCTTCGATCCCCCGATACCAACCACTGGCGAGGAGCATGAGCGCTATCGCAGGGAGCCCGAGGGATGCAATGCGGAGATACGTGACCGCCGCCTCTTGAACCGCGCCCTTCCCTCCGACAAGTCTCGCGACCGGACGCGCCCCGAAGCCCGCGAGAGCGGCGGTCAACGCCCCAAGAGCGACGGCCACCACGAGTCCCTGGCTTACTGCCGAGCGGGCCCCGGTGTCATCGCCGGTACCGCGACGCTGGGCGACCTGGGTCGTGACCCCCGACGCCAGGAACGCAATCAGCCACGTAAGCATCGACAGAACGGTGCCGGCGATGGCCAGGCCACCCAGCTCGCTGGTACCGATATGCCCGACGATCGCGGTGTCGGCCAGCACGTAGAGCGGCTCTGCCGACAGTGTAAGAAACGCCGGCCCGGCGAGCCGAAGCAACCGGCGGTCATCTGCATCGAACAACCGTCGGGTCAGGCGATTCGACACGCCGTGACGATAGCGACCAGCGGCAGTGCGATCGTTCCGAGAACGGTCGGCGTGTGATGACAGTCATAGATCACGCGCATCGGTGGTGGCAGAGTGAATCATGGCAAGCAAACGCTGGCCAATCTGCGGAGGACGAAATGGCCGAGAACACGATCGACGTCGACTATCTGATCATCGGCGGTGGTGCAGTAGGGATGGCGTTCGCCGACTCGCTCCTCAGCGAGACGACGGCCACCATGGCCATCGTCGACCGCCATCATCGCCCGGGTGGGCACTGGAACGATGCCTATCCGTTCGTCCGGCTGCACCAGCCGTCGGCGTTCTACGGCGTGAACTCGCGTCCCCTCGGCACTGGCATGAAGGACGAGGTCGGCCACAACAAGGGAATGTTCGAACTGGCGTCTGGGCAGGAGGTGCTCAGCCACTTCGACCTCGTCATGCAGCAGCAGTTCCTCACATCGGGTCGTGTGCACTACTTCCCGATGAGCGATGCGTCCTTCGACGGAACCGTCACGTCGTTGCTCTCCGGGCAGAAGACAACCATCAAGGCCAAGAAGGTCGTGGATGCGACGCACTCGAAGATGAACGTCCCGTCGACCCACACTCCCGCGTTCACCGTCTCGCCCGACGTCACCTTCGTCGCCGTGAACGGGCTTCCAAGAGTCGCCCACGCCCACGACTCCTACGTGGTGATCGGTGCCGGCAAAACCGGCATGGACGCCATTATTTGGCTCCTCGACAACGGTGCAGCGCCCGGCTCCATCCACTGGGTCATGCCCCGCGACTCCTGGCTGCTTCCTCGTAGCAACTTCCAACCCGGCCGAGAGTTCTTCCCCGATGTCGTGCGTGGGCTCGTCGCGCAGGTGGAGGCGCTCGCCAGCGGCGACACGATCGACGAAGTGTTCGAGAAGCTGGAGCAGTCGGGGGTCGTGGCGCGGATCGACCCGAGCGTCAAACCGGAGGCCTACCACTGCGCGGTCATCAGCGACGGGGAACTCGCGCAGCTCAGGCGCATCTCGAACATCGTCCGCCTGGGACGGGTGAGCGCGATCGAGAGGGACCAGATCGTCCTCGAGCACGGAACGATCCCGACCTCGCCGAACGCGTTACACATCGACTGCTCAGCCGCAGGCATCCCGACCCTTCCCGCGAAACCGGTGTTCGACGGCAACCGGATCGCGCTGCAATGGATCAGGCTCTGCCAGCCGACGTTCAGCGCGGCACTCATCGGCGTCGTCGAGGCGAACTTCGCCGACGAAGCGGAGAAGAACACGATCTGCGCTCCCATCGCTCCGCCCACCGTTCCGGCCGACTGGTTGAAGATGATGGTGGTCGAACTTACGAACCGGCAGTGCTGGCAGACCTACCCGGCAATCGTGTCGTGGATGGAAGGTGCCCGCCTCGCCGGCGGCTTCACGAAGAACCTCAACTCGCTCACGGGCGACGACACGGGGATCTGGGCGGACCTTCAGCGATACCTTTCCAACGTCGGGCCGGCAACGGCGAACGCCCGGCGGCTCATCGGCGGATGACAACCGCACCGGCGGCGTGATGGACCCGAGTGGGTGCAGTCGGTGCGCGTCGGCTCCCTAGGATGCAGGGGTGCAATTCGCGACCGTCAGTACCGGAATGACCCTCTGCTACGAGGTTCGCGGTGCGGGTGAGCCGCTCCTCCTCGTCATGGGGCTCGGTCGACAGTTCGTCTCGTGGCCGGATGCCTTCATCGAAGGGCTCGTCGAACGAGGGTTCCAGGTCATCCTGTTCGACAACCGAGACATCGGTCTGTCCTCCAAGGGGACGATGAAGCCGCCGTCGATCCTTCGGTCGATCGCCGGGGCATTTTCCCGCCGGTTCGTCCAGCATGAGTACCTACTGTCCGACATGGCCGACGACGCTGCGGGTCTTCTCGACGTGCTCGGCATCGAACGTGCACATGTCGTCGGCGTTTCGATGGGGGGAATGATCACCCAGCAACTCGCCATCGCCCACCCCGACCGGGTTCGGTCGATCACGTCGATCATGTCGACGACCGGTGACCGACGCGTGGGTCGGGGGAAAATCTCGATCGCGCTGAAGTTGGCGAGACTGAGCAAAGGCGGGCGAGAGACGTACGTGGATCGCGAAGTGGAGATCTTCCGCCTGATCTCCGGCAGTTCGTACGACGAGGCGCGGACGCGAGCTGTGGCCGTCCGAGAGCTTGCCCGCGACTACACCCCCGAAGGAACGGCCCGTCAGTTCGCGGCGATCGCCGCCAGTCCGGATCGGACGCCGCTCCTCCGCACCCTGAACGTGCCCGCACTCGTGGTCCACGGCCTCGAAGACACCCTCGTCGCCCCCTCGGGCGGTTTCGCCACGGTGAAAGCGATCCCGGGCGGCCGTCTCCTGGCGTTTGCCGACATGGGCCACAACCTCCCGGAGCACCGCATCCCCGAAATCCTCGACGCCATCGTCGTGAACACGCGCCGCGCCGCAGCGGCGAACCCGGTCGGCTGAGACGTCTCGACCCCTCGGTCGGGTTCGGAGTGATCGCTTCGTCACCGGCAGGGTCCGCGGCCGGCACATCGCCACAACGACACCGGTCGGCCATGCACGGAGGAAAACGGATTGGTGAACCTCATCGAGTCCTCATGTTTCGACGCTGCGTCGCGCTCATGCTCCATGGAAGTTGGCGAATCGACGCTGACCGAACCTTGAGGGAACCCAATGGAACTGCTCATCATCAACTTCAACCTCAACGGCATCACCGAGAACCAGTACGCCGCAGTGTGCGACGAGATCGCGCCCGCGTTTGCGGCCGTACCCGGGCTCGTCAGGAAAGTTTGGCTCGCCGACTCGACGGCCGGCGTCTATGGGGGCGTCTACACCTTCGAGACGGGTGCTTCGCTGGAAGCCTTCCTCGCCTCGGACCTGTTCGCTCAGGTCGGGGCAATGAAGGAACTCTCAGCGATTTCCGTGCGCCGTTTCGGAGTCCTCGCCGCGCCGACCGGTGTTACTCGAGGACTCGTCGGGGCATCGGTCTGAAATTTCTGCGACGATGAGGACTGTGGACGCGTCCGCCCGAAGGTCCGACCCGATCGACTGATGGCATCTGTCGTCGTTGGGCGAGCCCAGGAGTTGGGCCATCTGGCGCGGGTGCTCGATACAGCGGGCCCCCGTGTCTGCTTCGTCTACGGCATTGCCGGTATCGGGAAGTCCTCGCTTCTCGCGCAATTCGGCGTTGATTGCGAGGCGCAGGGGTTACACGTCCTGGCCATCGACTGCCGATCTACCGAGCCCACGGAGCAAGGCTTTCTCGACGCCCTTCGATGCGCCGATCCTTCCGGGGATCGGTGTGACGTCGATCGTCGGACAGTACTGCTTGTCGATACCTATGAGGTGTTCCGAATCGCCGACCCGTGGTTTCGTTCGGAACTGCTCCCCATGCTCGGCGCGTCGGTACGGGTCGTGGTGGCAGGCCGTGACCCGCCGATGCTCGAGTGGGTCGTCGAGCGAGGTCGATACGGTGGTCTCGAGGTCGTGCCGCTCGGACCGCTCGATGAACCCAGCGTCGACGAATTGCTCTCGCAGGCCGACGTTCCTGAGGCCGACACAGCCGATCTGAAACGGCTCTGCTGTGGGCATCCGATGGCTTTGCGACTGGCCATCGAAGCTCGGCTCGCGGGCGGCGAACTTCCCTACGAAGACAACGCTCCACGCGTCGTCCAGGCGTTGGCGGCAATCTTCCGGGACGGTCTCGACGAACGGTCCCGCGAGATGCTCGATGCTGCGGCTGTGCCCCGTCGGATCACCCGGGGTGTGCTTGCGGCAATGCTCGGTGAGAGTTTGGCTGACGCTGCCCTTGACGAGTTGGGTCGACTCGCTGTTGTCGATGCAACGCCTGATGGGCTGCGCTTGCATGACTCGGTGCATCTCGTGATTTCCGAACGCTTGCGGGCCATAGATCCGCAGCGATTCCGTGAGTACCGCTCGGCGGCGTGGCGACACCTGCAGTCCGAGACGCGGGCGGTTGCTCGCCACGAGTTGGCCCGCTCGACCGCAGACGTGCTGTTCCTCATCGACAACCCGGTCGTACGCGAGGCGTTCTTTCCCACGACGGCACACGCCCACAGTGTCGAAACGAGCAAACCGGCCGATGCCGACGCCCTACGCGCGCTTTGGCATCAGCATGATGGTGCCGAGTCGGCCGCCGTCCTCGACCGCTGGCTCGAACGACTGCCGAGTTCGGTTCGTGCCGTGCGCGATCGCGCGGGGTCTCTTGTCGGCTGCTCGATTGTCGCGTCATGGCGTGACATTCCGCAGTCGCTCGAACGGGTTGATCCAGTCCTTGCCGGTTTCGCGCTCCATGCCGCACGAAACCCGCTCCCGAACGGACAAACGACGGTCGTATTGCGGCGCTGGCTGACGTCTGCAGCAGGAGGCGACGGTCCAAGCAGTGCACAAGCCGCGGCATGGCTCGACGTGAAGCGCGACTACTTCAGTATGCGCCCGAGCCTCGGTCGGGTCTACACGACCGTGCACGATCCGGCGCCCTTCATCAAGGCTCTGATCGTGCTCGGATTTTCGACGTTTGGTCCCGTGATGATCGGACCCGACGAGTTCCATCTCGGCGCACTCGACTTCGGTCCCGATTCGGTCGACGGTTGGCTGACCCGACTTGCCGCTGCTGAGCTCGGAATCGCGGAGGCGGCCTTCCTCGACGCGAAGGACCGCACGGTTGCGCTTGGAGGAACACGGGTGGCGCTTTCACCGCTCGAGTTTGGCGTGATGACACTCCTCGTACGGAGGCGAGGGAACCCGGTCACGCGAGAAGAGTTCCTTGCCGAGGTATGGGGTGAGGACTACGACGGCGCCAGCAACGTGGTCGACGTCGTAGTGCGATCTCTGCGGGTGAAGGCAGGCTCGGACTCGCACCGGATCGGTACGACCCGTGGCCTGGGTTACTGGTTCACGTAGCGCGTCGCCTGCATCGCTGGGGTCCTGGTCCGCGGAAGAGCAGAGACCACAGCTTCGGTCGCTCCAGGAACGGGCGGGCCGGGCACAACTGGCTCGGCTATCCGAGCGCCGACTACACGTGGAGGAGATCTACCGACAGCGCCGCGGCAGCGCACAGCTTGCGGAGGTCGCCCGAATCGCTTGTCGCGATCTCGTCACCATCGACGGCAA
>JANOHI010000207.1:0-1559 GCA_031406385.1 Acidimicrobiia bacterium
CTCCCGTCACCGGTGTACCCGCCGAGCGGCTGCCGGTTCCGCACCCGGTGCCCGATGGCGCAGGAGAAGTGCTCCGCCGAAGAACCGCAGCTCGCCGAGGTCGGCCCCAACCACTACGTCGCCTGCCACTTCCCCCGAGAACTCGCCGCCGCTCACTGACGCGTGGGAGAGAGGTTGCCCCCATTTATGGGGGCAAAACACCTCCCAACTGCGGTGGGAGGCGTTTAGCCGCACTTCGCCTCGGCGCACGCGGGTCCGTGCGCGACTCCGGCTCGGTAGTGTGAGCGGCCATGGCCACCAACCTGCCCCCCACCCAGAGTTGGATCGGCGGCGAATGGGTCGAGGGGACCGACCGCCTTCCCGTTGACGATCCCGGCAACGGGGAGTTGATCGCCGAGATTGACCGCGCCGGCGTCGCCACCTGCCTGCGTGCCGTCGACGCCGCGGTTGCTGCGTTCCCCACGTGGCGCGAGACCGCGCCACGGGCCCGCGCCGAAATACTCCGACGCGCCTACGACTTGATGATCGCCGAGGCCGAGACGATCGCCACCCTGATCGTCCGCGAGAACGGCAAGGTCCTCACTGACGCCCGCAACGAGGTCACGTACGCCGCCGAGTTCTTCCGCTGGTTCTCCGAGGAAGCGGTCCGGCTCGACGGCGATCTCCGCCGGGCCCCCGGTGGAGCCAACTGGATCGCCGTGGCCCGCCAACCCGTCGGCGTGGCCCTGCTGCTCTCGCCGTGGAACTTCCCGGCCGCCATGCTCACCCGCAAGATCGGCCCCGCGCTCGCTGCAGGTTGCACCGTCGTTCTCAAACCTGCAGCCGAAACCCCCCTCACGGCCCTTCACCTCGTGGAACTGCTTCACCGAGCCGGCGTCCCCGCCGGCGTCGTGAACCTCGTGGTGCCCGATCCTCCCGGTCCCGCCGTCGAGGCGATGCTGGCCCATCCAGCTGTTCGCAAGCTCTCCTTCACCGGTTCGACGCCGGTAGGGAAGCTGCTGCTCTCGCAGGCGGCCCGCCGGGTCGTGAACTGCTCGATGGAACTCGGCGGGAACGCACCGTTCGTGGTCCTCGCCGACGCCGACATCGACGCGGCGATCGAAGGAGCAATGATCGCGAAGATGCGCAACGGCGGTGCCGCGTGCACCGCCGCCAATCGCTTCATCGTGGACAATGCCGTGGCGGATGAATTCGCCGAGAAACTCAGCGCGCGTATGACATCGCTGGTCGTCGGCTATGGCCTCGACGCCACCTCGCAGGTTGGCGCGCTCGTCACGAAGGCTCAACAGTCACGGGTCGAAGGACTGGTGGAGCGGGCCATCGATGCGGGCGCTGTTGTCGTCGGCCGCGGCTCGGCGCCGAGCACCGGGTTCTTCGTGGCACCGGTGGTGCTCGACCACGTGGATCCAGCGAGTGAGCTCTTCACCAGTGAGGTCTTCGGTCCGGTTGCGCCGATCTACCGCGTGGATGGCGACGGCGAGGCGCTTCGTCGAAAAGGCTCCAGGGGGCGTCTCGAACGCACTCTTGGCAGTGCAGTCGAGGCACCGGGGTGTGATCGA
>JANOHI010000211.1:0-6001 GCA_031406385.1 Acidimicrobiia bacterium
CGTCGGCGGCGATCACGTCGCCCGCTCGAAGCACGAGGACGTCTCCGGGAACGACGTCGTCGAGGGCCACCTTGGCCTCGACGCCGTCGCGGAGCACAGTGGCATGAGCGCGAACTGCGGCCATGAGATCCTCGACGGCTCGTAGCGCACCGCGTTCCTGCACGTACCCGAGAACCGCGCTGGCGACCGTGATCACCAAGATGATGGTGCTGTCGATGGTGTCGCCGAGAGCCATGGAAAGCACGGCAGCGCCGATGAGTAGCAGGACGATCGGGTTCTCGACTTGGCGAACCGCGAGCTTCCAGGTGGCCATGCGTCTCGGCGCGTGGAGACGGACGTCCGTCGACCTCGCCGATGCCTCGGTGCTGCTGAGCCCGCTCGCTCGTGAGGCCAGACGTTCGAGGAGTCCGTCCGCATCACCGGACCAGAACGACTCAGCCGCTCTTGGTGCAGGGACGGCCACCCACCCATCCCACCATGTCGGACGGACCGTGCCCTAGAGGCGTTCGTCCCGGTACGCCCGGCCCGTCTGTCACGCTGAAGAGATGTTCGGGAGGTCCACGGAGAGGGTTCGGGCGGGGCGGGGTGATGAACGTGCTCGAGGACGCGCTCGACACCACCGTGTGGTGCGCTTCCTCCTGGTCGCTCTCCTGCTTGCCGCGGCCGCCCGCCGTGAGGTGTCGGCCGCCCCGTCGAAACCGGTTGCCTCCACGACTTCGCCGACTTCCTCCGCTCTGGCGATCGCCGCCCGCAGAACCGAACCACGGCCGCACGCCATCCGAACGACGTTCTTCGACAACGGCGTCCGCCCACTGATCGTCGGAACCACGACGACACCGGTGAGGAGCTGGGGCGTCGTAAGCGCACCTACCGATGGGCGCGGGCCGTTTCCACTCGTGATCGTCCTCCACGGCGCGCACGCCTTCTGCTCCTCCGGGCGGCCTCGCGACTGGCCGTGTCCGGACGGTACCGAAGTGCCGAACCATGACGGCTTCTCGTGGCTCGCTGAGGTGCTGGCCCGTCAGGGGTTTGTCACCATTGCCATCGGCACGAACGCGGAGTTCGCCCGACCGGCCGACGAGGTCGGGGCAGTCACCGCATCGCTCGTGGAACGAGACGTACTCGCACCGCTTTCGGTTCCGGGAACGAAGTTCGCTTCGTGGCTGGATCCGGCATCCGTCGACCGGTCGAACGTGATTCTCATCGGTCATTCGCGAGGGGGAGCGGTCGCCGCCGTTCTCGGACGTGGCGATCCGGGGCGTCGATTGTCCGTTCCCGTAGCCGCCTCGGTGCTGATCGCTCCCACGTCCGACACCGTCAGCCCCGAACTCCTGGCCGACGTGCCTTCCGCCGTGGTGATCGGGAGTTGCGATGGTGACTCCGGGGTGGACGGCGGGGAGTTCTTGACGGCAGCTCTGCCTCGTCTCCGTCGCAGTCCCATCACCCTGTTGCTGATGCGCGGCGCAACGCACAACGCTGTCAATGAACGACTGAGTCCAGAGTCTCCTGACCGCGCCAACCCGGATTGCGCGGATGACGTCAGACTCGGCCCAGACGTCCAGCGATCGGCACTCGCCGATCTTGTCCCGCAAGTCGTACGCGCGCTGATCGGTTATGCGATGGCACCCACGGCCACGCCGTCGATGCTGAACGTCACGCGTGCAGAAGATCGACTCGCGCCCGGGATCCGACTGGTGCAGCTCGATCCGACGATCCGACGTCGAATCCTGCTGACGCCGTCGGCCGGTTGGCCGATCTCCGGAACGAAGGCCATGGGACTGCGCATCGTCCGATGCCCGGCTGGCATGTCATCCCCGTTTCTTGCTCCCGGCACGGAGTCTTGCCACCGCGTGGAACTGAGCGAGTTGGTCGGCCGACCGGCATCGCTCCATCTCGACTGGACGGCCGTTGGAGGAACGCTCCGGGTGTCGCACCGGCGCCTACCCGCGGGCGCCGTGCTCGTCGTGCGAGCCTTCGCCGATCCGCTGAGCACTGCTACGGGAACCGACGTCATGGCCACCGTGACGGGCTCCGATCCCGGACAGGCACTGCCGCCATGGTCGGCTCGGCTCCGGTTTCCGGTGGCCGTCATCGGGCAACCGATTGCGGAGGCCGGCCTGCGGCGCGGGGCGGTCCTGTGGTCCGAGCGCCGGATCGTCCTGCCGTCGGCCACATCGGCGACAACGCTGACGATCACTGGCCCCGGCAACGGCGCGCTCGACGTTGTCGGGATCGAAGCGGTGATGACCTGAATCGAGGCGACCGTGGGGCTACTCGATGACTTCGAAGGTGAGCCCCGCATCGCGTCGCAGCGCGTCGAGAAGAGCGCCACCCATAGACGTGGACGGCGTCCAGAAGCCGCCGGGCGTGGTTCGACGGTCAACACCCACGAGGGTGAGTGCGGCGGCAACCATCATCTTGGCGGTGGATCCGTATCCCGGATCGCGGTCGCCGGTGACCTTGGCGGTGATGCGTCGGCCCGACTCCGTCTCTCCGAAGAACCGCAGGTCGAAGTATCCCTTGGCCTGCGAAGCGGCGGAGGGTCCCTCGCCGGGTTTGGGAAGCACGAAACGGGACAGAGCGCCCCGCACCGGACCGAGGAGCGATGCGGCCATGAACCCACCGATCGCACCGGCCACGCCGGATGCCTTCGCGGCACCGAGGGGTCCATTTCCGGTCAGCATCGCCTCGTCGTAGAGGAAGTTCTCGCCCCAGGGCCGATCGAGCAGGGCATGGCTGCGCTGCACGACCTTGGTGTTGATGCCGGCCATCACGAACGGCGCGACCCACTGGCCGGACAAGTCGTCGCGCTGGGGGAACGTGACGTTAGGTTGTGTCGGGCCCGTACGGAGGTGGCTCGGAGCCAGGGCGTAGGGGTTCTTCATGACTTCGCGCAGGTCGGCGTTCTTCGACATCTCGGCGACGACGTTGAGGAGACTGGCGATCGTGCCACCGCTGGCCCCACCCCGCGCCCCGGCAAGGCGCATCCCGATGCGGACGCAGTACTCGCCGAAGCGTTCGACGCTCTGCTGCTGGATGAACCACACCCCCATGTCGGACGGGATGGAGTCGAAACCGCAGGAATGCACAATGCGGGCGCCGGAGACCGTCGCCGCGACCATATGTGTGTCGATCATCTGGCGCATCCACTGCGGTTCGCCGGTGAGGTCCACGTAGTCCGTCCCTTCCTCGGCGCAGGCCTGCACCAGGTTCGAACCGTGCAGGGCGTAAGGCCCGACCGTCGACGCGACCACCCGGGCGCGTCGCGCGAGCGAGCGCATCTCGTCGAGATCACCGGCGTCGGCGACGACGCGATCGACAGTCGCAAGGGTCGTGGTGGCGACCTCGCCGAGCTTGGCCGCACTGCGGCCGGCCATCGCCCACCGAAGCTTTGGGTCACCGCGCTCCACGAGATGCCCGACGACGATCTGGCCGACGAAGCTCGTGGCCCCGAAGACGATCAGATCGAACGGGCGTTGGTCACGATCGGGAGTGCTCACCCCACAAGCGTGCCACCGTTATTGCGACGTGACGCCTCCGTCCGCCGCATCGAACGCGTCGGTCACCCATTTCCAGTGCATCCGGCCGTGTCCGGCGTTGGCGGCGAGAACCCCGCCGATCGAACCGTCGGCCCAGGGAGCGCCCGGGAGCTTCTCGCCGAGTTGGTCGTCGGTGAGCTCCGACAGCAGGGTGAGTGTGACGGCGCGTGACTCCTGTCCGAGCGCCACGACCTCGTCGAATGACTTGCCGGCATGCTTGCGCTGCCACTGGTCGGTCATGGCGTGCACACTGGCCATGATCTCCTCTGTGGTTCGGGGCTTGCCTGAATCGTCGGAGCGAAGCCCGACCGGGTTGGCGTGTCCGGCGAGGTGGCGCCGCACCATGGCGGCGAAGTTGTGCTCGATCAGCGAGAGGTGGACAAGGTGGTCGAGAGCGGTCCACAGATTCGACGCGTCGTGCTCGCTCGGTGTCAGTGGCTGGTGGCGCTGTTCATGGGTGAGCGCCTCGAACTTGGCGAGAAGCCAGATCCTTCCCTCGTGGAGTTCCTTCTCGATGTCGACACGTCGCATCGTCCTGGTCTAGTGCCGATGTCGTCCGATCGTCGATTTGGGCGCTGTTGTGTGCATACCGGGTGGGGTATGGCAAACTGATCGCCATGGAACTGCCTGAAGAGACCGTCAGTGATCTGCTCAAGCGGCTCCGCCGTGCCGAGGGCCAACTTCGCGGCGTCCAGCAGATGCTGACGGAGGGGCGGGATTGTCGTGACATCGTGACGCAGCTTTCGGCTGCGAACAAGGCCGTCGAGCAAGCAGGCTTCGTGCTGATCGCCGCTGGGCTCACCTGGTGCATCGCCGATCCGAAGCGCTCGGCGAAGCAGGGCTACGACATCGCGGAAGTGCAGAAGATGTTCACTAAACTGGCCTGAGGTCAGCGAACGCGGGCTGAATCCGAGAGATGTTGCCTGGCTCGGAGAAAATTGCGGGCCCAAGCTCAAGCTTAGAGGTGTCCTTCTTTACAACTGAAACTCGGTTCACTTAAAGTGACTGCTCGGCGATGGCGCGTCATCCGTCAGGTCGGATGAGACTCGAATCGCCGACGAGCTATCGGTTGATGTTCGGCCTCCGGCCGGCGGAGGAAGGCAGATCATGAGGCACCAAACAACGAGGCCGGCAATCACTCCGCGATCGCGGGCACTGGCCGCCGGAATGGCCGTGTGCCTGCTGGCGGGCAGCCCCACAGTCGTCCAATCCATCACGGCCCCTTCCATCGCTACAGCCGCGGCGACCCCTTCCACCAGCGCAGCCCTCGCCCCCATCACGCTCTTCCCTGTGGCCGACACGTTCGTCACGGCGGGTGATCCGACGGGCAATTTCGGTTCCAAGACGTTCATGGACGTCTACGGGGGCACCGATAACGGCTGCAACGCCGTGGGCGCTCCCACGTACGGTCTGCTGAAGTTCGACCTCTCGTCGATCCCGGCCGGTGCGGTGGTCACGGGGGCAACCCTGAAGGTCACGACCCGCGCCGGGTATTCGCAACCGGGGGCGGCCGACCAGAACCATCACCTCATCCGACTCGGCAACACGGCGTGGAACGAGAACACGCTCACCTGGAACTCGTTTCGTTCCTTCGACCCGCTCCCCAACCCCGGGAGTCCCCTGCTCGTCGGTGGCGCAGACGTACGGCAGTCGCCGTCAGCGGTGGGCAGCATCTCGGTGGCGCGGTCGTGCGAGACCACCCCGACCGATCAGGCCAAGCAGTTCCCCACCAACGGGCTCGGCGGATCGACGGGTGAGTCGATGATCTTCCCGCAGGCCGCGTCGAACTTCGTCAGCGCCATCGCCGATGCGCGCTCGACGGCCAACGGGCTGGTGTCGTTCGAGATCATGACGCCCGGCACCAACGGCAAGAGCACTTGGGCCCGGTATTACACCAAGGAGACGGGCGATGCTGCGGCGCGGCCGAAGCTGGTGCTCACCTTCGGTGGCGCTTCGGTCATCCAGGCGGTACCCGTCGTCACAGCCGGAAGCCCCACCGGCACCGCAGTAACCGTCAAGGTGAGCTCCGCGCCGAACACCACCTACACGGTCAACGTCCTCTCCGGCACGGCGTGTGTGAACGGCCAGCTCCAGAACCAGACCACCATCGGGACGTTCACTGCCGCTACCGACGCCAGCGGTTCGGTGTACGCAACGGGCACGGTGGCCCCGTCGAGCGGCGGCTTCGTGGCTGTGTACATCACGTCGCCTTCGGGCGAGATCTCGACGCCATCCGCCTGCGTTCGGGTGGGCCCTGACAACGACGCCTGGACCAGAGCGCTGACCATTGGTCTTGCCGCGGGCGGCTCGGGAAGCTCGTCCGGATACATCGACACCCGCGGCGGTTCACGCTGGTTCCGGTTCCCCATCCAACCGGGCGGGAAGGTCAAGGTCGACCTGAGGAACCTGCCTGCCGACTTCGACCTCGCGGTGTTCACCGACATCGCGAAGGCCTACGGCAC
>JANOHI010000214.1:0-10893 GCA_031406385.1 Acidimicrobiia bacterium
GCTGCGACACACTCGCTGCGACTACTCGTACTTCTCCGGTCCCGGAGCGCCGAGCGGTGACCGGTGCTCCCCGAGGCGCCGACCGCATCTGGGCATATTCGTTTAGTGCGATCTCGGGAGGGAAGACTCCCCGCAGACTCCCGTCATCAAGGACTGCCACGTCTTTGCAAAGACGCTCGATGCTGTCAAGATTGTGGCTGACGAGAAGCACTGTGCGGCCGCCGCGCGCGGCCTCGCCCATCGTGCGAAGACAGCGGTCCTGAAATTCCTGATCGCCAACAGCGAGCACCTCGTCAATCACCAGGATCTCTGTGTCGAGATGAGCAGCAACCGCAAAGGCTAAGCGCACGTACATTCCGCTGGAGTAACGCTTCACCGGGGTGTCCAGGAACTTCTCTACGCCGGCGAAGTCGACGATCTCGTCGAAACGCCGGTCGATCTCGCCCTTCTTCATCCCAAGGATGGTTCCGTTCAGGTAGATGTTCTCCCGGCCCGTGAGCTCGGGATGGAACCCTGTGCCCACCTCCAAGAGCGAACCCAGTCGTCCGTACAGCTCCAGTCTCCCCTTCGTTGGTGCGGTTATGCGGCTCAAGATCTTCAGCAGGGTGCTCTTGCCGGCACCGTTCCGGCCGATAATCCCCAGGACCTCCCCCTTGTTCACCTCGAGGTTGATGTCCTTCAGGGCCCAGAACGTCTCCTGCTCGGCCCGGCGGAAGGGATGACGCAGCCGGGAAAGCGCTTGTTCCGCCAGCGTGATGTGTTGCTCGCCCTGATGGCGGATGGTGTAGCTCTTGGAGAGCCCGGTGATCCGGAGCGCAAGGTCGCTAGATGACATCGGCGAACTTCCGTTCCATGTTGCCGAATACGGACGCACCGGCCACGAAGATGAGCAGTGCGAAGACAGTGCTCCAGATGGCCGGCCACATCCGAGGAGCTCGGGTATCGAGCAAGGCCCAACGGAACCCCTCCAACACCCCACTCAATGGGTTCGCTTGGTACCAACCTCGCAGGTTGGCCGGCAACGCGGCAACGGAATACGCGACCGGCGAGGCGTAGAGCAGCACTTGGGTGACCACCGGGAGGACGTACCCGACGTCGCGGTATTTGACCATCAAGGACGCCGCCATCAGACCGATGCCGCAGCTGGTGAGCAGAAGCAGCAACACCCAGAAGGGCAGCGTGAGCAGCGCCAACCCGGGTGCCACGCCCGCGATGGCGCACAAGACCACGAGCAATGCCAGGCCCACCGCCAGGTCCACCATGACCGAACCGAGCATCGATAGGGGGAGCACGAGGCGTGGGAAGAAGATCTTCGAGACCAGTTGGGCGTTGCTAACCAGGCTGACGGAGATCTTTCCAAGGGAGTTGGCGAAGACCGACCAACCGAGGCTGCCGACGAAAGCGAACAGGAAGTACGGCACACCGTCCGAAGGGAACTTCGCCACCTTGCCGAAGATGAACGAGAACACCCCCGCCGTCATCAGCGGCTGCAGCACCACCCACACGGCGCCAAGAGCGGTTTGGCGGTACCGCAGTTTCAGATCCCGTCGCATGAAGCTCACGAGCAGGTCGCGGAATTCCACGACCTCGCGGAAGTTGATGATTGTCCAGCGCTTTGGTGGAACGATGACCAGCAACGGCTCGGGTGAGGCGCTCATGCGATCACGAGCCCGTCACCGAGTCAACTGTCGGCGCGGTCATTCCGCGATTCCCGTTGCCGACCACCCCACCGAGCGTAGTGGTTGAACCAGGCGATTCCTCCCAAAGGACTCCTGTTTCCGAGGTGTTTCGGCCGAGCGAGCGCTGTCGGTCTGTAGTGCTCATTGCCACTACCTCGTCATTTGGGTACCGAGTCCTTGAGCGATGGGGGCGGCCGCTGCCCGACCTACCCACGACGTGACGAACCGGTCGACCACGGCTGCGGTTTCCTTCGCGACCTCGTCGTAGCGGCGTGGCGGCCCGCCGTACGGGTCTTCGATGTCGTCCTCCCGATATCTCGTCCTCCAGTACGACGCCGGCGATCGTCGGGCGTTCATTTCCCCCCGCCACTGTTCGAAATCGAGTTCGACCCCGGCGTCTGCGGCATCGACCTCTGCAGCGATGTCGGCCGCCTCGACGAGCGTGAAGATGCGGTCGCCAACGTCGTCACAGTGCGTCAGAACCTCTCGGCAATGGCCGATAGTTGAAGCGAGAACTAAATCTGCACCCCGAATTAGGGCGTCGGTGATGGGAATCGCGCGGTGCCAACCGATGTCCGCCCCGACCCTCAGCCCGGCGTCGACCATCGCCTTCGGTGGCCGGTCGTTGGGGGCGACCTCCGTGCCGGCCGACCGAACATCGGCGATCGCACCAACGGAAACGAGACGGATTCGCAGCAATTCGGCGGCCAGGGGGGACCGGCACAGGTTGCCCGTGCACACGACCAGGATCCGAACTGCGCTGCCCGTCATCTCCTTGATCGTCGCTCCCACCTGGTGAATGCGCTGGCGCGGGCACTGGCCTGCATGGTCCATTGGCGTCGCAACCATTATCCACCGAGGCTTTCCCGGACAATTCTTCGGGCTTCGGTTCGTCGTGCTGGGCCTCTTTACGCCGGTTTACCCAGCGGACGGACCCGGTTAGCATGTAGAACTTGGTGTGGTTGGCGGAATCCTTGACGGAAGAGAGTCCCGAAGGCGGGGAACCCTTGCTACGCGGCCGTCCGCCTCTCGCCATCGCCCACGACTACCTTGCCGCGAGCGGTGGCGCCGAACGAGTGGTTCACAGCCTCATAAGGACGTTTCCGGACGCTCCCGTCTACACCTCGATCTACGAGCCCTCGAAGCTCTTTCCCGACCTGCGTGACTCCCTCGGCACGGTCCACACCACGCGGTTGAGCGGGGTCGGCGTGTTTCGCCGCCACTACCGCGCCGCCATGCCGTTGCTGGCGGCGACGATGCGTCGCTTCGAGGTGGACGCCGATGTTGTGCTGTGCAGTTCCAGCGGCTGGAGCCACGGGGTGAAGACCGAAGGCCGGAAAATCGTCTACTGCCATAACCCGGCTCGATGGCTTTATCAGGCACGCGAATACTCGGATCGTCGGCGAACGATCGCCAGCGCCGCTCAGGTGATGCGACCGTATCTTCTGCACTACGACCGTCAATCGGCCGCGCAATGCGTTCGATACCTCGCGAACTCCCAGGTTGTCGCCGATCGCATTGCTCGGGCCTACGACATCGAAGCGGAGGTGCTCCCGCCGCCGACATCGCTCGATCCTTGTGGGCCGCAGGTTCCGACGCCCGGGATCGAGCCCGGGTTCGTGCTCTGCGTGGCCCGATTGCAGGCCTACAAGAACGTTGCGAACGTGGTCGACGCGTTCCGGTCATTGCCGGAAGTCCCCCTCGTCGTCGTGGGCGACGGTGCGATGTTGGCCGAGCTTCGCTCCTCGGCCCCGGCCAATGTGCGTCTGATGGGATACGTCTCCGACGATGAGCTCCGCTGGTTCTACGCCAACTGCTCCGCCCTTGTTGCGGCAAGTTACGAAGACTTCGGTCTGACGCCGGTCGAGGCCGGGCTCTTCGGCAAACCGACCGTTTGCCTGCGCTACGGCGGCTTCCTCGACACGATGGTGGAGGGAGAGACCGGTCTCTTCTTCGATGACCCCACGCCGACGTTGATCGCCGGAGCAGTCCGAGATGTCTTGGCCGACACGTGGTCCCCGCAAGAGATCGGCGCCCACGCCGCCCGGTTCGGGCTCGCGGGATTCCAGGACCGGCTTCGTGAAATCGTCGCCGAAGAGTCCGCCCTCGTCTGAACCCGGTGTTCGCCGGCGGTCAGCCACTGTTGCGGAGTCCCGTCGCCAGGCCGTTGAGGGTGAGCTGGATCCCGCGCTCGACCAACTCAGCAGTTGTCTCGTCGTCGTTCCCGTTGCGGTACCGCCGCAGGAATCCGATCTGCAGGTGGTTGAGCGGGTCGAGGTAGCCGAAGCGGTTGCGGATGCTGCGGGCCAGCGCTGGATTGTCGGCGAGCAGCACGGTGTCGCCGGTGATCGCCAGCATCTGCTCGACGGTGCGCGCATGTTCTGCGGCAATGCGGGCAACCACTTCGCGCGCGTTCGGGACTGCTTCGGCGAGGTCGGCATAGCGGCGAGCAATCGACAGGTCACTCTTGGCCAACACCATGCCCATGTTCGAGAAGACCGCTCGCAGCAATGGCCAGCGCGCATACATATCCTGCAGGAGCGTGAGCCGCGAGGCATCGTCGCCGATCCACGACGCGAGTGCGGTGCCTGTTCCGTACCAGCCGGGCAGCATGATGCGGGCCTGGCTCCACGAGAACACCCAGGGAATCGCCCGCAGGTCCTGGATCCGTGGTGATGCGGTTCTCGAAGATGGCCGGCTTCCGATGTTGAGCTTGGCGATCTCCGTGATCGGGGTGAGGGCGCGGAACACCTCGGCGAAACCAGTCGTCTCATAGACCAGTGAGCGGTACTCGGCGCGTGCGAGATCAGCGAGCTCATCCATGACCGCGCTGTAGTGCTCCCGGTCATCGTCGATGTTCTCGGTGTCGACGCAGCTTGCTTCGATCGTCGCCGCGAGAACGGTCTCCAGGTTTCGTCGGGCGAGCTCGGCGTCGGCGAACTTCGCCGCCACGATCTCACCCTGCTCGGTCACCCGCAGTGCCCCGTTCACGCTTCCTGGCGGTTGGGCGAGGATCGCTTCGTAGGCCGGGCCCCCGCCTCGACCGACCGTGCCGCCCCGACCGTGGAACAACCGTAGGTGCACGTTGTGTTCACGGGCGACGCGAACGAGATCGCCTTCGGCGCGGTAGAGCGCCCAGTTCGCCGCGAGATATCCGCCGTCCTTGTTGGAGTCGGAGTAGCCGAGCATCACTTCCTGGCTGTCGCCGCGACTGCGAACTCGGGCGCGGTACCAGGGGTCGGTCAAGAGTGCCTGCAGGGTGGCACCGGCATCGCGGAGGTCGTCGATGGTCTCGAACAACGGCACGATGTCGACCTCGATGCCCGCTTCCTTCGTCAGAACTGCCACTTCGAGAAGGTCGCTGACCGCGCTGCACGCCGAGATCACGTAGTGAGGAATGGCCGCCGTTCCGATCCTCCGGATGCCGTCGGCGGCGGCGTCGACAATGGCGAGCTCGCTCGTCGTCTTCTCCGAGTACGTTGCCCGGGGCAAGCGGAGCGGTCGCGGGGTCGCCAACTCGGCGAGGAGCACCGTGCGGCGCCGCCCCTCGTCGAGGGCAAGGTAGTCCGGGCACACGAGTGCGGTGGCGAGAAGTTCGGCGACGGTCTGCTCGTGCACCGCGGCGTTCTGACGAAGATCGAGACCGCAGAGGTGGAAGCCGAACAATGCGACATCGCGTCTCACCGGAACCACGATGGCCTCGGCCACCGATGCCGCACCATGCGCGGCCAGTGATTCGATGACGATGTCGAGGTCGCGGATGAGCTCAGCCGGTGAGACGTAGGGCTCGCGCTCCGTCTCCAGGATCGCCACGGGAACCACGCCGATCGCGCTCCGGCACGAACCGGCGAGACGACCCTGCATGCCCCGCAACGCGCGACGGTACGGTTCGTCGGCGCGGAAGGGCGAGTCGTCGCCGGACGCTTCGGCGAGCGCATCGAGTGCCGCGCTAGGGGTGACGAGTCGCGACGACATCGAGAGCTCGATGGCGAGACGCCCGAGCGCGTTCAGGTGATGCGAGAAGGCGATTGCGGCCTGCCGGTCGAGCGCGTAGCGCACGACATCGGCGGTGACGAACGGGTTGCCGTCGCGATCGCCGCCGATCCACGAACCCATTTGGATCACCGGAGGGAGCTCACGGTCCGCGAGCTCGGGCCAACGCCTGGAGATCTCCGACCGGGCCTCGTCCTGGAGACGTCCGATCGCCCGGAACAACGAAAGCTCGTAGTAGCCGAGTGCTTCGTTGATCTCGTCGGCGACGCGCAGCCGACTCAAGCGCAAGATCGCGGTCTGCCACAGCATCAGGACACTGAGGCGGAGCTGCCGCTCGACCTCTTCGCCGCGATGGCCCGGACGGGCGAGCAGGTCGGCAATGACGCGCTGCGTGTCGAGGATCGTCTTTCGCCGCACCTCGGTCGGATGGGCGGTCAGCACCGGGCTCACCCGGAGCTGACCGAGGACCGAGCCGAGACGCTCGGCGTCGACACCTGCAGCGAGCAGATGATCGAGGCTCGCCGCCAGACTGCCCATCTGCGGGGGTGAGCCGGCGTCGCGGTGGAAGCGGCGCCGGCGATTCGAATGGACGTCCTCGGCCACGTTGGCGAGAAGCGTGAACAGACTGAAGGCCCGGACCACGTGGAGAGCAGTACCGATGTCGAGCCCGTCGAGGACGGAAACCAGTTCCGGGTCGTGGACACCGGCACGGCGGGCGTCAACGGCGAGACGGCGAACGTTCTCGACCACGGCGTACACCTCCTCGCCGGCCTGCTCCCGGATCACGTCACCGACGAGCCTCCCGACCAGACGGATGTCGTCGTCGAGCTGCGCGTCCTTCTCCTGGTTGGCGGTGAGCACCCGTCCAGTTTGGCGGGATCTCCGCAAGTGGTCCGACGGCGCTCGTTACGATTGCGAGACGTTCGGACCTGCGGTGCTCAGCGTGGGGGCGGTTGGACCGGCCATGACCCGGACGGGCAACGGCGGCGACAGGAACGTGTCGTTCTGGTTCGGAGCCGACGGGTCGGGGGTCCCCGTTATCGAATACCGGAGGAGATAGGACCCGGGGGAGATGCCGCCCGCCGGCCCGCCGTCGCAATCGGCGATGCGAAGGTCGGGAATGGGTCGACTCGGTCGATCCGATGCTCCGTCCACGCCGTCGTCTGCTTCGCGGAACACCGCGAGAACGGCCAGGGAATTCGGCTCGAGGAGATAGGCCGCAAACGGTCCGGTTGCCCCGGGCGGGAGGAGTGCACCGGCAGTCGCGGAAATCCATGCGTGCGGTCGCAGGTCTCGGCCGTCGGTGATCTCGGCTGTTCGGCTGGTGAACCAGTCGACAAGGGCATTCGACCCGCCGGGCCGTGGCAATGAGGTGCAGTTCGAGCTGCCGACGCCATCGGAAATCACGACGACGGCGGACGAGGTGACGGCGGCGGACGAGGTGACGGCAGCGGACGAAGTGACGGCGGCGGACGAGGTGACGGCGGCGGACGACTCGCCCCTGGCTGGCTCGGTCACGGCGTCGAGTTCCGACGACTCGGACGGGATTGTGGTCGTCGGGGTGAGCGGTCCAGCGGTTGGGGCGGCGCGCAAGGCCAAGGCTGCGGGAGCCGTCGAGGAAATGAGTTGACGGGGGAGCGGAGGTCCCGCAATTCGCGGACTGACCCCAGCGAGGGCCGCGTTCGGCGGCTGGGTCGAGCGCACGGCCGCCGACCCGTCCCTCACTATCCCCGTGCCGGACGCGTCGCCGGTGGTGTCGCCGGAAACGGTGCGGGGTGCGCTGATCGGTGACGCGCTCCCCGTAGGTTCAGAGGTCTCGGACTCGACGTCGGAGGTCGTTTCGGCTGCTGGTTCGTCGTCGGTGCTCGTCTCGGCCACAGGCTCGGGTGGCGGGACGATCATCGGGGCAAGGCTCGGCGGGACCAGCATCGGCGGCGGCGTTCCCGCTATCGGCGGACCTGCGACGACCCCGTCATCGGGTTCGCCGCCGCCGCCCGTTCCCTCAAGGGTCTTTGCGAACGCGATCGTCGGAGCCAATACGGCAACCGCCAGAGCGAACGCGGCGAGTGTGCGCGCGCGATGTTCTGCTCTCATGGTCCGAGTATCGGCACAATCCTTCGTGGGGTTTACCCAACGGTCTGCCAGGGATATGGCGCGCGTTCATGGCGAGCACCGGGTGAGCCGAGGCAAGGACTCAGGACGACGCGCCGGCCCTGCCCAGACGGGGGTCCACCCCGGGCCCCTCGTGCGACTCCGGTCAACGCCCGCCCGACACGTCGATGATCGCTCCGCAGAGGTAGCTCGCGGCATCCGAGCAGAGGAACGCGATGACCGACGCGATCTCTGGCGCCGTGCCGACACGTTGCAACGGGATCAGCGGACGGAGCCGCTCGGCTCGATCGGGCTGCCCGCCGGACGCGTGGATCTCCGTATCGACGAGCCCGGGACGCACGGCGTTGACCAGGATTCCCTCGTCGGCCACCTCCTTGGCCAGACCCACGGTGAACGAATCCACGGCCCCCTTCGCTGCGGCGTAGTCGACATATTCACCGGGACTTCCCAAACGTGCCGCCGCTGATGACACGTTGACGATCCGACCACCGGAACCGCCGTGTTGCGTCGACATGCGTCTGACCGCTTCGCGAGAGCAGAGGATCGTGCCGAACACGTTCACGGCGAACATCGTCTGGATCCGCTCGAGGGTGAGCGCGTCGACACGCGTCTTCGGGCCGACGATCCCGGCATTGTTGACCAGTGCTCGCAACGCGCCGAGCTCATCGACCGCTTGGAACATCATCATGACGTCGGCTTCGTCGCTGACATCGGCGCGGATCGTGCGAACCGATGCTCCCCGTGCTGCACAGGCCTGCTCGGTAGCCGCGGCGGCCGCGGTGTCGGACCGGTAGGAAAGCACGAGGTCCCATCCCTGTTCTGCCAGTGCGAACGCCGTTGCCTTTCCGATTCCTCGGGTGCCGCCGGTGATGAGAGCAAGGGGACGCACGACGGGAGACGTTACGCGCCGGACCGGTGATGACTGGTTCCGGGACGAATTCTCGGGTTACTCGCCATGATGATGATGCGGCTGTCGCAGATGGCGTCGACTCCGCGTAAACAGCACCCAGCCGACAGCGAGAACGAACCAGCAGCTGATCGCCCGGTAGACCAGCGCGGTCGGCAGCGCATGTAACTCGGAGACACCTCCTGCGGCAAGCGCCGAGGCAATGGCCGCCTCGACGATGCCGACGCCCGCCGGAGTCAGGCCGATCGCGGCCGCCCCGATACCGGCGGCATAAATGGCAAACATGAACCGCCATGGCACCGGCTGGTCGAATGCCGCCACAATCGCGCAGAGACATGCGGCGTCGAGCAACCAGTTGCTAAGCGCGAAGACCATCACGAGAGCAGCGTCGATGCGGCCGAGATGGTACGAACCGAGGCGGTCAACCAGATCCTTCGACCATCCGTGGGGGTCCGGGGGCCGACGGATCATCCGGTGCGACAGTCGCAACGGGCCATTGAGGAGACGGGCAACATGATCGCGGCCCCTCGGACGCCGCACGGCGAGGAGGATGAGGAGCATGGGTATCGTCCCGAGCAGCGTCAAGCCGATGCCGACCAGTGCCGCGAGACCGTTCCCGGAGAGAACGGCACCCATAGCAATGAGCAATGCGAAAGCAATGGTCGAAACGACACCGGTGATCATCAGGGTCCACGCGATCAGACCGGAGTCGGCTCCCTGATGGCTGTATTCCGAAGCCGTGTGCGCCGTTGCGGCGGCCGAACCAGCCACGGGCACTGTGACGGAAACGGCGTTGCTGGCATAGGTGATTCGCAGCGCCTGCAATAGCGGAATGTGGACCCCGCCCGCTTTCAGGGTGATTCGCTGCACGCGGGCGAAGCTCGCCATGGAGCCGATCTCGAGAGCGAAAGCCGCCACCAACCAGAAGGGATGGGCGACGCGCAGCGATACTCCATTGGCGCGCAGCGTGAATACGGTCAGCCAGGCCGCGAAGATCAGAAGGGCGGTGTACTCGACGATGCGGTGGTACCGGCTTCGCTTCGAGCCGTGCAGCCGGCGCTGTGGAAGGTGCCACGACGACCACCCACGTGCAGACGTTGGCTCTTCTCGATGAGTCGTGCGCATGCTGCCCTCGCCGTGACTCGAGTTGGCGTTTGCGTTCAACCGGTTCGTCGGAACTTGGAGACGAGGTGCGGACCAGCTTTCACCGCAGCGTATCGGGGCGGATTCGTCGGTGACGTGCAGGTCGGGAGACACGACACCTCGCAATCGAAATTCGCGTTGTGGAAGAACGCGATCGACTGCCGACGCGCGTTCGCACCGACCTCCGGATTCACGACGCGGTGCAGTGTTGAGCGCCAGCGGTCGTTGGTCCACTGCGCCAGCATGTCGCCCACGTTGATGACGAACGCATCGTCCACGCTCGGTACCGGCATCCAGGTTTGCGAGCGCTGATCGAGAACTTCAAGGCCACCGGGAGCAGCGTCCTGGCGGAGGATCGTGAGGGTGCCGTAGTCGGTGTGGGCACCGGCCCGGAGCTGACCCGCCAGCGCCTCGCGGTCCTGGCTCGGGTAGTTCAATGCCCGCAGCGCATTTGTTCCGTGGTCGATGCGCGTGGTGAAGAAGTCCGGCGTCAAGCCGAGGCCGATGGCGCTGAGCTGAAGTAAGCGCGCAGATAACACCTCCATCGCCAGGAAGTAGTCCTCGAGAACGAGCTGTAGGTCGGGGAGCGAGCTCGGCCAAAGATTCGGTGAGAAGAGCAACTCCTCGTCGGGATCGGTGATTTCTCTCGGGACCCGTCGGACGGGTCCGACGTTGAAGATCTCCTTCAGATCTGGGACGCCGCCGTTCCCCAGAGAGTTGCTCAGCGTCTCGCCGGCCATGGGGACGTAGCCGAAGGGGTAGTCGGGCCGGGGGCGAACGGCGTCGAGACGCTTCGCCAGGGGGAGGTCGAAAAACTCGCGCACGATCGACCAGGTTCGGCCGAGCAGGCCGTCGTCGAAACCATGCCCGGTGATCTGGAAGAACCCGACATGGGTGCACACGTCATCAAGCTCCCGGGCGACGATTCGTTCGCTTCGGGAGATGTCGATCACCGGAACCATCCGGCCATGTTCGCACCGAGTCGTGCGGCAAAACACCTCCCAACGACGTTGGGAGGTGTTTTGCCCCCATATATGGGGGCAACCTCTCTCCCAACGC
>JANOHI010000241.1:0-8926 GCA_031406385.1 Acidimicrobiia bacterium
GACAAGGTCGAATGAAACAGGAACCTGGCGTCTCCAGCTCCACCGCGGACATGGGCGACCGAACGCCAGGCATCGAGGATCAGCGACAGGTTGGCGTGGGTGATCCGAACGCCTTTCGGTCGACCCGTCGATCCGGACGTGTAGATCACATACGCGAGCCCGTCGGCCGGCGGCTCGACCAGCCGATTGCCCAGGGTATCGACCTGACGAGCCCGTAGATCCGACAGCGAGATCGACGTGATGCTGTCTGCCAACCATTCGGGCCGGTCGTCCGATGGAAGCACGACGAGCGAAACCCCCGAGTCCTCCGCCATGAATCGGAGACGATCGGTGGGGAGCCGTGGGTCGAGCGGCACATATGCAGCACCCGACGCCAGCGAACCGAACACCAGCGACACAAGATCAAACGACCGCGGAACGGCCAGGCCGATCCGCGGAGCGTCACCGGTTCCGTCGAGACGGTCGTTTGCAGACAGACCAAGTGCGTCGGCAATGCACGCCGCGTCGTGTTCGGCGGTCCTCGACAGCTCCAAGAACGTCATCGACCGGTCGCCAGAAACGAGCGCGGGCGCGTCAGGGCGACGAACCGCTTGCCCCGCCAACCGAAGATGTGCCGCCGTCATGACTCCACCAGCGTGGCACTTGCGGTCTTGTTCGTCGAGGTTTGCCTGACATCGACCCACCGGTAGTTCACGGAACTCCTCTGCACAGCACTACCTTCGTCGGCATGTCGACGCCCGATGTTGAGGTTCTCGTCGTAGGAGCAGGACCGGCCGGTTCTGCTGCCGCCCTCACCGCAGCTCGAGCCGGTCGGTCCGTGATTCTCCTCGAACGAGGTCCGTTCCCCGGATCCAAGAACGTCTACGGAGGGGTCATCTACGGCCGCATCCTCGACCGGCTGGTGCCGGACTGGTGGGACCAGGTCCCGGTGCAGCGGTGGATCACCCGGCGCGGAACCATGCTCCTGACGGACCACCAGAGCATGTGCGTGGACTACAGGACCACCACGTGGGGCAAGCCGCCGTACAACGGGTTCACTGCGTTTCGTCCCGACTTCGACCGATGGTTCGCCGACCAGGCCGTTGCCTCGGGCGCGCAGCTCGTCACTTCGACCACCGCCACCGCGCTCCTGCGCGACTCACGCGGACGTATCGCCGGAGTCCGAACCGATCGTGATGGTGCCATCACCGCCGGGGTGGTCATCGCGTGCGACGGCGTCAACTCGTTCCTGGCAAAGGAGGCCGGGCTCTACGAACACGGTGGCGCCGAGAACTTCACCCTCGGCGTGAAGGAAGTTCTGGCCATCCCGCGTGCCGAGATCGAGGCGCGTTTCAACGTGACCGGCGACGAGGGCGCCGACTTCGAGATTGTTGGTGGCACCCGCGGCATCCCCGGTGGAGCCTTCCTCTACACGAACCGCGACACTGTCTCCATAGGAGCCGTGCTCTCGCTGACCGGCCTGGCGAAGGCGAAGATCCGGCCTGAAGATGTGATCGCCGGCCTCAAGGAGCATCCGTCGCTTGAGCCGTTCGTCAACGGCGGAGAGATCAAGGAGTATGCCGCACACCTCATCCCGGAGGGTGGGTTCAACATGATGCCTCGGCTGTTCACCGACGGCATGCTGGTGGCAGGCGACGCCGCAGCGATGTGCCTGGCAGCGGGACTTTGGCTTGAAGGGGTCAACTACGCCATGGGGGCTGGTATCGCCGCTGGCGAAACTGCTCACGAAGCCCTAACCCGAAATGATACGTCCACAGAAAGTCTGCGTACGTATCAACACCGACTGGAATCGTCGTGGGTGCTCCAGGACCATAGGAAGGTTCGCAAAGCCGGCCATTTCCTGCTTTCAGAACGGGTCCAGGAGCGATACCCGAAGGTGGCCTGCGATCTCTTTGAGGAGCTCTACACCGTGGAGAACCCCTCTCGGAAACGAGGCGCTCTGACCATCGGACGTCCACTGTTGAAGCGCCACGGCCTGAAGCTGCGTGACCTCGCACGAGACGCGCGCGACGCCCTCTCCATCTTCGGTTGACCGGCGCGACGATGCTGTTCTCCCCGGTCGACCTGTTCGACGGCTTCGACCCCGACATATCGGAGTCGTACCTCGACACCCACGACTTCCGCACGTATCTTGCGACGAGACGGCCGTCGACCGAGGCACAGCGCATCGCGTGGGCCGAACAGGATCAGCGGGTCACGGAGGGGCGCAATGAGTTCCTCGGTGAGCGCCGGTGCGTGGCGATCATGGGGGGTCACCGGGTGGAACGCTCCAGCACCACGTATGCGACGATCGCGCGACTCGCCCGAGATCTCGGCTCAGCGGGTGCCACCGTCACCAGCGGCGGTGGACCCGGCGCAATGGAGGCGACCCACCTTGGCGCCATGCTGGCGACCCGAGAGGAGGCCGCGCTTCGCGAAGCGATCGCCTTCCTGGCGGCCACCCCGACCTTTCCATCCGGCATGACGAGGATCGTGGGTCGTGACGGGCGTGTGGACCGCGAACTCGTCCGCGCCCTGCACGAATGGCAGGTTCCGGCGTTCCGGCTGCTCGAGGACCTCAACGACCCACCGATGACCAGTCTCAGCGTGCCAACGTGGTTCTACGGTCACGAGCCCCCGACGCCGTTCGCCACCCACACCGCGAAGTACGTCTCCAATGCGCTCAGGGAGGACGGCTTGCTGGCCGTCGCCCGTCACGGGGTCATCTATGCGCCGGGAAACGCCGGGACGCTGCAAGAGGTCTTCCAGGATGCCGCGCAGAACGTCTACCGCACCCAACGGTGGTTCAGCCCGATGTGCTTCCTCGATCTCCCGTTTGCCGGCGTCGACCACTGGTGGAGCCGGCACTTCCCGATCGAACGGTTCCTCCGCCCGCTCTTCGGTGACGATGACTACGACCGCTACGTCCTCGTCACCCCCGACCCCGACACCATCCTCACCTTCCTCGCCAACTTCCGGCCACCACCCCTGGAGTGAACACCCCGTTGGGATCGTTGGGAGAGAGATTGCCCCCATTCCTTGGGGTAAAACGCCTCCCAGCGGCGTTGGGAGGCGTTCTCCCTCTTTTTGCCCGAAACGCCGTAGCTCCGCCGGCACCCGATCGACGCACCCGAGGTCTGCGGTAAAACACCTCCCAGCCGCGTTGGGAGGCGTTTTGCCCCCATTTTTGGGGGCAACCTCTCTCCCACGAACGGAAGGGCACTACCTTCAATGGTGATGCGACGTGCGGTGATGGCTTTCGACGACCGGATGGAGACTGTTGATTTTCGGGTCTCCCACACTCCGCACATCGTCGTCGACGCCGGTCTCTGCCGGAGTTGCACCACCAGCGCATGTGTCCATGCCTGCCCGGCCAAGCTGTTCGTGCCGACGAACGACGGAGGCATCCTGTTCAACTACGAGCAGTGCTTCGAATGCGGGACCTGCTACCTCGTGTGCAACACCGAGGGCGCAATCAGCTGGTCGTATCCCGAAGGCGGGCATGGCGTCGTCTTCCGTCACGGTTGAAAGCTGATTCGCGGCGATGAACCCGGCGTCGGCCCCGCCAATCGTGGTCTGCATGAAATGGGTTGCGTTGCGACCCGAGATCGATCCAGTGTCCGGGGCGGTCGTGACCGACGAACGCTGGTCAGGTCCATCACTCGCCGATCAGGCGGCTCTCGAGTGGGGGTTGCGCTTGGCCGAGGCCCGATCCACGACCGTTCACGTTCTCACCGTGGGAACCGGGGCGGCTGACGCGATGCTCCGGGATGCGCTCGCCGCCGGAGCCACGGCCGTCACGCGGGTCCACCTCGACGATGGAGACGAGCACCAGCCGACCAGCGCCTGTGTGGCGAGGCTGCTGGCCGATGTCGCCCGCCCGCGAGGTCCATCGATGGTGCTGTGCGGCGACTGGAGCCTTGATCGCGGCTCAGCCTCCGTCCCCTCGTATCTCGCCGCCTATCTCTCACTCGATGCCGCGTGCGGGCTCGTTCGCATCGAGCAGACGGCCAACCACCGCCTGCAGGTCGAACGTCGACTCGACGGCGGCCGTCGCGAGGTCCTCACCGTGACCGGACCGGCGGTGCTGTCCGTCGAGGGGTCCGCCGCGCGGCTCCGTCGCGCGCCGTTGCGCGGGGTTCTCCAAGCCAACGCCGCGACCGTCGAGGTCGTGGCGACCGGCGCAGGCGACATCGATTGGGAGCCGACGCCCCAGAGAGTCGGTCCGTTCCGACCCCGCGCCCGCATCCTCGATGCGCCGGGATCGGATGATCCTCGACGCCGCGTCGAACTGCTGACCGGGGCCCACACGACCCGCACACCACCGCAGCGCCTCACGTTGGACCCGGACGCTGCCGCTGACGTGATCCTTGACCACCTGCGGTTGTGGGGACAGCTCCCGGGCTGACATGGAACCGAACGACACCAGGTCGAACGATCTGGCCCAACTCGGGTGGCCCGAGGTCCGATCCGGTCTCACCCTCCTGGTACCCCTCGGGTCGACGGAGCAGCACGGACCACACCTGCCCCTCGGCACAGACACCTTGATCGCCACGGCGATCGCGTCGCGGACAGCGGCGCTCGACCGGGCGGGGGTGATCGTCGCACCAGCCGTTCCCTATGGGGCATCAGGTGAGCACGCCGGGTTTCCCGGCACGCTGTCGATCGGCACCGACGCGCTGACAACGGTTCTCGTTGAGCTCGGTCGATCTGCGACACCACCGAACGGCGGGCCGTTCGCCCGACTCGTGTTCGTCAACGGCCACGGCGGCAACCACACGGCGGTCGAGGCTGCTCTGGAGATCCTGCGATCCGAGGGCCGCATGGTAGCGGCGTGGTGGCCAACGGTGCCCGGCGGTGACGCGCACGCCGGCCACACCGAGACCTCAGTGCTCCTGGCCATCACTCCCCACCTCGTCCACCTCGACGACGACGAGAAATCGGCGCTTCGCGGGAACACCGAACCGTTGTCGTCGCTTCTGGCGTCGTTGCGGCGCGGCGGGGTACGCGCCGTGAGTCCATCGGGCATCCTCGGCGATGCGTCGGGGGCCAACACCGAGGACGGTGAGCGCATCCTGTCGGCCCTTGTCGACCAACTCGTGGCGTTCCTTCAGGAGCTGAGGACGTGAGAACCCCTAAGACGCGGGGCACACCCGGCGTCGCGTTACTCGGTGGATTCCGGCGTCGCCTTCAGCTCGCGGGCGGCGCGACGGGCGGCACGCGCGGCGTCGTCGGCCTTTTCCTCGCGCTCGGCCTTGGCGACGGCGTAGCCGAACACGATCGCCGGTGCGAGGAAGAGCGAGCCGATGCCCATGGACCAGGCGATGACGGTGTTGGCGACGTCTGTCGGCTTGTCGAGCCAGATGAACCCGAACGCCACGCAGGCGAGCGCGAAGCAGCCATAGCCCACGGCTTTGCCGACCCTCACGGCCAGCGCGATGCGGGCACGTCGGGCCAGCACCGGGTCAACGACGCCGGGGTGACTCACGGGGTCAACCTACCCAGTTCGACCTGCTCGACCGAACGATCACCCACCGGGACCGGACCGGATTCTCCGACGGCGTCCGTCACAGCGTCGGAGGACGGCGCGTCATCGCACCACGGGCGGTTCCCGAGTTGCGGAAGCCCGTGTCGGGTCAGAACCGCCCGAACGGCGGCCCTGGCGGTCAGCTCGCTCGACAGGTGAGGATCGTCGGGATCCGCAGCAGTGAGATCGGCGAGGACGGCCGGATCCTTGGCGACATCGGCCACCTGTAAGGCGACGTCCATCGGGTTGGGTCGGGAAGGAGTCTCGTCGACACCGAACGTGACGGTGCCGCTGTGAGCACCGGACCCGACCTCGCCGGCCCGGTGCCGAGCACGATGCGGTCGGGCCTTCCCCCGGTCGATCACCACGTTGAAGGCCGCGAGCCCGAAGCCGAACGCAACCAAAAGGTCACCGACCGAGGCGACGGCGCGCAACGGGCCGATTGGGATCCGGCGCGCCGCAACAAGGAATTGATCCCCGTCTCGAAACGGTCGGGTGAGTCCGTCGGTCGTGAGGACCACCGGCCCCGCCGGCACAAGCCCCGCCGTCTCGGCCGCCGCCGGGTCATACGGCAGAGCCCCGTTGAGCGAGAGCACCACGGCGTTGAGAAGAAGCCCGAAGCCCACCGCCGCCAGACCTGGCCAGCGCAGAGCGTTCAACCCGGCGAAGGTGATTCCGCAGACCGTGGCACACAGGAGGACGACGACCGCCGGCGTACCACCCAGACGTGTGGCGATCAGCGAACCGACGACCCAAACAGCGCCCAAACCAATGAACCGGAGCGCGAACTTGCGCAGATGACGGAACGATCCACCGCCGACGAGCCCGGCCAACAGGCCGACGGCGACGGCGAAACCGGCAAGGCGCATGGTCCGTTCAGGTTACCCGGCTGTCAGTCAACGATCACTACGCTCATCTCGACCACCACGGCTTGAGGAGCACACCGATGAGCGAGATCCGAGCAGAGATGGCCGCGAATGTGTGGCAGGTGCCCGCCGAGGTCGGCGCCACGGTTGCTCCAGGCGACGTTCTCGTCATCTTGGAGTCGATGAAGATGGAGATTCCGGTGGAGGCTGAGCGGGGCGGCGTCATTACCGAAGTTCGGGTGAAGCCCACCGATCAGGTCCAAGACGGTGACGTGCTCGTGGTGATCGAACCCTGATCGGGTTCGGGATCCACGTCTCCGCCCCGCAAAGCAGGCGGCGACGCGTGCTACAGATTCTCCGGTAGGAGCCGCGAGAGGACCTCAAAGGTGAAATACAGCACCGGTAGGAACAGCACGACGAATCCGCCCACGTAGATCACCGCTTGGGCGCCAAGTCGGCGGCTCCGGGCAAGACGCCAGGAGCCGAACCAGATCAACGCACACAGCGACGCCAGCAGTGCGGTCTGGGTCCAGGTGCTTCGGTGTCCCTGGAGGAGGCCAAGGGTCCATACCGGACCTGAGCCGCCGGGATCACGTTGGCTGGAAAGCGACAACGCCGCCACTTCGCCAGAATCCGGGGCGGATGCGGGCACGTCCGTCGTTGCTGCGGCGGTGGCGACCGGTTCGGTTGAAGAAGCAGACGACGCCTCCGTGGAATCAACAAGTGGATCATCGACTACTTCTGGCAGGTTGACAGTCGTTGGAACACTGGTCGCCGGCGGTGCCGTGGTCGGCGTTGGCTCGGGGGCGACAAAGAAGTCCGCATCAGCCGCAGGTCCGACGAGCCGAGCACGGACGATCAACCGCTGCTGAGCGCTGTACTTCGGGTGGCACGTCGTCAGCGTCAGCAGGTTGTCGTCCGGCGTCGGTGCCAACACCGTCCGGTCCTTGGGGGACACGATGAACGAACCGCTGCCGGTGCACTTCGGTCGACAGGCGTCGATCACGTCGTAGCGGAAATTCCCCTGCTGCGTCTGGATGAAGATCGGATCGCCAGGGCGCATCAGCGCCAAGTTGAAGAACGGTGCTCCGAACGTGGTGCGGTGCCCGGCGATTGCCGCGTTCCCCGGTTGACCGGGATAGGCCGAGCGGAGGTAGCGCCCCGGCCCGCTCTCGAGATCCGCTTTTGCTGTGCCTTCGACGATCACCTGGCGCTGCTTGATCCGCGGGATCACGAGAAGACCCAGTGCCCGGCCGGGGACGGGCGCCTTCATCTTCGAACGTCCCGCCCGGACCGACGGCAGTGTCGTCGGCGTGGGTCCGACCGTCGTCGGCGTGGGTCCGACCGCTGTCAGCGCAACCGTCGTGGGGGGGACCGCCGTGGTCGGCGGCGGTGTGGTGGGCGGCGGCGTGGTGTCGAGGGCGAACGTCGCCGAAGAGAAGTTCCCGAACTCGATCGGGGTGATGCCGGCGGCGGCGAGTTCAGATTCGAACCCGTTGGTCAGCTTGCGCTGTTCCTGGGCCTGTTTGATGTTCGTCCCCCAGAGTTGGTACACGACGAAAAGCAGGAGGAGGACGCCCGCCGTGATGAGGGTTCGACCGACCCCCGAGAGCAACCGACGCATGGCCCCTATCATCGGACATCTGATGGCCGGGCTGGAGAACAAGGCGGAGACCTCGCCACCCGACTCCGCCGCCAGCAAGAATCGGCAGGAGAACACGGTGGGCGACGGACCGCCGAGCGAGTCTGCCGTCATCGACTTCCACGAGGTTGTCGTGCTGCTCGGACGGTTCCCGGCCCTCGCCGGACTCGACCTCCGGGTCAGCCAGGGCGAGATCGTCATCGTCCGCGGTGCGAATGGCGCCGGGAAGACAACGCTCCTGAAAGCCGTGAGCGGTCTCGTCACGGTCGCTGCGGGGTCGGCCGCAGTGCTCGGCGTCGACCTTCGACGCGACCGGCGAAGCGTCCGCCGGTCGGTCGGGCTCCTGGGCCACCAGGGATTTCTCTACGACGACCTGACCGTGGCCGAAAACATCGCCTTCGCCGTTCGCGCCGGGAGAGGCGATCCCAGCAGGATCGACCCGGCGATAGGGCGCGTCGGTCTCGACGGCCGCCTTCGGAACCTGCGTGTCGGCGCGTGCTCGGCCGGGCAGCGTCGAAGGACCTCGCTCGCGTCGCTCATCGCCCGGAATCCGGCACTCTGGCTCCTCGACGAACCCCACGCCGGGCTCGACGCCGAGGCGCGTGACCTTCTCGACAACCTCGTGCGGGAGGCTGCAGCGGGTGGGACAACCGTGCTCGTGGCCTCACACGACGAAACCCGGGCCGAAGCGCTGGCGACGCGGGTCGTCACGGTTGGCGGCGGCCACGTGACAAATGACCGGGCCGTCGCCCCTCCAACTGTTACCCACCAAACCCTCCCCACCCACCATGCTCCGTGACGCTCCCCACCCCGCCGTCACCCACCAAACCCTCCCCACCCACCATGCTCCGTGACGCTCCCCACCCCGCCGTCACCCACCAAACCCTCCCCACCCACCATGCTCCGTGACGC
>JANOHI010000286.1:0-8738 GCA_031406385.1 Acidimicrobiia bacterium
CCACCGCGCCCGCGACGGTGATGGTGATGGCGATGGCGATGGCGATGTCGATGTCGACCGCGACGGTGATGGTGATGGTGATGGCGATGGCGACCGCGACCGCGACCGCGATGGTGATGGCGATGGCGATGGCGATGGCGACCGCGACCGCGACCGCGATGGTGATGGCGATGGCGATGGCGATGGCGATGGCGACCGCGACCGCGACGGTGATGGTGATGGCGATGGCGACCGCGACGGTGACGGTGATGGCAACGGGAACGGCAGTAGGAGGAATGGCGCGCGTTCAGCCGCGTCGTCGGGGTGTCGGACCGCAGTCGTCTTGACGCTGTCGCTCAACGATCACACCGCGAAGATCGTCGGTCAGGGACCGGTGCCGTTCACCACCGCCATGGACCTGGCCGTCTCCGGAAACGTCGACCTCTACGGGGCGATACTCGGCATGGACGGCGAAATACTCAACCTCGGCCGCGACCGTCGATTCCCGACATTGCTCCAACGCCTCGCCGTGACCATCCGCGACGAACGATGCCAATTCGCCGGATGCAACGCACCCCACACCCGCGCAGAAGTGCACCACATCATCGAACACGACGACGGCGGACCGACCGTCGTGTGGAACCTCACCCTGCTGTGTGACCCCCACCACCACTTCGTCCACGACAACAACCTCTACGTTGACCGACAACCCGGCCACCCCACCCTCATCCGCCGAAAATCCGACGGATCCCTCTACGCCGGACCATGAACAAACCAACGAACAGTCGGCGCTAGACAACGAACGAAGCAACTTGATCCGTTGGCCGCGCTGGTACCGTGGCCCCGTGCCGTCGGCGTCTCCTTCGAGTTCTGTCAGGCCGACGACGGGACAGGACCGCGGCGAGCTCATCGTGGCCGCGGCGATGGTTTGCTTCGAACGTTGGGGGGTGCCTCGCACGCGCATGGAGGACGTCGCTCGAGAAGCGGGAATCGCCCGCCCCGTCCTCTACCGCTACTTCGCCAGCAAAGAAGCGTTGCAACTCGCCGTGATGGTCCGCCACATGGAGCGCCGGGCGGTGGAACTGCACCGCCGTGTCCGACCACGAGGTCCCGCCGGTCCCCTGATTCTGCGAGCACTTCTCGCCGGGTTGACCGAGCCGTCGGGAGACCGGGTCTCCGAGTCAGTGCTCGGCGTTGATGTGGTGCACGACACGGCCCGTCTCGTCGCCACCTCGCCCGAGATCTCCGAGGCGATGAACGCGTACTGGCAGCCGTACCTCGTCCACGCCTCCGAACGGGGAGAGTTGCGTACCGGCGTCACCGTGGACGCAGCCGTGCGCTGGCTGACGATGATCGTCTTCTACCTGCTTGCGGTGCCCGAGGTAGCACCACCGTCGACCCAGCTGCGTGCGTATCTGCGGACCTTCGTGGTGGATGCGATCGTCACACCGATTCCCAGCCCTGCGAACTGAGCGCGTCCGGTCGCGGTCATTGCATCCGGGTCGCCGCTGCATCGAGAACCGCCGTCTGCTCGGGCGGAAGCGTCGTCGCCCACTCCATCACCGAGAAGCCGCGCATGCCGCCCGCGTCGCTCGCGGAGATGGCGTTGTTGTCGTAGCGATCACGGCCCGAGAAGGGTAGATACATCGGCCAGTGAACCTGTGTCTGCCCGCGGACGACGAGGTTGACGCCTTCCCCGTAGGTCACTTCGCTTCGGTTGTAGCTCAAGAGCCCCGGCTCCGGCGTGTAGACAGCCGACACATCGCGGGTGAAACGAACCCCGTCGGCGTCCGATATGGCTCCGATTCCGGCGTAACCATCGCCCTTCGGAATCCCGATGGCGTTGCAGAACACGCGGCCCTCGTCGAGACACGTCGCCGTCCAGAACGCCTTGAAGTCGTTGTGCTCATGGCGTGTTCCCCACGAGTGATCACGGACGAACAAACCGGCACCTTCCACCTCGACGTCGCCGACTCGGAGCTTGCCCGACCACGTCCCTCCTTGCTCATAGTGGGCTTGGTCGCCCATCTGTGGAGCCGAGGCATCGGCGCGCAGCAACGTCGTCATGTAGGCAAGACCTTCGGCGAAGTCGACGGGGTCGAGTTCGCTTCGAAGCTCCGTGTCCACGCGCACCGCAACATCGCCGCCGGCGTGCGCCGCAATGAAGCCAAGCGGCCCCGGGTCAGCGCTTCCGGCGTACTCAACGCTGACACGCAGATGGCGAAAAGGCACCAGTACGCCGACGTGCACACCATCGACGGCTCGGTCCAGCGTGTAGGGGCCGGTCAGCGTCGCTGAGGCGCTGCGTCCGTTCGCCCGGGCGACGATACGGGCTTCTTGCAGGTTGCGGCCCGGCACTCGCTGGATGTGCATCATGAAGCCATCCTGCGTGGAGGTGTTCCAGAGGATAAAGAAGAGGTTCTCCTGCCAGTTTTCAGGCAAGGGATCAGGTGGGCGGTGGAACTCCTCGTCGATGTCGCGCAGCGTCACGACGTCTCCCTGCTGACGCGCTCGAGAATGGTGACCGTCCCGGTCGAGCCGTCAACGGCGAGGCGGTCGCCCGTTTGAATACGACGCGTACCGTCTCCGGTGCCGATCACGCACGGCACGCCGAGCTCGCGGGCCACGATGGCGCCGTGACTTGCCGGACCGCCGATATCGATGACGAGAGCGTCGGCCAACATGAAGAGGGGCGTCCAGCTCGGGTCGGTGAAGCGGCAGACCAACACCTCTCCGGGCTCGAGGGGTTCGGCGAGATCCGGATCGATCACGACCCGGGCTCGGCCCTCCATGTGCCCTTGGGAGCCGGCGGCACCGGTCACAGTGTCAGTGTTCGTCTCGACCATGCCGAACTCATCAGCTCGCAAAGGATCGGGGGTGCCGGTGAAGGTCACCGGCAGCGAGAGGGTCCGGTAGTACTGGCGCCTCTCCCGACGAAACGCAATGACGTCTCGGGCGTTCGTCGGCAACGCACGAAGCTCGTCCATGGTGAAGCAGAACACATCTTCGACGTCATCGATCGTGCCGTCCGCCAACAGCAGCGCACCGACGTCGCGTGCGGCGGCGCGTCCTCCGTCGATGGCCATCAGGAAACACGCTTTCGACAACTCATTGGCCTGAGTGCTTACGACGAGGGCTTGGCACGCCTTGCGGGCTTTGCCCTGCTTCTGAGTCGGGAACAGGGCAACGAACTCATCGACGGCGACACGACGGGCTGCACCGCCGGTGAACTCGCGCGATGTTGGGCGTTGGTCATCAGGCCGCGCCGCGAGCGATTCCACGAGCCGCTCGACGGGTCCGGCGTCCTCGCGCCAGGAATGGGTGGCCAGGTTGCCTTCGTTTGGCCCGTGGAAGCCGTGTCGGCGGACGAACTCGGGCAGGGACAGCTGACCTCGGCTCACCTGCCACAGGTCATCGGCCAACTGCACTTCGGTAACGCCGCCAAGCCCGCCGAGGAGTCCGAGCATGAGCTCGGGCTTGCCGATTCCGACCGCCAGTTTGGCGAGCGTCGATTGCGCAGACATCAGTACGAATCGACCGCAGCAATGGATCTCGAACGCGTCGCGGAAGCGTTCTGCAGCATCGGCGAGTCCGGCGTAGGGGTCTGCGGGCGACGTGCGGTCCCGCACCTCGCGTTCCCACCACGACCATTGACGTGGCAGCAGCTCGCGCTGGCGCTCCGGTGTTCGGCGCATTGCCAAGACGCCACGGACAACGATGAAGGGCAGACGTGCTTTGCGGCTGGCCGGCGGTAGGCCCGGGCGGACCTTCCCGCACATGTCGCGCTCGAAGTCGTCGGCCGTGACCCCCGGAAGGCTGCCGAAGAACGGGCGCAGCAGGTCCACGTTCAAGGCTGGGCGACCGAAGAAGTAGCCGGTCATGAGTTCATTCACGTCCGTCGGAACGGCCAGTTCCCGCTTCGAGAGAATGCCGAACTCGTAGTACGAGCGCCGGGCCGCGCCCTCCGCCTGCGGACCCCAGAAACTCCAACACAGCGGTGACAGTACGTCGGGTGTCGCCTCACCGATGTTGGCCGAAGTCCAGTACCGGGTCGGTTCGCAAACCGCCGAGGTCGGATCGGAGATCATCACGACGTGACCTCGACGCGAAAGAGGGACCGAGCCGTTTCCGCCACCACCTTGGCAGCGTCGGCGTCCGACAGCCCTGCCGTCATCTCAGCCGCAACAGATTGCGAGGTCGGCCATGAGGAGTCGGTGTGCGGGAAGTCGACTTCGTACATGACGTTGTCCACCCCGATGTGGTCGAGCAGGGTGAGTCCGACCGGGTCCCGGAAGAACGTGCACCAGATGTTCTGATTGAAGTAGTAACTCGGCGGATGGGGCATGGCGTCGGTGTTGATGTCGGTGAACCCCTCGCCCCGCATCTCGTGCCAGACGTAATCAGCACGAGAGAGCACGTAGGGAACCCACGCCAACTGCGACTCGGCGAGGACGATCTTGAGGTCCGGGATCCTGGGGAGAATGCCGCAGAAGAGCCAGTCGGTGAGCGTGTAGCCGGCATTGAACGAGGCCATGACATTGGGCACTGCCCCGGCCATGTCCTTGGCCAGCATCGGAAAGCCACCGGTGCCGATGTGCAGAGACAGCACCAGTCCGCTGGCCGCGCATTCTGCAAAGAGCCCGTCCCAGTGACCGGAATAGATGGACGGCAGGCCGAGCAGGTGCGGAGCCTCCGAGAACGTCACACTGCGAAAGCCGAGGGCTGCCAACCTCCCGGCCTCCTTCACAGCGAGTTCGGGGTCCCACAACGGGACAATGCCCATTGGCACCAGCCGACCGTTGGATCCGGCGCACCACTCCTCGTGGATGAAATCGTTGTAAGCACGGATACAAGCCAGTGCAAGTTCCTTGTCCTGTGCCAAGGAAAAGGTCTGGCCACAGAAGCGCACGAACATGTTGGGATAGCAAACGGACGCTTCGATGCCGGCTTGATCCATCGCGGCAAGGCGGGCGACCGGATCAAAGCATGCCTTGTGCATGTCGTCGTACGTGACCGGGCGCCCGTCGATCTCGGTGCGGGGGTAACCAGCCGCAGCGGCGACACGTATGAGCGGAATGCGCTTCCCGTCATAGTGCCAGACGTCGGCGAGGTGGCCACCCTCGCGTTCGTTGAAGCTGATGTTGCCGGTTCCGAGGTCGGCCGCGCCACGCAATCGTCGTATGCGCGGAGCATCGTCTCGGAACCGCGCCGGGACCCGATCGGTGAACACGTGGGCCGGCAACTGGACGTGGTCATCAGGCGACACCAGCTTTGGCAGTTGACGCATTCTTCCCCCTGTTCGAACGTGTGACAGAGATTGTCATCTGTCACGGGGTTCGTCAACCCTCAGTTGATGGTGATCGAGCGCGGCCACCGTGGAAACCGGGGCACCGAGGAGAAGTGGACCGCTACCCGTCGGTCCGAAGCGTCAGATGCGCAGGCCGGCCCAGCGGGCGACGTTGGCGAGCACGGGTCCGGGGTGGTCGTAGGACGCCACGAGGAGGCGGTGGTAGAGACACTCCTCGGCCGACCGAAGCACCACGTCAGGATGCTCGGACCGGTAGGCCGAGGCCTCGTCCTCAGTGATCTGTGCACGTAGCAATCTCGGCAGGAGATCAGCTGTGCCGCTTCCTTCGTCGAACTGCTCCTTGCGGCGCCACACGATCGTTGGCGGAAGCATGTCCTCGAACGCCTTGCGCAACACCCATTTCTCCACGATGGGATCGCCTGCGAGCTTGAGCGACACCGGGATCCGCTGCGCGAGCTCAACCATCCGCAGGTCGAGGAATGGGACCCGCCCTTCGATGGAGTGAAGCATCGTGAGCCGATCGGCCCGCTGCAGGTTGATGTCGTGGAGCGTGGTCACGGTGCGCCGCAGCTCGGCATGAAGCGCCACGGGATCGGTGATCGAACGGTGATAGGTGTAGCCGGCGAACAGTTCGTCGGCACCTTCACCGGTGAGGATCACCTTCGTGTGCTGCGCGGCGAGACGCGCTGTGAAGAACGTGGGCACCGCGCTGCGAACAAGGTCCTGGTCGAAGCTCTCCAGGCTGTGGATGATCTCGGGAAGCGCGGCGAGCACCTCGGCTTCGGTGATGATGTATTCGTGGTGGATCGTGCCGAGGTGGTCGGAAACGAGACGCGCTGCGGCCAGGTCGGTGGAACCTTCGACGCCGACGGAGAACGTGTGCAGCTCACCGAGATGCTGTTTGGCCAGTGCGGCGATGATGCTCGAGTCGAGCCCACCGGAAAGGAACGCACCGAGGCCGACGTCGCTCATGCAATGGCTCACCACCGAAGCCTCGAGCGTCGACCGCACCTCGCGGATGTAATGGTCGGCCGATTGTTCCACCGGCACGGTGAACGGCACTTCGTAAAAGGTATGTACACCTACATCAGAGACGAAGATCGTCCCGGGCGGGAACTCCCGGACCTCGGGGCAGAACGGCGCAAGCGCTTTGATCTCGGACGCGAACCACACCTGACCGTTCTGCTCGGCCCAGTACAGCGGCTTGATGCCGAGCGGATCACGACCGAGGAACAATCTGGTTCCGTCGACGATGGCGAACGCGTACATGCCTTCGAGATGGTTCACGAGAGCGATGCCGTGACGCTGGTAGAGGTGCAGCACCGCCTCGCTATCACTGCCGGTACTGAAGACGTGGTCGACCGAAAGGTCCTTCCGCAGAGCCGGGAAGTTGTAGATCTCGCCGTTCGCGGCGATCGCCCGAGCGCCGTCGGCTGTCCAGATCGGCTGGTCTCCCCCGACCGGATCCATGATGGAAAGCCGCCGGTGCCCGACGACCCCGACGCCCGCAATGACGGCGAAGCCTTCGGCGTCGGGCCCCCGATGGGCCAGAAGGTCGAGCATCGCCCCGACGTCGCGTCGCGCCAACGCCGTATCGAGTTCCGCAGCGGGAGCAGTGGACCAGATTCCCGCGATGCCACACATGGACGTAGATTCTCGTCGACGATGAACGAACCGCCGACAAAGAAGCGATTGGTGCTCGTCCGACATGGAGACGACCCACCGGACGACCGCGTCGCCCTGTTCGCCGCGGCCCGTGGACTCGTTGCCGATTTCCGGCGACCCTTCGAGGGCGACACCCTTCCCCCGCTCGACGAGACAGTGGCCGGGGTGGTGGTCTACGGCGGAAAGTTCGAGGTCTACGACACCGAGCGCCACACCTTCCTCGCCGAGGAACACGACTACATCGAACAGTGTCTTGAACGTGACGTGCCGTTGCTCGGCATCTGCCAAGGTGCCCAGTCGATCGCCCACGTGCTCGGTGCACGCGTCGGACCACCGGCCCACGGTGCCAGCGAGTTCGGCTTCTACGAGGTCTCGCCGACCGAAGCAGGCCGGGCGGACTTCCTTCGCGAACCCCTTCACATGACGCAGAGTCACTTCCACGAGTTCGACACACCCGCCGGTGCCGTCAATCTCGCCAGCACCGATACGTTCCCGAATCAGGCGTTCCGAGTTACTCCGCGCGCATACGGTGTGCAGTTCCACCCGGAGGTGACCGCCGAGGGTTTCCGTCGCTGGCAGGACGCGCCCTGGGCGCGTTATTCCCTACCCGGAGCGCAGACCCGGGAGGAGCAGACCCGGCTCCTCGAACTTCATGACGCGGCGCAGGGCGCATGGTTCGAGGGCTTCCTGACGAAACTGTTCGGCACGGCCTGAACTCTCCGCCCTCCTGCGGGCCACCGGCGGATAGCTCCGGCATCTGCTCAGTTCGTGTCGGCGGCAAGTCTGATGGCATCGAGGATGCCGGTGTAGCCGGTACACCGACAGAGGTTCCCGCTCACCGCCGTGCGGACCTCCTCATCGCTGGGACTCGGCGTGCGGGTGAGCAGGGCAGTCGCCGAGATCAGCATCCCGGGCGTGCAGAAGCCGCACTGCACGCCACCGCACGAAAGAAAGGCTTGCTGAAGCGGCGAGAGGGTACCGTCCGCCGCAGCGAGCCCTTCGACCGTCGTGACTCGTTTTCCATCGGCCTGCACGGCAAGGTAGGAACACGAGTTCACCGGGCTTCCGTCGACCAGCACCATGCACGCCCCGCACTCGCAGTCGTCGCAGCCTTCTTTCGTACCGGTCAGTCCGCACTCGTCGCGCAGGACCGACACGAGGTTGCGGTGCGGGTGCACGGAGTGGATCTCGACCATGCCGTTGACGGTGATCGTGATGTCGATGCTCATGACCCCAGTCCTTCGTACCCGGCGTGGCCGCCGAAGGTCGAGTCGCTCGCCGGGATGCGGACGTCCTGACCGCGAGCACGAGTCGCCGCCGCCGCAACCGCCCGCCGGGTGATCACCGCGGCCATGGCCCGGCGGTAGTTCGCCGAACCGCGCACGTCACTGATTGGACTCGCCGCAGCGGCAACCGCCGCGCCCGCGGCACGGCACGCGGCCTCGCCGGCGTCGGTGCCGCGCAGGGCCTGCTCGGCGGCCGGGACCCGTTGGATGGTCGGTGCCAAAGCGGTCATCGCCACCCGTGCGTATTCGACAGTTCCGCTGGCGTCGAAGCGGACGACGGCAGCGGCACCAACGATGGCGATCTCCATCTGGCGGCGGTACTCCAGACGAACGTAGGCACCACCGGTGGTCGGGCTGCTCGGCGCAAGTTCGATTCCCACCAGAAGTTCGCCGGCCACTGCGGTGGTCCGACCCGGCCCCACGAAGAGCTCCGCGAATGGGACACGCCGCTCGCCCGATTTGCTTCGCAACACGGCGATCGCATCGTGGCAGAGCAACGG
>JANOHI010000298.1:0-10769 GCA_031406385.1 Acidimicrobiia bacterium
CCCACCCTCGGGCAAAGACGATGCGAACTTGGCGTTGAAACCCGCCCAAAGCGCCGGCCACATTTGGGCGAGGCCCTCGATACGCGCGTGCACGACGCTGGGGACCCACTCCATCGCCGGCGTCTGCACCTTCCCCCACCAGCAGGCGTGGAGGTCGGCCATGGTCTTCACCGCATCACGAGCCTGTTGGGGGCTCACGCCCTCGACCTGGTCGCCCATGACGAGGTGACCGAGGTCTTCCATCACCACGACGAACTCGGCCGTTCCGCTGACGATGTCGGCCAGGAACACCCGCGGCGTGCGCACCGTCGTGTTGGCGTCGAGCTCGCGCATGAAGCGGATCTCCGCCTCGTACATGCCGAGCCCCACGCCCTGGGCGCGGTTCTCCTCGAACGGCGACGGCGACTTCACGATTACGCTCGCCGGCGCCGCGCCACGGTCACCCGCGTAGGAGAGACGGATGCGAGCCAGCTCTCCCATCACCCCGACCCCGGCGCCCAACGGCTCGATCTCGATCGAAGCCACCGATGACGGACCGGGAAGGACCCCCGATAGGTGCAGCACCTCGGTCATCCACTCGGCGGTCACGGCGGCGGGGTTGGCGGGAATGCTGAGCGCGGGCACGCCTTCAAGCCTACGGCGAGCGTCCGCAACACGTACTCACGACAGATCGCCCACGCCGTTCTTCGACCGTGTGGCATTCGTTCAGCGTGGAAATGGAGCCTCGCTACACCCGGGTTGTGGTCGAACCGGCGGGGGAGTTCCGGAACATGTTCTCGGCGTCGAAACCGATCCGGATGTCAGGGACGATCTCGATCACAACACGGCCCGGAGTGTCGAGATGGTGGACGAAGGCCTTCTGCTGGTCGGTACTTCCTGGCCGGACCTTCGCTGCGAGGGTCGGGTAGAACCACGCCTTGGTGGCTTCGTCGTCATGGACGACCGCGTTGCCTTTGTAGGTCACCGTCTGGCTGACCCCGATATCGGTTCCCCGGCTCGAGACAGCGATCGCCACGCGGGGTCGTGCCTCGATGGCCGGCACTCGCTTGCGCCGACGTGTGCACGTCAGCCAGAACCGCCCGTCATGGGCGACGAAGTTCATGATGACGCCGACCGGATCACCGTCTTTGGTCGACCACATGAAGCAGCACTCGGTCTGGGTACCGAGGAGTCGCTGCTCACGTCGTTCCTCCAGCGAGAACGTCGAGACGTCTTCGTAGGAGTCGGTGTAGGTGTCGTCGTCACTCATGAGCGAGAGTCTCGCCGGTCGCCGGTTGGAGCGCCACGTCAGCGACTCATCGACAAACCGGCCAAACTGCTCTCATGAGTCCTGCGCCGGTCGACGACCGCTGGTTCACGAACGAGCACCCGGCCCTGCGGCGCTGCTGGCACCCTGTCGCCCGAAGCGCCGACGTCGGCGAATCGCCCGTGGCAGTGGAACTCCTCGGCGAGCAATGGTGCGCGGTTCGGCTAAACGGACTGCTGACCGCTCTGCCGGACCGCTGCCCCCACCGCTTCTCGCCACTGTCGGCCGGCCGTGTGATCGAGGGAACCCTCGAATGCGCGTATCACGGGTACCGCTTCGGACCCGATGGGCGTTGCGTCGAGATCCCAGCGCAATCCCCGTCGCTTCCGATCCCGCCGCGTGCACATTGCCAGCCGGCCTACGGCGTGCGCGATCACCTGGGCCTCGTGTGGATCGCCATCGAAGCGCCCGTCGTCGACCTCCCCAAGGTTCCCGAGCATCACGACCCCGCCTTCGTGCACTGCCCGCTTCCCCCGCTCGACTGGTTTGCCAGCGCCGCCCAGATGACCGACAACTTCCTCGACCAGGGTCACTTCCCGTTCCTCCACCTGAACACGTTCGGCGCGGTCGACGATCGCGTCGTTCCCGACTACGAACTGGAACGAAACGGTCTGAGCTTCACGGTTCGCCACACCCACAAGACCAAGGCCCTCGCTGATTCGCACGGGGGTGCCGAGCAGACCCGCATCATCGAGCGCGAGGACCTGTTCGTCTTCACTGCTCCGCACCATGTGTACCTCCGGATCAACTACAAGTCGGAGAACGCGATACTCACGATCAGCTTCTGCCATCAGCCGGTGAACGCCACGACCACCAGGCTCTTCTGCACCGACTACCGCAACGACATCGCCGACACCGAGCACGACCGGCAGCAGGCGGTCGACTTCCAACTGGCCGTGGCGATGGAGGACAAGGCCCTTCTCGAGCGTGTTCACCGAAAGGGCGTTCCACTCGACGTGACGGCCGAAGTGCACACGAAGGCGGACCGCATCACGTTGGAGATGCGCCGGATCCTTCATGATCTCGTCATGCTCCCGACCTGAGCGGCGTGTGGCAATTCAGTACGCTCCCAGTTCAACCCTGAAGAACATTCGAGGAGACTGACATGACGGTTGGCGACGCTGCGCTCGACCCTGTGCTGATCGACGGCTACGTGCCGGTGCTCGACATCGCGGCGGCCAGAAGCGGGAACGAACAGGCTCGCCGGCAGATAGCGAAGAAGATCGACGACGTCTGCCGCGACAGCGGGTTCCTGGTGATCACGGGTCACGGGATCGACGCCGACGTCATCCAACGGACGCACGATGCAACGCTCACGATGTTCGCGCAGAGCGACGAATGGAAGAACCAGTGGCTGTGTGAGCCGACCTCACCTACCTTGCGCGGTCTGTTCCGGACGCCCAGTTATGTGTCGGCAGCCGAAGGCGTCGAGACGGCGCCCGACCTCTGCGAGCTGTTCACCATGAATCGCCTGGGCGAACCCGGGCTCGCCCAGCGTGATGACCTCGGTGATTCCTTCGACCAGTGGTCGGTCCCGAACGTCTGGCCCGACCGTCCGAGCGACATGCGCGAGATCTGGCTGGAGTACTACGCGGCAATGGAGTCGCTCGCCGTCGACCTGATGCGACTGTTCGCCATCGCCCTCCGCATCGACGAGCACTTCTTCGACGACACGATCGACAACCACATCACGAACCTGTGCGCGAACCACTACCCACCGGTCATGGCGGACGCGTTGCCGGGACAGTACCGCAAGGGCCCTCACAGTGATTGGGGCAGCCTCACCGTGCTCTTCCAGGACGACACCGGCGGACTCGAGGTCCTCGATCGACGGACCGGCGACTGGATCGACGTACCCGTCGTTCCCGGTGCCTACGTGGTGAACATCGGCGACCTCATGTCGGTGTGGACCAATGGTCTTTGGCAATCGACCAAGCACCGGGTCCGTGTTCCACCACCCGACAAGCGTTCCATCGCGCGCATATCGATTCCCTTCTTCCACACGCCAAACTGGAGCACGGTCGTCGAGTGCCTACCGACGTGTGAGTCGGCCGAGCGACCCCGTCAGTTCGACCCCGTCACCTCCGGCCGCTACCTGCTCGGAAAGATCCAGGCTGCCTACTCGTGAGGTACCGCCACAAGGTATGGGTACGTAGCACGAGCGGCTGAGCTTGCGGAGCGGCGTCCGTCAGTGGACGCCGCGGACGAAGGGGACGGCGAGCGCCCCCGGGGTCTTGCTGGCTCGCGCACGAAGTACCAGGGCAGCGAGCGTGACCAGATAGGGCAGCGCCAAGAAGACCTCATAGGGGATGTCGGTCTTGGTGCCCTGCAGGCGAAGCTGGCTCGCGTCGCAAAGTCCGAACAGGAACGCGCCGGCGACCGCCATGCCCGGTCGCCAGCCGGCGAACACAACCAGTGCCAACGCCACCCAGCCGCGACCGGCGGTGACATCGCGGATGAACAGCCCGAGCGGGCCACACGTCAGCGCGGCGCCGCCGAGCCCGGCCAGACCACCGCCGATGGTTGCCGCGATCCAGCGCAGCCGAACGACGCGGTACCCGAGAGCGTCGGCTGCTTCGGGTGACTCGCCAGTGGCGGCCATCGCCAAACCAATGGTGGTGCGCTGGAAGAGGAACCACAGCGCGAACACACACACGAGCGTCATCGCCACCAGCGGAGGCATGCCGAGCCGATCGACCCGCGGCGGCTTCTGGCCGATGGAGTACTTCAGCTGGAACAGGTAGGTCGTGCCCGATGACGCGAGCAACGTGAAGGCGATGCCGGTGACGACCTGATTGGCCCGGATCGTCACGACCGCGAGAGCGAGCAGCGCGCCAAACCCGCACCCGACCACGATCCCGGCGAGCAGACCGACCCATGGCGAGCCGGTGACCTCGTTGGCCATGTATCCGGCGAAGGCTCCTGACAACATCATCCCTTCGAGACCCAGGTTCAAGACCCCGGTGCGTTCCGAAATGAGTGCACCGAGCGCGGCAAGCGCCACCGGGATCGAGAGACGGATCGCTGCTTCCAGTGTCGCGATCTTGAGCAGCACGTCCATGTCAGCGCCCCTCTCTTCCTCGATTGGCCAGCGCGTCACCGATCACGACGAACACCACGATGAGCGCCGTGATCACGCCGACGAGGGTCGACGGCACATCGAGCACCCGCTGGGTCGACTCGAAGCCAATCGTGAGGCCGGCCAGCCCGAGGGCGGCGATCGCGACACCGATCGGATGGAGCCGCCCGACCATCGCCACGATGATGGCCTCGAAACCGAATCCGACCGAGGCCGCGGCTCCCAGTCGTCCGGTCGACCCAGCGGTCTCGACCATGCCGGCGAGTCCGGCTAACGCGCCCGCGATCACCATGACCAACAGCACGATCTTCTTCTTGCTGATCTCATTGGCATCGAGCGCATTCGGGTTGAATCCTGTCGCCATCACCCGGAACCCACCGCGATGGCGAGCCATGAAGACGGCCGCGATCGGCACGAGGAACATGGCTATGGCAAAGCCGGCGTGCGTGCTCGTTCCGGGAAGTCTCGGTAGTTCCGCCGCCAGCAAAGGTCGACTGTTCGGGACGAACGAATCCGGATCGCGGATCCCGGTCCGCACCGCCCACTGCAGGACCGAACCAGCCACATAGACGAGCATCAGGCTCGAGATCACGATGTTGGCCCCGAACCGAGTCTCCAGCCAGCCGGCAACTCCGCTCCACGCAGCTCCGGCCAGCGCGGCAACGATGAGGCCCGTGACCACGAGCGGAAACCCCGGCCACGTGCGAATCCCGCCTGCGGTCACCCAGGCCGTGCCGGCGATGGCCCCGATGAGGTACTGACCCTCGCCACCGATGGTGAACACCCGGGCCCGATAGGCGATCGAGTAGCCGAGCCCGACGAGAATCAGCGGCGTTGCCGCCGTCGCCGTGTCGGACAGACCGCGCTTGCCGACGAACACGGCGCGAAGTACCTCCCGATACGCCGAGAATGCGTTCGTGCCGTCGAGCGCGATGAGCACGCCGCCGACCACGAGGGCAGCAACCACAGCCGCTATCGGCACAACGATCTGTGAGACGACGCCACCCGAAGTCGCCCGACGGCCAACTCCGGCGATGAAGCCGCCGGGCGGAGTGCTGGGCTGCTCAGCCGCCACGGTGCTCATGGGACCGTCACCTCGTGAGATTCCCCGGCCATCGCCAGTCCGATCGCCGCACGGTCATAGGGCGGAAAGAACGGCCCGAGCAGGCGTCCCCCGGCGAGAACCACGATCCGGTCCGCGACCGCGAGGAGTTCGTCGAGCTCGGCGCCGATCCACAGCACCGCAGCGCCTTCACTGGCACAACGGACCAATCGGGCCGCGACACTGTCGGCGGCGCCAGGGTCGAGGCCTCGCGTCGGGTAGCACGCGAGCACTGCTTTCGGGGTCCCGTCGAGTTCGCGGGCGAGGACGAGCTTCTGGGCATTGCCGCCCGACAGTGAGGATGCTCTCGCGCCGGGGCCCGACGTGCGAACGTCCCAGAGGGCCAACTCATCCACTCGGCCGGCGCGCCGCTTCGTCCGTGAACGCCGCCACCGCGGAACCCGGCCCAGGTCCAAGTTGTCGGAGAGATCCATGGAGCCGACAAGCCCGAACTGGTAGCGATCCGACGGTATGTAGGCGAGGCCGCGGGTTCGACGGCTGCGTGGATTTCCTGGAATCAACGCGAGCCCGTCGAGCTCGACTCGCCCAACTTTCATCGCAACGCGGGCCGACACTGCGGCCTCGAGGTCGGACTGGCCGTTGCCGTCGACACCGGCGACTCCGACGATCTCTCCGCCGGCCACCGAGAGGTCGATGCTCTTCAGCCGCCCGACCTCGATTCCGGAAAGAACCAGGCGGCCGCTGACGCGGCTGCCTTCGCGTCCACCTCGATCGGTGAACGTGCCGGAGCTCTCGTGACCGATCATCGCGCTCGCGAGGCTGGACCTCGTGTGGTTTGCGACCGGTTCGTCTCGAACAACCTCTCGGCCTTCGGCGAGGACCGTCACCCGATCGGCACCGTCGAAGACCTCCGCCAAACGGTGGCTGATGAAGGCCAGAGCGCGCCCCTCGGCGGCCAAGGTCCGACACACCGAGAGAAGCGATTCCGCCTCCTGATCGGTGAGCACGGCCGTCGGCTCATCGAGCAGCAGCACCCGCGCGTCTGCGTCGAGGGCGCGGAGAAGCTCGAGGCGCTGTTGTTCACCGACGGATAAGCGACCGGCGGGTACGTCCTCTCGGACGGAAAGCCCGGTCCGCTCGATCAACTGCGCCAGGCGCGCCGACTCATTTCGACCCGGTCCGCGTCGCCAGCCATCGGGTCGGGCGAGCACCAGATTCTCCGACGCCGTAAGGGTCGGCACCAGCGTGAAGTGCTGCTGGACCAGTGCGACGCCCATGGCCCTCATGCGTTTCGGGTCGAACCGTTCGACGAGTTCGCCCCCAACGGTGACCGTGCCTTCGTCGGGCCGGTCGAGTCCGGCGAGGATGCGCACAAGCGTCGTCTTGCCGGCGCCGTTCGAGCCGAGCAGCGCATGGATCTCCCCGGCGCGCAGCGTGAGATCCACCCCGCGAAGCGCATGGGTGTCTCCGAAATGCCGGTGAATTCCGCGCATCTCGACGAGCGACGTGCCGTTGGCTTCAACCATGTACGAGGCACTCTCCTAGGGACGGGCACGTGCCCGCCAATCAGCGAGATGCCGGGCGGATGCGAGTCCGCCCGGCATCTTCGCGAGAAACATTCCGTGCTGCGAGAATGCCCTTACGCAGGCTTGGTGATGAACGGCACCTTGAAGGTACCGGCCTTGATATCGGCGAGCTTCGTTTCGTACAGCTTCATGGTGTCGGCCGGGATCTTCGACGCCCAGTCCGGGCTGATGATCATGTCCATGCCACCGTTGCCGAGGCTGACGGAGTAGTACTGCGCTTCCTTCTTGCCCGCCGCGACATCGGCCACCATCAAGGCGAAGACCTTGTCGAGGCGCCACGAGAAGGACGACAGCACCGACTTGCCCACACCCGACATGTCGCCGACGTAGCCCGTCGACACATCGCCACCGTCATTTGCGGCTTCGATCTGACCGAAAGTCGGTCCCTGGCCGCAACCAACGAACATCGTGGCCCCCGCTGACTTCTGGGCCAGAGCTGCTTCCTTGGCCTTCTGCACGTCGTACCAGTCCCCGACCGCCACGAATGAACCGGTGGTCGCCGGGACGACTTCCTTGGCGCCGGCAAGGAAGGCTTCGTACATCGAGTAGCAGACCGGGATCTCAAATCCACCGGCTCCGGCGACGTTGCCCTTTCCTTGGACTCCTGCGGCGAGAATGCCGGAGAGGTAGGACGCCTCGAAGAACGGCTGGTCGTAGTCACCGACGTTCGCTTTCACGTCGCCGAATCCACCGGCGTAGGAGAAGATCGTGTCGGGGAAATCTGCAGCCACCTTCTTCACGTCGTCGCCGTAGTTGAACGAGTGCGCCACGATCGGGTTGTAACCCGCCTCGGCGAGAGCGCGCAGCGCCCGCTCGGCCTCGGCACCCGGCGGCACGTTCTCCTGGAGCTGGACATCGGAGATGAGCCCGGCCTTCTTGAGTTCGTTGGCGCCGTTGAAGGCGGCCTCGCCCCACGAACCATCGGCCCATTCGGCGGAGTAGATCATGCCGAACTTCGGCGCGCCAGCGGCCGCGGGAGCAGCGGCGGCCGAGTCTGAGGCGGCCTCGGTCTCGACGGCCGCCGTGGTTTCGACGGCGGCAGCAGTCTCCGCGGGTGCAGCAGTATCCGCAGCAGGAGCTTCGGTTTCCACAACGGCTTCGGTTTCGGCCGCGGCCGTGGTGTCGGAGCTGTCACTCGAACAGCCGGCGGCAATGAGGGAGAGCGAGAGAAGGGCGCCGACAAGGAACTTTCGGCGGGATCGGAGAAATGGAGGCGTGGTCATGGCGCAAACGTAGCTGAGCACGGCCCTCCGATGTCGAGACGGGAATCACTCTTCACACTGCGGAAACGCACTCTCCAGGAACGTTGGCGCTTCCCGAGGCGGGTTGGCCGCTCCGCTCCCGGTGTTGTACTAGTTCAGTCCACGTTCGCCGACGTGCCGCAACGGATGCCTCGCTCGATCAGCCAACGCCGATAGGCGAGGCTCATCCGATCGGCGCGTTGATGCACTTCATCCGACGGCGCCAGGGGGAGTCGTACGGGACGCTGCGACTCCACGATGTCGACATCCTGGCCGAAGATCAGCGCACCGAACGCGTTGAAGGCAGCGAGGTCGGCATCGGGGTTGTACGCCGTCGTGATCATCCACGCCAGGTTCGAACCCTCGGTCTCGGGGCTCACCACAAGCAGGATCTCGAAACCCTCCCGGGCTCCCCCTTCGGCCTCACCCGGGATCTTGACGAGCCTCGCGGCGTAGGGATGCGACACACCATAGGTGTACGTAACAACACCTCCCTCACCCCCGGACGGGCCGGGTTGCGGTTGGTAGAACACGCAGTTCGTCGCTATCAACTCGCCACCGACGACCTGGACGTCGTAGTCGACGACTCGGGTTTCCGGAACCCGACCGAGACTCCCCTCATGGATGAAGGGGAAGTGCGCCATGTCGAGAAAGTTCTCCACGATGCGAGGGCCGGACGACAGCACACGCTTTGGCGCACAGATGGTCGTGCGGCCGGGGTTGGCATCGAACGCGGCATAGAACGGGAGATTGCGGGGCTCGCCGCCGACACACACCCACCACAGACCGAACGCCTCCCGGGCGCGGACAACCGGTAGGCCGGCAGCAGCCGGAGGGGTCCCATCCGGATGCGCCGGCTGGAAGACGCAGCGCCCGGCTTCCCCGAACTGCCAGCCGTGATAGGCGCATTGCAGCCGTTCGCCATCGAAGGAGCCGAGGCTCAGCTGGGCTCCCCGGTGCGGACAGGTGTCCCGGGTGACGAGAACGCCACCATCGTTTCCGCACAACAGCACGTAACGCTCGTCGAGCAATACGAAGGGATGCATCGATCCCGGCGTTACGTCCGCAGCGGTGGCAACGGGGAACCATTCGTTCACGATCGGGTCGGGCGCATCGACGACCTCTGCGCTGCTCCGCGTTGCTTCCACTCGTCGGGAGATGCTCACCGGACGGCCCACGGAACCCGACGCTGCCACGGTGGTTCTTCTCGAATCGTCGGGCGCCGCCGGGTAGATACCCGGCATGACGGTGAATCCGGGGGTCCGCTTGAAACGGTCGGTCCAGCGGCGCAGCGCCGGGTAGTCGACCAGGCTGATGCCGCCCTGTTCGGACAGCATCACGTCGGGGAAGAGCGCGAGGTCGGCAATGGTCGGATGCGCCGATCCGGCGACCCAGTCGCGGCCCTCCTGTTCCTGGAACCACAGGTGCTCGTCGAGGACTCGGAAGAGCCGGTGGGCTCCGGCGCGAACGGCGTCGATGTCGAAGGGGTACTCGAGGGTGTCGTGGAGTCGCGCCGCCGACGCAGTGTTCGTCGTGCCCTCGGCGAAGAGCAGCCACGACGCGACCTCTCCCAGGATCTCGGGATCGCTCGCCGGATACCACCGGCCACTCGGGTCATACTTCGCCGCCAGGTAGACGAGGATCGCGTGGGCGTCGCGGAGGATGTAGCCGTCGTCGTCGATCACCGGGATGTGGCCGAGCGGATTGATCTGGGCGAAGGCTTCCCCTTTGTGCTCCCAGCCAGGGAAAAAGTCGACCAGGATCGACTCGAAGGGCACATGGAGAATGCTCATCATCAGCCGCTGCTTGTAGCAGTTGACCGACAGTTCGTAGTCGTAGAGCTTGATCATGGCGCTGTATCCCGGTCCAGCTCAGATGTCGAGAACGATTCGCGGGGTTCGCGACCGCGACACACAGATGGTCATGCGATCTCCCGCCTTGTGTTCCGAGTCGTTGAGGTAGACGTCTTGATGGTCGGGCTCCCCGGCCAGGACCGCGACAACGCAGGTGCCGCACGCTCCTTGTTCGCATGACGATGGCACCGAGACACCGTTCGCCCGGAGCACTTCCATGATCGAGGACCCTTCGGGCACCGACAGCGTGAGCGCCGAGCGGGCGAGCTCGACGTCGAACGTGGTCGATGTGTCGAGTGGCGTCGTGTTCTTGAAGTACTCGAAATGGACTGCCTGATCGGACCAGCCCGCGGCGGCCGCCAATGCTCTCGCCGCGTCGAGCATCGGGCCGGGACCGCAGATGTACGCGTTCTGCCCTTCGACCGGGTTCGCCAGCAGGGTGCTCAGTGCCTCGCCGGTCGCCGCCGGTGTCAGACCGAGATGGAGGACCACCCGATCACCGAGGGAGTCGAGAATCTCGGGGAAGGCGAGGTGCTCCGACGATTGGGCGAAGTAGTGCAGCGCGAAGTCGAGCGAACTCATCTGCAATGCCCGAGCCATGGCCAGAAGAGGCGTCACTCCGATACCGCCGGCGATCAGCA
>JANOHI010000314.1:0-4823 GCA_031406385.1 Acidimicrobiia bacterium
ACATGTCGTGGTGCCAGGAAGGTCCCAACTCAATCTCTCTCACGGGCACACACGCACCAAGGTGTACCGAGCACAACCAGCCCGCCAAAACATTCTCATGACGTCGTGGCGCCACGCCAGTGGCATGGAATCTCTCTCCCAGAGGGTCAGTCTTGGAGGGACTCGTCGAGGCCCTGCGACATGGTGTTCCACGCCAGGACAGCGCACTTGATGCGGACGGGGAACTTCACGACGCCGCGAAGCGCGGCAAGATCGCCGAGCTTCACATCGGCCAGCGCCGGGTCCGCAGCATCGGCTCCCTCGATCCCCATCATCGCCTTGAAGGCGCCGATCAGGCGTCGTGCCTCGCTGACCGGCTTGCCCTTCACGGCCGCCGACATCATCGATGCGGATGCCTGGCTGATCGAGCACCCCTGACCGCCGAACTTCACATCGGTCACGATGGCGTCGGGCCCCGTGCCGTCGACGACAAGGTAGACCGAGATCTCGTCACCGCACGTGGGGTTCATGCCCTCGGTGCGGAGCGCGGGAGGAGTAGGCAGTTCGCCCTTGTTCCGCGGGTTCTTGTAGTGATCGATGATGATCTCGCGGTAGAGGTCTTCGAGGCCGGCCATAGTGTCTGCTCAGTCTCTCAGAGCCCGAACACGTCGCTCACACCGCTGAGTGCATCAGCAAGCGCGTCGACATCGGCTTCGTCGTTATAGACATAGAACGACGCCCGGGCGGTGGCCCCGGCACCGATGGCTCGCATCAGCGGCTTGGCGCAGTGGTGTCCAGCTCGTATGCACACGTTGGATTCATCGAGAATCTGGCTCACGTCGTGCGGGTGCACTCCCCGGAACGCGAACGAAAGCACGGCGCCGCGTTGCTCGACGTTGTCTGGACCGTGAATGGTGATGTCGTCGCCGAAACGTTCATTGAGCGTGTCGAGGGCGTAGCGGGTCAGCGACATCTCGTGCTGGCGGATTGCGCCCAGCCCGAGCGAGGTGACGTAGTCGACGGCGGCACCGAGTCCCACCGCCTCGATGATCGGTGGCGTGCCGGCCTCGAACTTGTCGGGCAAGCCCGCCGCAGTGAATCCGTCGAACCGGACATCGGTGATCATGTTTCCGCCACCGAGAAACGGCGGCATCGCGTCAAGAATCGATTCTCGGCCCCACAGCACGCCGATACCGGTGGGGCCGCACATCTTGTGCGACGAGAAGACCAGCAGATCAGCGCCGAGTGCCGTGACATCGGTGACGTTGTGAGGCACGAACTGGCACGCATCGACCATGGCTATCGCACCGGCGGCGTGGGCGGCGTCGGTGAGCAATCGAGTTGGGTTTATCGTGCCGAGCACGTTCGACATTGCGGTGAACGAGAGCGCCTTGGCGCCGTCGAGGAGGGTGGACAGGTTGGTCAGGTCGAGGGTTCCATCTTTCGCAACGGGGATCCACCGAATCTCGATCCCGCGCTCGGCGGCGAGTTGATGCCACGGCACGATGTTCGCGTGGTGCTCCATCTCGGTGAGCACGACCACGTCGCCCGGGCCCATGTTGGCGGTCCCCCAGGACCGCACGAACAGGTTCAGGCTCTCGGTCGCGTTCTTGGTGAAGATCACCTCGTGGGGTCTCGACGCCCCGATGAACGATGCCACCTTGGCGCGGGCGCCTTCGAAGTGGTCGGTGGCAGCGGCAGCCATTTTGTACGACGAGCGATTGATGGGCGCGTAGTCGTACGCCATGAACGACGCCATCGCGTCGATCACCTGGCGTGGTTTGAGTGACGAGTTCGCCGAGTCGAGATAGACGATTCGTTGACCGTCGATCTGTCGCTCGAACACCGGGAAGTCACCTCGGACATCGGCCGCACGGAGGACGCTCATTGGAGCGCCATCTCCCGCCATGCGTCGAAGCCGTCGGCCTCGAGGCGGATGGCGAGATCGGGCCCACCTGATTCGACGATACGTCCGTCGATCAGAATGTGCACGACATCGGGCTGGAGGAGCTCGAGCAGACGCTGGTAGTGGGTGATGACAACGACGCCGAGGTTCGGTCGTGCGCGACGGACTTCCTGCACCCCACCGGCGACGACTCGCAGCGCGTCGATATCGAGGCCGGAGTCGGTCTCGTCGAGGATCGCGAGGTCGGGCTCCAAGATGGCCATTTGGAGAATCTCGTTGCGCTTCTTTTCCCCTCCGGAAAAGCCCTCATTGAGATAGCGGTTGGCGAAGTCGGCGTCCATGCCGAGGCGACCCATCCATTCCATGATCGACAGACGGAGCTCGAGAATCGACAGGTCGATCCCTTTTCGGGCCGAAAGCGCCTGGCGCAAGAAGTTCACCATCGTGACGCCGGGGATCTCCTCGGGGTGCTGGAACGCCAGAAACATGCCGGCTTTCGCCCGCGTGTCGGTTTCCCAGCCGGCGATGTCATCGCCACGAAAGAGAATGCGGCCGGCGGAAACGGCGTACTCCTCGTTGCCGAGCAAAGTGTTGGCGAGCGTCGACTTGCCCGAGCCGTTGGGGCCCATGACGGCGTGCACCTCTCCGGCGCGAACGATGAGATCCACGCCTCGAAGGATGGGCTTGGGTTCGGTGGTGTCCGTCGCCGCCACGTTCACATGGAGGTTCTCAAGTTGGAGGAGGGGCGTGTCCACGGGGGAAGTCTCGGTTCGGTGGTGATCGTGAGAGGATTGCAGTGCGAAAGTCGGGGGCGAGAAGCGGAACCTCTGAACCCCGACGATGCAAGGATAGTTTCTCCTATGGCGATAGGGGAAACCCTCTGGATGTGATTGTTGGCCCGCCGGTGGCAGGAATGACCCGGTCCCCTCAGGTGACGGATGGGGCGACGAGACTGGTCGTTCATGCAGTGGCGGCGTCGACGAATCCCAGCTCACGAACGTTCGCGCCGCCAACGCCTTCTGGTGGTTGTCGGCGGCGCGTGGGACGTGTTTGGGTGGGCCTATGTGTTCCTCGCGTTCGTCGTGACGATCTCCCGACCGATCAGTAGCCAGCCGATGCCTGTGCTCCAGGCACTCCAGGCCGGATTCCCCCTCGTCATGGTTGGTACCCCGGTGGTTCTCGTCATCGCCTCACTCAGCCGACGCTGGATCCAGTCTGCTGCGGCGCTGGCGCTGGTTGTGACCTCGTGGTTCGCTGTTTCCCCCGCCCTCGGACGCGATCCCCTGCCATTCTGGGCGAACGGGGCGCCGGAGCTTCGCGTCGTTGCGGCGAACGTGTATTTCCGGAACACGACCCCGATCGAGGCCGCATCGGTGCTGTACGCCGTTGACGCCGACATCGTGGCGGTGTCCGAACTCACACCCGCGTTTGTTTCTGCCGCGACGAGCGTCGGCTTTGACACTCGGTACCCCTACCGCCTGCTTGACCCCCGGGAACCGATGGGTGGGGAGTCCTCGGCCGGCGGTCTCGGGTTGTATTCGAAGTACCCGGTCGACGACGTGATCCGCGTCGGGCGTGATCGCGCGCCGTTCACTCGGATCGTGCTTCCCGACGGAACCGGCGTTCGTGTGCTTCCCGTCCATGCCCAGGCGCCATCGGGTCGGAGTCACGTGGCGCAGTGGGCGGGGGACATGGCGCGTCTCGGCCGGCTGGTCGAGACGGCTGACGAGCCCATGCTGCTCATCGGCGATTTCAATGCTGGGCGCTGGCAGCCCGCGTTTGGGGCGTTGCTTCGCCGCGGGCTCACCGACGCCCACGAGGCCGTCGGCCGAGGTCTCAGCCGCTCATGGCCTGACAGATTCCCCCTGTTCCGTCTGGACCACGCGCTTTACACCCGTGGTTTCGCGGCGAGGTCCGTGCACGACCTCGACGTAACAGGCAGCGATCACCGGGCCTTCGTCGCCACCCTGGCCGTGCAGCCCCGCCGTTCATCCCGTTGAGAGAGGGCTTGCCCCCTCTGCTCGGTCGGCGCTGAGATTTCCGCACTGCGTTCGTCCGGGCGCGGCGGTGCGTCTCGGCCTGGCACGATCGTGGGGTGGAATCGCTCGCTGGAATGCTCCTCGTCGCTCCGCCGCCGCTCACCGATCCGAACTTCGTCGAGAGCGTCGTCGTCGTCCTGCTGCACAACGAGAACGGCGCATTCGGGTTGGTGCTCAACCAACCGATGGACGTTGACGTCGATCACGCCCTGGCCACCTGGACCGCTGTCGCTGGTCCGCCGGTCCGCTGTGGAGGGCCGGTGGAAACGAGCGCTCTCATCGCCATCGGCCGTCCGGCGCCGGGGACCGCACCGTTGGGCTACCAGGCGATCGACACTCCGACCCTCGGCCCGATTGGCCTCATCGATCTGCATGGCGAGCCGACCGGAGAACTACTCGACGTTCGCCTCTTCGCCGGTTACACGGGTTGGGGACCGGGCCAACTCGAGGGCGAGGTGCTGCTCGGCGGTTGGGTGGTAGTGCCGGGCCTACCAAGCGACTCGTTCGACCAGCGGATCGACACGCTCTGGGGCCGGGTGTTGCGCCGAGCCGACCGAGACGATCCGACGCTGCGCTTGATGCCCGACGACATCGCCAGCAATTGATGAAGCGGACTTGGAGCGACTTCCGGTCGCCGCTGGTTACTTCTTGAGCCCTGCAGCAGCGTGTTCCGCATCGGTGAGTCGACGCTCGACCAGGTCCAGCCCGGCATTCCAAAACTGGGGATCATTGAGATCGCAGTCGACCAAGGCGGTCAGCTCCTCGGGGGATCGCGACCCGCCGGCGGCCAGCATTCGGAGGTACTTGTCGGCGAACGCCGGTCCGCCGTCGAGCGATCGTTGGTAGACGGAAAGCGCCAGCAGCTGCCCATAGGCATACGCGTAGACGTACCCCGGCAC
>JANOHI010000334.1:0-18312 GCA_031406385.1 Acidimicrobiia bacterium
GGCTCGGACATCACGGCCTTGCGGAGAACCCATTCGATGGTGAGTCGCCGACAGCACAGAAGCACGAGGTCGTCGTCACCGGGCCGCGGCTCACGGTCGGCGATGTCAGGCGGAAGGATCCGCTCCACGCTCAGTTCGGTGGCACCCTGGGCAAGCAGCGCGTCGATGACATCAGGCGCTCGCTCGCGAAGGATGCGGCGAAGCCTCGCAAGGATGGCGTGAGACTGGCGGGCGTGCGCTGCGCCACGGCGGTCCCAGCCGTCGAAGGCCTCGTCGGCGGTGACGGGCACATCGGTGTCGTCGCGTTCGAGGACCGTGACCCGGTGCCCGTCCCGGGCGAGCATGAGAGCGGCAAGAAGACCGGCCATGCCGCCACCGACGATGGCGATGTCCTGCGGGTCGTCTACTCGTCGAGTGATCGTGGCGCTCAGTACAGCGTTGGTGGTCATGACAGGCTCCGGAGAAAGTCGATGAGCGCGGCGTTGACTTCAGCGGGGCGCTCTTGTTGGGTCCAGTGACCGCAGCCCTCGAGGATGAGGGAGCGGTGCAGTTTCGGCAGGGTTCGGTCGAATGCGGCGATGGCACGTGCACCCCACACCGTGGGGCCGTCGCGATCACCGCCGACGAACAGTGAGGGCACATCGATCTTCGCCCCCCGGAACGCGGCGAGGTCTTCCCAGTCGCGGTCGACGTTGCGGTACCGGTTGAGCGGACCACGCAGGCCCGAGTATTCGAACTCGTTCGTATACATAGCAAGGTCGTCCTCGGTGAGCCACGGAGGCATCGTGTCTGGTCGGCGAAAACGATCCTTCATCCGAGCGCCGCGTGGGATCGTTGCGATCGTGCCCGACGGGTCCGGAGCTGGCGCATCACCCGAGCCGCTGAACATGAACCCGAGCAACCAGTCGCGGATGTCGGCCTCGATCTCGGCCTCGGCACGGCCGGGTTCCTGGAAGTACTCGATGTAGAACTCCTCGTCGCCCGCCATAGCTCTCATGGCGGTCGTGGGTCGCACCTCCGACGGCGGCGAGAACGGCACCGACAAACCAGCCACGGCGGTGAAGACGTCGGGCCGCAGCATCGCCGAGTTCCATGCGATCGGCGCACCCCAGTCGTGCCCGATGATGACCGCCGTGTGTGCACCGAGTGCCGAGACCAGTCCGACGTTGTCGGCGACAAGGCGCACCATCCGGTAGTCCTCCACCGCCAGCGGCTTCGAGGATCGGCCGTAGCCTCGCACGTCGATCGCCACCGTCCGGTAGCCAGCGTCAGCGAGTGCGGAGAGTTGGTGACGCCATGAGTACCAGGACTCGGGGAAGCCGTGGACGAGGAGGACGAGCGGTCCCTCCCCCGCTTCCACGCAATGGATCCGCATCCCACTGACGTCGACTGAATGTGAACGGCACCCGGCCGGCAGCGTGTGATTCGTCACCGACTCAGAGTGGCACGGCGCGCCCGACAACTACGAGTCGTACCCGTGCACGGCGGTCGGCTCAGCGGGTGACGATCTGACCGGCACGGGCGTCGGCGATGTAGCCATCCCCCGCGCTCCAGGTGATCTCACCGTTCACGATCACCGCGTCGATCCCCTCTTGACGACGGATCCATCGGATGCCCTCACCAGGAAAATCATCGGAGGCGACTTCCGGACCGCGACCGATCCGCTCGGCGTCGAACACCACGACGTCCGCGGCGTAGCCAGGCGCCAGCAGGCCTCGCCCTTTGATCCCCCAGATCGTGGCGGGGTCGAGCGTGATCTTCTTGACCGCCGCTTCGAGGGTGAGCGACTTGGTGCCGCGGACGAACTCGGAGAATAGGAAGCCTGTGTCACCGAAGGTGGAGAACGAACCGACGTGCGCACCGCCATCGGACGCGCCGAGATGGACGAGCGGATTGGCAAGCAGCGCGCCAATGACTTCGGAGTTGCTGTGGCCGACCGACTCCCGGATGAACCAGGTACCGAGTTCTTCGTCGAGCGCGAGGTCGACGACCGTGTCGCCGTGGGTGGCACCGCGTTCGCGAGCGATGTCGTCGATGGTGCGGCCGATGAGACCACGGTTGCGGTCGCACACCACATCTCTCACCACGAATGCTCCGGCACCGAGTCCGGCATTGGGCCGGCTCGCCAGCGCGTTCAACTCGTCGACGAGGACCTGGCGTTTGTCGGTCACCGCCGCAAGTTTCTCGTCGTGGTCGCCGATCGATGCAACCTTCCACCACGACGGCATCGTCAGCAGCATCAGGCTTCGCTGATCGAGCGTGAAGCTGATGTCGATCGGGCGCGTCTGCACCTGAGGCCACACCGCGGCACCTCGGGCTCGTGCAGCCTCAACCGCGACCATCACCTTGTCGACGCCGTGGTGATTCGCGTCGGAGTGGAACAGTGGCGACAACGTGGTGGTGATGCCGTGGCGCAGCGACAGTTCGGCGAGCTGCTCCACGCGGGCAACGGTGAGGTCGGCGTCGAAGAACTCGTGGACGATCTGCAGCACCCGGTCTCGCTCGCCCAACACCGCGGCGAGCGCGTCGAGTTCGTCGGGCCCCGCCCATCGGCTCGGCACGGGTCGGTACGTTTCGTCGATACCCACGAAACTCGTCGACATGCCGACGGCGCCGGCGTCGAGACACACCCGCAGCAGATCGGCCATGGCGGTGATCTCGTCGGCCGTGGCAACGCGCTGTTGGGCATCGGTTCCCATCACGTACATCCGCAACACCGAGTGTCCGACGAGCGGCGCGACATTCAAGGCAATGTTCCCGGTGAGTGCGTCGAGCCAACCGCCGAAGCCTTCGCCCCAACGCCAGTCGACACCGCAGGCAAAGGCCGCCTCGGGCATTTCCTCGATGAGACGGAACATGCGACCGAACGCGTCGCGATGTTCGGCGCGCAGCGGAGCGAGCGACAGCGAACAGTTGCCGGGGACGACGGTCGTAATGCCGTGCTCGATGGAAGGAAACGCGTACGGATCGAAGCAGAGCTGGGCGTCGTAGTGCGTGTGCGGGTCGATAAAGCCAGGAGCGACGACCTTGCCGGTGGCATCGATCTCCCGGTCGGCGGCGCCGGCACGACCGCCAACGGCCACCACCTTTCCCTCGTGGATCGACACGTCGCCACGCCGGCCGGGCAACCCGGAGCCGTCGACGATGAGACCGTTACGGATGACGAGATCGAGCATGGTTCCCTACCGGTTGTTGTTCGAGCGATGGGAGCACGACGCTCCACGGTTGTCCGACAAGCTCGTCGATCGAGCTGACTCCAGCCCGATCGAGCGATGCGGTGCACGCCTCTTCGTCGAGCGAAATCGTGGTTGTGCCGCCGTTGTCGTAGGTGAGCTCCACCTCGATCTCGGCCCGGCCGTCGTGACCGCCCGCGACGGTGGCTCGGCTGATGATTGCGGTCATGATGTCGGCTGCCCCCGCGGCGGCTCGGTGAACACGATGTCGCTCGGGAGGAGTCCAACAGCGCGGCCCAGGCCGGAGCGCGCGGCGAGGTGGAGATTCCAGGAGACGAGTTGCAGTTCGGCGCCCTCGACGCCCGGAAGTTCCCGCGCCGCGATCGCCGCGAAGTCATCGCCGACCTGCGGGAAGACATAGCGGCGACCTCCCATTGGGACCAGCGTAGGGCGCAGCGTCGCAAAGTGAGAGATCCTCCAACCGCTCATTTCCGAAACAGCTGACACCGAACGAGTTCCGTTCAAGTGACGGTGTGTGTTGTGACGATGATCACATGACTGAATGTGTCAGGGATTGGGCTCTCGTGGCTCACCTGAATCAGACGGGCCGAACCACGTCGGCCCACCCGAACGGAGAGACCATGAACACGATCACGACAACAAAGCTCAGCGTCGCCAAGAAGTTCGCTCTGGTCACGGCGATCTGTGTGGCAGCAACGGCCACCTTCGGCGGCATCCCGGCTCAGGCGGCACCAGCGGCCCCGGCAGAAGGCGTCGCCTGCGAGGTACTCGGAGCACGCGCCGACGGAACGTCCCTCGACTGCGTCGTAACTCCGGATGGACAAACGTGGCGGACGAAGGGCACCCGGTTGAACCCCTTTCGCATCGGCGAAACCGCAACGATTCAACGGTACGTCGGTCTCAAATGGACGCCGAGCTACACGGTGACGGTGACCGGCGGAAACCCTGATGCAACTGCCGACGTCACACTGACAAAGGCGACCATCGAAAAGGGTCGGGTGCCGACCGGATGGCGAGCGGCGAGCGCCGGCGTTGTCATCACCCACATCGGCCGCAAGCCAGCACCGTCGGCCGGGTTGCATTCGTTCTTCGTTGACGCAGCAGACAAGGCGTATCCGCTGTACGCATTCAAGCGCGGCGAGATCGACTGCAGTGGTCCGTACGGGAAGCAGGTCAACGAGGCGAAACTCACGCAGAACAACGGCACGATTACCGGCAACGTGTGTACGTTCGTCGCAGCGACATCGATTAACAGCACGCTGTTGATGCGGCTCTCCCCGACCAGCACAAAGACCGGCGAAAAGCGCGAATCCTGGTTCGCTTTCCTGCCGTAGGGTTCTGGGCGGGTCAGCGCTGGAACGTCAAGCTGAACCGCTCATCATGCTTCGGCCGCCACCAGTTCCGTGTCGAAGTAGCCGGGCTCATCCGCAACGCTGCGGCGGTGTTGTGAGCGTCCGGAAACTGGGTCATCTCGCACCTCCAGGTTGCGCAAGGTGCCCGAGGCGCGTGGCCGCCGCTTCGGCCTCGAGCGAGAGTTGCGCGGCCAGAAAGCAGCGCCATTGCGGCATGTGGACTTCTGTGCGGTTCAAGATGTCTTGCACCAACTCGCGTCCATACGGCAGGTCACCACCGACGCAAGAGATGTGCCGCATAGATTCTTGATCCACCAGGATCAGATGCTCGCCGCCATCGCGTCCGGTTGGATCGACGTATTTGCGCAATTCGATGTAGCCCTCGGTCCCGAGAATCGTCAGGCGTCCGTCGCCCCACACGCCCAGACCGTCCGGCGTGTACCAATCCAGGCGCACGTAACCGTGAGTGGTGTTACCCGCCTCGTCCGTGCCGCGCAGAGTCATCTCGCCATAGTCCTCGAGCCCAGGGTGCAGCGGGTGTTTGTAGTTGGCGACCTGCGCCGAGACGACCGTCGCGCCGATGGCTCCGCTGAAGAACAGAAACTGTTCCGCCTGATGCGAACCGATATCGGTCAGAATCCCGCCGTACTGATCGCGTGCAAAAAACCACTGCGGGCGGCTCGGCAGATTGGTTCTGTGCGGCCCCACCCCGAGGGTCTGCACGACCCGGCCAATCGCGCCCGCCGCAACCAACGCACCGGCCCGAATGACCGATGCGACCTCGAAATGCTCCGAGTAGCAGACCGAATAGATCCGTTGCGTTTCACGTTGCACGCGCCGGACCTCCTCGAGTTGCGCCAAGGTCGTGAAGCCAGGTTTGTCGGTCATGAAGTCCTTACCGTGTCGCATTGCTCGCACGCCGAGCGCGGCGCGCGACGCGGGGATGCCGGACGTGACGATCAGGTGCAGGCTGGAGTCCTCGAGCAATTCGGTTTCGCTCCCGGCGACGCGAACATGCGGGTAGCGTGCCGCGAAGTTTGCGGCGAGGTCAGCCTCGGGCGCGTAGAAGGCCACGAATTGCGCTCCGGCGTTGACCAGATGTGCGACCTGACCGTGAATGTGACCGTGGTTGATGTTGATGACCGCAAATCGGACTGGCACAGCAGACGCTCCTTGAGCGAAGCAGGGAAAACGAGGGTGAAGTGAGGGGCCGGCGAGGTGGAAGGTGGCGAAAAGACGAATTCTCAGTTTGACCGGCCGAGTGCAAACTCCGGGGCGTAAGCGCATGGCATTCCCCAGAACAACGGTACGACCGCATCGCGCAGCAGCTGGACTCGAGCTCCGTTCTTGCCCTTCCGTACATCCATCACCTTGAGCGAGGCGTCAGCATCGTGCTCTTCGTGCGCCAAAACCAACGGCATCGGCCGCCCCATCCCCTTCTTCAATGCTTCCGTGGCCCCATGAGAGCCGGCCCCGGTTAGGCGATTCTCGCCGTAGGGATCTCATTCCCGAGACTCATATGCGCGCGTAGGGCTTAGCAGGCTGGGCATCGGCTCGCTGAAGCCTCTTGGCGTGAAGCGTCCTCGGTTCGGACGGGACGACGAACAACGGTTGTGGTGAGTCATGCCGACACTCTGCCGACAGGGGCGTGACACTTACCTGCACGAGCACGAGCCTATAGAGCGCGGCCCGACCAAGCTCGGGGTCAGCTGAACTGGATCGCTGCCGGGAACGACCCGAAGTTTCCGGTGGCTACGCCGTTGCGGTTGCTTCCGGTGAACGACGGTGCTCCAGGGATTGCCGTGATCGTGAACGTCCCACCGGCGGCAAAGCTCGCTTTTCCGGCGTGAACGGCGGCGGTGCACATCGACGAATCGGCGGTGTATAGGTCAGTACCCCACGCCTGGCCCGCCTGCGCCGGGTCAGCTAGCGCTGGGCACCTGAATGAGTAGGCCGGTCCGTATTGGAAGCCGCTCAAGGCCCGGAGGTTGTCGCGCCAACCGATGACGCTCACTTGACCGGGTCCGGGAAGTACCGCCTTGACCTCCGTGGCCGACCCCGCACCGCCGGCCACGGGAGACCCTCCGGCCGTGGTCGGTGTGGTCGCAGCACCGGACGTCGAGGCGGCGGCATCGCAACGTGGTCGGGCGAGCGCCGCCGTTAGCACCTTGATCTGGGCTTCGAGGACGTCGAGGTCGACCCACGCCTGATTGCGCTTTGCGAGCGACTGGCGACTGTTCGTGACGACGTCGAGCAACGCGTAGCGGTCCTTTTGCTTCTTCTCGAGGAGCGCCGTGAGCGTCGCCTGGTCGGCCGTAGCAATGCATCCGGCAACGGCAGCTGATCCGGCGGTACCGGCACCGGAACCGCCACTGGACGACGAGCCCGCAGCAGCCGCGCCGACTCCAATGCCGGACCCGCCTCCAGCTCCGCTCGCCGAGTCAGGCGGAAGGCCGCCAGCTTGCGGGAGAGGCGCCACGCGTGAGCGGACACGCGAGGACGGCTTCGTCCCGTAACAGCGGATGTCATCGACGTCCATCACGAAGTTGCAGCACTCACGGAGCGTGCGCTTGCCGTTCAACTTCGGCTTCGACGTGAGGCAGTCGTTGCGCGCCACGCCTGGCTCAACGGCATCGGCTCGGGCGATCGACACGCCGAGCATCGTCGACATCGTCGTCACGAGCGTGACCACAACGACGCGACGGAACGCGTTCGGTCGAGTGGAATGCGAGTGAAACTGTCCGGACATCAGGCGACTCCCCGTCTCGAATGGCTCCAAGCACAGTGTCGGAAACAGCCGTCGATGCCTATCGTGGCAGCACGACATGAACTCGAGGAGACCGTCGAGCGGGTTGTCCAACTCCCACGATGAACTCCGCGCTCGGTGCCAGTTGCTTCTCTCGTGCGCGCCTCGAGCCTGGTCCGACGTCGGGTCGTCTATTGAACAGTGGAACTCTGGCACGAACGCAGTCTCGGGCGTCGAGTCGGACCGATGGCGTCGCACCGAAGGCGGCGTGACTGAGAAACTCCGATGCAATGATTATGGACATGACTTCAGCAGCGACGCGGTGGGCCGACGCGTTGGCATCGTGGGCCATTCCCGACCGGATACTCGCGAATGCCCCAGCGTCACCGTGGGTTCATCCGCCGAAGATGTTCAAGTCCTCCGACCATGACTCGGCCGACACTCGGTCGATGATTGCGGCCGCCTCGATGCTCGGCCCGAATGCGACGGTGTTGGATGTCGGGTGCGGTGGTGGAAGGTCGAGCCTTCCTTTGGGCAACCGACTTCGTCGGGTGATCGGCGTCGATGAAAGCCCCGAGATGCTCGAGCAGTTCGCGGCCGCCGCAACGGAGCGACAGATCGCATTCGAGACCGTCCTCGGGAGTTGGCCCGACGTCGCCCCGCAGCGCGAGCAGGTCGACGTAGCGGTCTGTCATCACGTCGTGTACAACGTCGCCGACATCGCCCCATTCGTACGCGCACTTAGCTCATCCGCGCAGCGCGGCGTCGTCGTCGAACTGACGAAGGTCCACCCGCAGACGCCGTTCAACGAACTGTGGAAGCGGTTCTGGGATCTCGACCGACCCGACGAGCCGACGGCCGAAGTCTTCGTCGAGGTCGTCCGCGAGCTCGGCCACGAACCCGACGTGGTGTCAACACCGAGGCCCGCCCGGCCCAGTCAGCTCGACAGGTCCGAGATGGTCGCGTTCGTCAGGCAGCGGCTCTGCCTGAGCGCCGAACGCGACGTCGAGATACGTGAGTATCTCAACGTCCGACCGCTCCTGTCATCCGACACCACGGTGACCGTCAGCTGGCGGACCTGAGCCTCGTTCTAGTGCACTGAGTCGGAAGTTCCTTTCACGTCGATTCTTCTGACAGTGCACGAAGCACAAGGAATCAGAGCATTTCGACGTGAGAGGAACTTTTACGAAGATGCACTAGTGAGCGAAGTCGGTGATGACCGCCCGTCCGACGTAGCGGCCGGCTTCGAGATCGTCGAACACGTCACCGATCTCTGACAACGCCGCGGTGCGACTGATATGGCTCTTGACCCGACCCTCGGCCGCCATCTCGACCAGCTCGCGCATGTCCTGCACTGTTCCCACCGCCGAGTAGATGATGGTGGGGTCCCGCCGGAAGAACTCCCACGGGTTGAGCTGGATGTTGCCTTCGCTGCTGGCCGGTATTCCGACGCCGACGAACAGCCCACCGCGACGCAACATCTGCAGGCCGAGGTCGAAGCCGGCGAGTTTGGCCGAGAAGACGAGGCTCGCATCTACCCCGCCGAACGCCTGCGCCGCCGCAGCAGCCTCATCGGCACCCAGCACGGTGTGGGCTCCGAGCGACTCGACGAACGCCAAGCGTTCCGCGCCGATGTCAACACCGACGACCTTGTATCCGAAGGAAGTGGCGATCTGCACCGCATAGTGACCGAGGCCACCGGCCGCACCGATCACGGCGATCTTGCGTCCGGGCAGGATGTGATGCTTGAGCAGCTTCTTGACTGCGCCATAGGCCGTGAGGCCGCCACACGCAAGCGGAGCCTCCTCATCGCCGATGCTGTCGGGCAGCTTCACCAGTGACTTGGCGTAGACGCAGAACTCTTGCGAGAAGGTGCCCATGATGCCTTTCGCCTGCGCGCAGTGGCGTGGGTCGCCGCGCATGCAGAATTCGCATGCCCCACACCAGTAGCCGCCGCCGGTCCCACCGAGGCCGAGAATCACCCGGTCCCCGACGGACACGAAACGGTCGGCACCCGGCCCCAACTCCTCGACGATTCCGATGCCCTCATGGCCGAGCGGCATGCTGTTCGGGAGCCCGGCCCAGTCACCCCGAGCGATGTGCAGATCGGAGTGGCACACTCCGGCTGAGCTCATCCGGATGCGCGCCTCCTCATGCTGGGGTACCGGTGTGGGGAGGTCTTGGATCTGGATGACGCCCTGGGCGAGCCTCGCTGCTTTCATGCCACTGCTCCTTCGTGCGTTCGGGTTCGCGGTGTCGTGACCCATCGGCGGCGCCGAGTGCGCTCACGAAGCTCAGCGTACCGAGAAGTCGGCTACTTGCCTCTTGCGAGACACGGCGAGCGCCCCGAGCCTTCAGGAGTCGCCGATTTCGCACCGCTCTCCATGAAACGCGCCAACGGTGAATTCCTGTCGAGTTTGTCGAGCGCGTTCCCTCGACCCGAGCACCGATGCCGCACCGATGATCAACGGCAACGACATTCCGCTCGACCGTGACCAACTTGCCAAGCTCTGACAGACTTTTGTCGAAAAGGGAGAACCTGTGCCCGACGTGCAAGCCCGACCGACCATCGTCCACGGCGCGCCGCCGGTCGAGCCGCGGCCCATCACGGCGGAGCGCTACATCTCCGAGTCATGGCTGGCCCGCGAGCGCAACGTGCTCTGGCCGCGCGTCTGGCAGTTCGCGTGCCTCGAGCGCGACGTCGCCGAGCCCGGCCAGTACGTCGTGCTCAGCATCGCCCGCGAGTCGATCCTCGTGTCGTGCACCCAGGACGGGGACGTGGCCGCTCACTTCAACGTCTGCCAGCACCGCGGCGCGCGCGTCGTGCTCTGCGATGACGAGGTTCGGATCCAGCACTACCACGACTGGCTCGACCACTGGATGGAGGTGCGATGAACTACACCATGCAGCAGCTCTCGGACCGGGAGCAGATCCGCGATCTGGCCCTGCGGTACTGCCGGGGTGTGGATCGGCTCGACCCTGACTGCATGAAGTCGGCGTACTGGCCCGACGCGATCGACGACCACGGCAACTTCGTCGGCAACGCCCACGACTTCGCCGATCACTGCATGGTCGCCCACCTGCGCTGGAAGTGGACGATGCATTCGATCTACAACCACCTGATCGACCTCGACGCCGACGGCGTCCACGCTCGCGGCGAGATCTACAACATCACCAACTTGTGCCGGGCCGACACCGGTGCCATCGACACCTGGTACGGCCGCTACCTCGACCGCTACGAGAAGCGCGGCGACGAGTGGCGCATCATCCACCGGGTCTGTGTGCACAACGGGACCCATACCCAGGACGTCGAGCCGATGGCTATTGCGACTGCCAAGTTCCGTGACGGCTCATTCGACCGCCCGTCGGGCGGCCGGCCCATCGGCCCCGATCTCTGAGGAGCAACTCATGCCGACACCGACATGGCTCGGACCGATCCGCCAGACGGCCTTCGTCGTGCCCGACATCGACGCGGCCGCCCGCGAGTGGGTCGATGTTCACGGTGTGGGGCCGTGGTTCCTCTACAACGTCGACATACCGGGAACGCACTACCGCGGCCAGGAAGTGCCGATGCGCGCCCGCATGGGCCTCGCGCAGAGCGGGGGCCAGCAGATCGAGCTGATCCAGCCCGATCGCGACGTGCCGTCGATCTACAACGAGTTCCTTGCCGCCGGCGGTACAGGGGTCCATCACGTCTGCTATTGGGGCGACCTCGACCGCTCCGTCGATCACTTCGTCGGGCAGGGAGCCGACGTCGTGCAGCGCGGGGTCACCAGCGCAGGAAACGGGTTCGCGTACGTCAGCGGCAGTTGCGGCCTGCCGTACCTCGAGTTCGTCGACCCGCAGGGCCAGATGAAGGCCTTCTTCGATCTCATCGCCGCGGCGGCCGAGGCCTGGGACGGCTCAGCACCGATCCGGGGCTGATCAGCACGGGGGCGAACGGGCTCCGCGTTTTCGTTCTCTCTTTGTCCGCCGTCGGCACGGGACGAGCGGATGGGCGGCATCGATCTCGATTTCAGCTCGGCGTCCCTTTCGGCCGATAACAACGGTACGAGGCGAAGGGAGCAACAGTGTTCGGACACGGCAAGGAACAGCTGATCATCGACGCGGAACTCGGGCCTTTGCTGCGCATCCGCAATGCATGGCATGGCCACGTGCGCATCGATCCGTTCGGACCCATCCCGCTCAGTGTGCTCGGTTCGCGCTCCGGACCCGATGACGATGCCTTGACGCTCGCCCTCACAGCGAACCACGAGTACGCGCACTGCACACACGCGATCGACGATGAACTCGCCGAGCATCGAAGCGCGTACGAAACCGACGAAGCCGTCGCCATTGCAATCGCACCGATCTACGTCGCCGTGATCAGACTCGACCACCGACTCGTGCTCGAGTTCGGCTACCGCGTTCCCTGGGACGAGGAGCACACGCTCGGTGCGCGAGTCAGCGACGGCAAGCTCGTCGAACTGAACGGCTCCGTCCTCGAACCCTGAGGATTCGCCCGCCAAGATCGTTGAAGCTGAACGTCTCCATGAAAGGAATGTTCGGGAGCAGAAAGGGCGGGAGCGGCGTCAAGCGGGATGTGAAGTACTCATACGGACGCCAATCGACGTACTCACGGAGCGCATCGCCGCCGACCGCGTGTGCGCAGTGGCTCGATGCCCCGGCACCGAGCCTGCTCGTTCACGTCCATCGACCACTCCGCCCTCCGTCCCGGCTGCACGTAGTACTGCCACACCACCGGGGGCGGCGCGTTGAAGATGCGGATCACGTCCAAGTCGGCGTCTCCGCTGGTGACTCTGACCCGTTGCGCGTCGCGGCGCCGGTCGGCGATTTCGGCGAGATCCTCGACGAAGCCGGTCACCTGACCGAAAGAGTCGTAGGACTCGGTGTGAACGGGAAGCTTGATCTCGTGAGAAGAACGGGCAAAGCACGGCGTGGTCAAGAACGCGTAAGCCTTCGGGCCGCCCGGATTCGATCACCGTGTTCTTCAGAAGCCGGTGGGCCAGAATCACGTCAGGTCCAGCCAGGTCAACCCGGCCGTCCTCGTCCCGGTCGACGATGAACGTCCCGAAGTGGACGACGAACTTGAGACCGAGGCCACCGATGGCCCGGCACGCATCACACTCACACGTCGTCGATCTCTTCATGTCCAGAAGGCGGCTGGTGTAGTCGAAGTAGCAGGACTCGACCAGTTCGAGGACCTGCTCGCCATCGGGAAACGCGTCGACACCAGCAAAACACAGCACCGCGTCACCCTCGAGCTTGACGAAGCGCATCGGCGGCACGAGCCGCGCCCGGATCAGCTTCGTCAGCTCGGTGACGATCGCGTGCGAATGCTCCAGCTCGGTCCCCGTCAAGAATTTCGTGTACCCCGAGATGTCCAGCGATTCTTCATCGATGTGCCAGCTGCCTGGCGGCTCGCTCGGTCGGGTTGATCGACGGACATCGTGCCGACCGCTCAGCAGCCCATCATCTTGTGGATGGCCCGACAGAACTCGGGCCATCTCGAGGGGTCTACCTGACCGCACTTGCGGCCGAGAGCCGACCGATGGAGCAGCATGGTGTTGTCGAGGTTGGCAACGCTGCCTTCACGAACACCCTCGGCCGAACCCATGGCGACCTCGGTAGCGAGGCCTCGCGACGTCGACGTGATGGGGGCGACCACAACTGCATGCAACCGGTTTGCGACCCGCGATCGTGTCAACACAACAACCGGACGAATCTTGTCGTTCGGAACTTCGGCCCACCACACCTCGCCATTGGCCATCGCGCTAGAGACGTTTGCGTGCTGCGAAGAGCGCCACGACATCGTTGGGAACAGAACCGTCGTAGGCGTCGAGCGGGGGGGCCTCGGCCGGCCAACCGGTCGGCAACTCGGCGAGGTCGGCGTCCCGTTCGTATGGCTGCTCGAGGAGCGCTCTGTCTTCGGCCTCACGCTCGGAGCGTTCGAGAAGTGCGCAGAGGGCGAGATCGATGAGTTCAGAATCCGGGAGGCCGGTCTGCCTGCGAGCCGTCGCGAGCCAGTCATGGTTGACCGTAGTCGAGATCCTCGTGCGCATGGCATGAACCATAGCATGAGTCGTGCCACAAGAGGCGAGGATGCCGATCAGCTGGGCCAGTCGACCACTAGCAAGGCATGGTCGTCATGACCGTTCAAAACCGTGGAGTTGGGTGAGGCCAGACTCACCATCGCCGAGGAACTCGGCCGTATGTGCATCCGCGATCCGCACGGGTTCGGTAAGGAGCACCTGTCCGCCGTGTCGCTCGAAGGCGCGTCAAGCTTCGGCGTTAGATCTGCCCGAGTCGTCGAAGGGTTGGCATGGAGAGGCAGAGTGCTTCGAGGACTTCGGCGTCGGAGCGAGCAGGGCGGCCCCATCCGAGCCGCCATTGCACGGACGATGTCGGCGACCGCGGCGGAATCGTCATCGAGGAGCCGTTCGGCGAGTTGGTCGGCCGACAGAGCGATGAGAGCGTGCTCGTTGGCTTTGGCCCAGGAGGTGACTTCTCGACGGAGGCGGCGGTCATTCGTGACCACGATGTCGGCGGCGTGGAAGATCGCCGCAGCGACAACGTGTCGGTCCTTCTCGTTGATGACTGATTCATCGAGGAATCGTCTTGGTATCGCGATCCCGTGTCCGTCTGTCGCCACGCGTACGTTCGTGAATCGTCGCTGAACTCGAGACTCGTCGAGATCTGGAAGATCCGTGCCAGATCTGTCCGTATGTGCGCTTATCTGTTCCAAGTTGGATCAGCGCGGTGGCACGTCGGGAGCTTACGGGTAGCTGTCGAGTAGTTACACCACCGACGCAACTCGGCCCGTCACGGAGGCGACGAGCTCGAGGATCCGAGAAGTCGTGTCGATGTCGGCCGGCGGCTGGATGATGAGTTCGTCGACGCCGTGAGCGGCGCAGCGGCGTACGTCTTCGCGCACCTGATCGATCGAGCCGACGAAGTCCAGACGGCCGTCGGGGAGCCGGTCGGTGATCGTCACGTGAGCGAGCATGACGAGCCGCATAGTCGCAAGATCTCGTCCGTAGGACTCGGCGGCCTGACGCACGCCTGCCCACATCCCGACCGCTGCATCAATCGGAATGCCTGCGGGCAGCCATCCGTCGGCGCGTCGAGCGATGCGGTCGAGACCCTCAGGCGTGAACGCGGCCAACAGCAGCGGTACCCCGTCGCTGATGGGCTTTAGGTCAATTCGTGACGGCACCACGTGCTCGCGTGAGGTGGTGATCTGCACAACCGGGTCTGCCCACGCGGCGTGCACGACGTCGAGCACCTCCTCAAGCCGTCGGCCAAGGCCCGCCATTGGGACGCCGATCGCCTCAAACTCGTCGAGCGACCAGCCGAGGCCGAGGCCGAGTGTGAAACGTCCGGCGCTCAGTCGATCGAGCGAGGCGGCGGCGCGCGCGAGCAGCAGTGGTGGGTACCAGGGGGCGACGAGCACGCTTGTTCCGAGACGGATCGTTGACGTGACGGCCGCTGCGTTGGCGAGCGTCAGCATCGGATCGAGCACGCGATGCTGCACGTCCGGCAGCGAGCCATCGGCGCTTGCCGGGTACGGGGTGCGGGGGGCGAGTGGTGCGAGAAGGCGCTCGAACGCCCAGAGCGAATCGATGCCGGCGCGTTCTGCAGCGATGGCGACATCCGCCACCGTCGGTTGGGTGAGGCCGCCTTGTGGCAGCGCGAGTCCGATGTTCATATGAGTTGGCTCCTTCGTTCGTGAGGTAAGTGCGCATCGACTCCCAGATGAGCCGGATGCACGACAAGCCTGACGAGGCGAGTAAAAACCCGCGCCGAAGACAACACGTTCAATGCGCTAAATGACCGCTAACCAGCTACTCGTGCGCTTCGAGTTGAAGCGTTGCGGCACGTAGCAACGCAAACCGGGCACGTCCGGTCTTCTCGAGTTGGATGGGCGCGGAACGTTCCTCGAGACGGCGTTTGAGCAGGATCAGCCGGGTGTCGAGGTTGTCGCGAAATCCAGGGAGGTCGAGCGACTTATCGAGCCGGATCTCCTTATTCGTGAACTCGGTTTGTCCGGTCTGCACGTTGCGCCGGGCCATCGACCACAGGATGCGACCAGCGACACCGCGGATCAGGTAGTCGCCGTCGAGGAACACACTGCCGTCGCTCGCGAAGAACCGGACATGGGTGACGGCCGAGGACGCGGGTTTCGCGGCCAAGTAGTTGCGATCAACCCGATCCGGAACCGGCGGTGGCGGTTCGTCGTCGAAGGGACGATCGAGTTCGGCCCTCTCAGCGATGAGCGACCCGACGATGCCGAGCAGCGTCTCATCGGTGGCGTCGAAGGCAGTGGGATGTGGGCTCTCGACGACGAGCACGCCACGCACTTCGCCCCGCGACACGGCGGGCACGGCGAGGCGGCTGCGCGTGTCGGGCCGCGTCGGCACTTCGATCTCGGGCTTCGTGTCCTCAAAGCCACGCCGGACCGACCGCGCATACTTGTCGGTGTACTGGATCCCGCCGAGGCGCACGGCACGGTTGTGTGCTGCGGCCTGCCCAGCTGCTCCCTCGCCAATGGCCAGCTCCGAACCGACACCCTCCGCTACATACCCATGGCTGGCGATGGTGAACAGGCGGGTCCCTGGCTCGTCGAGCAGCATCACCATGGAACGCTCGTATCCGAGTAGCTCATCGAGACTGCCCACGACGGTGGTGACCAAGGTGTCGAGGTCTGCGCAGCGTGAGAGGCGCTGCGTCAGCTCACCGAGGTGTCCGAGCTGCTCGGCCGCCGACCTTCGGGGTGCGATGTCTTCGGCGTCGATGTGCCCGTTGAACAGCTCGATCGCCACCACGCGGTAGATATCGGCCGAGCGGAGACGGAACACCCCGACCTGGCCGGTGAAGACGGCGATCTCGTCAACTTCGGTCTTGAGCCGTTCGAAGGTCGGTCCCCGCCGCTCGGTGCGCTCGTACTCGATCTGCAGCCGGTACTCGTTGCCCGTCCGCGGATCGGTGAGGATGAGCGAGGCGCGCGGATTGGAGACCAGGTTGGCGGTGCTTTTGCCCATGAACTGATTGGAAAGCGCGAGGCGCTCGACATCGACGACGTACACCGCCGACAGGAACACGATGTTTGGTTCTCCCGATCCGTCAGCGGTGGCGAGGATCGGGGGGATCCGTCCCTCTATGCAGCGGCGGAGATCATCGACGGTCAGCTGCGCTCCGGAGCCACTCATCGCGACGGCGCCTCGAGAACGCCGCCGGCGCGGGGGCCCGGGGTCTGGTCGAACATCGCCTCGACATGCATGGTGCAGGTGACGTAAGCGACGGGCGTAAAGCGCGCCAGTACGTCGCGACTGACGTTGTCCTCGAACGTCACGCGGTCCCAGAAGCGCTCCATGTGCGCGAGCGCAGCGGCGTGGTCGTCGGGCGTGGCTTCGGCGACCGACTCGACTGTCCCCTTGCATTGCAGGGACTGGAAGGTGTGATTGTCACCGGTCGTCACGGCAACCCGGCGAGTAGTCCGCGCGTTCTCGATCGCCGCGGCATCGGAGGCGTCGAGGAACACACGGAGGTGGCGATCATCGATCGCAACTGCGCCGTAGCCCCGCGACGCATGGGGCCGACCGTTCGGCGAGGCCGTCCCGACGATGATCGCCACGCCTGCTTCCAGATGGTCTCGCACGGCGTCGTCGATCATGCCAAAGCACATTACGCAAGGCGGTCCCGGTGTGTATCCGGCGCCAGTTAGGGGTTCTTTAGGCATCGCAACGGAGTTCTTAGCGGCCACGTACGACCTTCTTCGGAGCCGATGGCGTCGCACGTCGTCATCGTGGATGCATCCGGTCGCACCACATGGGGCGGCCATGCCCAGGAGGACATCTGCCATGACAATCACCGAAACACCATCCCTCGTCGTCGAGCGGCTCCGACCGATCGTCTTCGACCTCTACCGTGACATCCACAAGGGAATCCGCATCGCCCTCTTCGACTTGACCGCCCACGCCGGCCGGCTCGATCCCGCTGACAACTGCGGTGTGCTGGCCCTTGAGTGTGAGGTCCGCGACGTCGCACGGTTGCTGACCGAGCACGCCGCCCACGAGGACGACCACCTCGACCTCGTCCGGTTCATGCCCGAGATCGCCGAGCGCGTCGCAGCCGACCATGAGGCGCTCGAGTCACGGATCGGCTGGTTCGTCAAGCTGGCCGGAGGTTTGATCGGTGCCGACGGCTCGGATCGGCGCTTCGCCGTGCACGAGCTCTACCTAGAGCTGGCGTCGTTCGCCGCCGCGTACCTGACCCACCAGGACATGGAAGAGCGCATCATCATGCCGGCGCTACAGGAGCGCCTCCCTATTGAGAAGATCGTCTCGATCCACGAGTCAGTCATCGCCTCGATGGCGCCTGATGAGCTGACCCGGGGCCTGGTCGCGATCTTCCCGGCGATCAACGTCGAGGACCGATGCGAGATGCTCGGCGGGATGCGGGCCGCCGCCCCGGCGGAGGTGTTCGCCGGGATCTGGAACCTCGTAACGAGCCTCCTGACACCTGAGGACGCGGCCGATGTCGCACGGCGACTCGGCCTCTGAGCGAAAGACGACCGTCGGGACCCCAGCCGACCCACGCGGCCCGTCCGAGTCAGACGCAAGCCACCTCATTCCCCGTCGACGCTGACCCCAAGCCCCCACCCAACCAACCAGTTGCACCCCCAAACAACCACCCACCCAACCAACCAACCAACCAACCAACAAACCAAGAAATGAGTACAACCAAGTTTCCGTAACCAATCACCAAGATCTTCGGCGCCGCCCTCGCACTTGCAATCACCGCCCCCCTCGCCGGGCCAGCGGCGGCGGCCACTAATAAACACGACTCGCAATCAATGCAAACCATCGAGTTCACCGCAACTACCGACGCGTTGCGCACGAAGGTGGTGAAGTTGCGTCCCGGATGGTCCAAGGTCGTCTTGACCAACGGCGACCGCCAACCCCACCAGGCGTCGCTGATCCGGCTGCCCATGAACACCACCGCAGCCGAGTTCTTCACT
>JANOHI010000368.1:0-12525 GCA_031406385.1 Acidimicrobiia bacterium
GCCCGTGCGGCGTGCTTGTCCGACATCGGAATCGCGTCTTCGAGGTTGCCGAGCAAGATGTCGACCTTGCCGACGATGTCGGGCAGCTTGGCGACCACCTTCGCGTTCTGAGGCGGGAAGAAGTGCACGACGCGGCTCGGCCGGAACGGGATCTCGCGGACCGGAGCGGGTGCACCGACGGCGAGGGGTTTGAAGAAGTCTTTGGCGCTACGCATCAGGCAGCGAGGCTACGGCCGACCCGCCGTTTACGCCATCTGGCCCGGGGACCCCGCCATCGCGGGTCCACAACGGGCGCAGCGGGCATGCCCGCCTCCGCCGTGCCCGAACGGGCGAGGAACGAGGACTGATTACGCGGAGGTACGTTCGGCCGAAGCCCGTCACGCCTTCTTCAACTTGAAGACGAAGTGGTATGTGGGGTTCTCGCCAGGCTTGCTCTTGCGCGTGATCTCCTCCCCGGCGCTGGCAAAGATCAAATACTCGTTGCTCGCCTGCGCCAGAGCCAGTTGCGCACCTTGGCCAGCCAGAAGGATTTCAACGTCCACGTTCTCGGGCTCCAAATGGCATTTCAGAACAGGGGGCCCGCTGGAGAAGGCCCCGAGAACTGACAGACCGACCTTGCCTGGCGGGATCACCGGGTCGGGAACCTTGGGGAGCGGACTCAAGAGGTCCCCGTCTTCAGAAGGGACGGTTGCCTCGACGGGAGGCGCAGCCGGCTCGGGGATTGTTGGCAACGATGGCGTTGGTTCTGCGTTGTGGATAGCAGGGGCGACCAACATGCTCAGAACCACCGTGCCGCTTTGCTGACAGCCGGCCCGCAGGACGAGTTTCTCGACGACGCGGCCATTGCCGTTGCCGAGCCACATCGTCTTTCCGGCAGCCGGAGCTATCTGCGTAACGACCAGAAGGGGCGCCGTCAGTTGTCCGCTATCGACTGCCTCCCCAGCGGTGAAGGAGAAGCTTCCGTTGACCGTGAGCAGATACTTCTTCGCCGGACCCAACTCAATGACCTTGGCCCGCGATTTCGATTTCGGGATTATGACCGAACACCCTCTTCCCGTGCACTTCACCGACCCGCCACTCGGCACAAGGATCTTGGGCTTGGCCGACGCGGAATCCGCCGGCGCCCCTGTGGCGAGAACTGCTGCGCACGTGACCACGCCTACCAGCCGCCAACCCGAGGGGGTGAATCTCGTGCGCGAACGCGGTCTGTCGTTGAGCTTGGCGCGACAACGGTGGTGGGTACCCATGAACAGACCCCCTTAGGAGCGCAGCGGCTCCATTCGCGAACCGTATCAGAACGCTCGGTTTCACGTCGATGCTGGCGCGCCGAGTCGGCTGACTGGCCAACACCGCGCTGGTCAAGTCGTTCCGTCGGCCCCAGCGTTCAACCGGCCGCCTCCAGCATCGCCATCCGCCGGAAGTTCCGCCATCTCGCCGCGACCCGACGGCCACCTCGCCAAAGCCGTCGGCAACGGCGGGCTCTCCGGCCGGGAGGTTCAGTTGTCAAGGAACGGGCGACGACTCAGGGGTTGCGTAGGAGTACGGGTCGGGTCGTCCGACGGCGAAGCAGAGTTGGCGGAGTCGGTGTTGGGACTCGAGGTCGGGTGCGTTGACGGCCGGAGTTGGTGGTGGCCAAGGCGGGAAGACTTCGTTGTCGACGGTCCACGTGCCGTCGCGTTGCCGGGTCATCTCGGCACCGGTTTCGTGACGATGCGGGTGGCAATCGCAGCCGCAAAGGTGACGGAGGTTCTCGATGTCGGTCGCACCGCCATCGTCCCACTCGACGATGTGATCGGCATCGCATCGGTGCCACGGCGCACAACATCCGGGCTTGGTACAGAACCCTCCGTCTCGCAACGCCAAGGCCAGTTTCTGAAGCGGTGACGCGAGTCTTCGGGACCGGCCGAACTTCATGATCCCCCCGTCGGTTGCTTGGACCGCGGCGTAGATATCGGTCCGCGGGTCGTCGACGAGAGTGAGTGCGTCTTCCGTTGGGATCGGCCCGACACCGAGGATCTTGCATTCGAGGGTTTCGGCTTGCATGGTGACGACCATCGCGGTTCGCGTCGATCCGCCGGTGGCGGTGCCGTTCATCACTGCCACGAGCGCGTCGGCGAGCCGTTGTTCGCGGGGTTCGTCGTCGTGCGCGCCGAGCGTTTCGGCTCGTTCAGGGTGCGCAGCTCGCCACGCTGCGTCGCACGCCGCATTGAGGGTGGATTTGACTTGCTCGCCCTCAAGGGTGGGGAGGTCACCAGTGCGTCGGCCGGCACCGGGAACTCGTCCGACGATGTCAGCAACCTCTTCCGCTTTGCGTGCTTCGGCGTTCGACATCCCGAACCCCCGGGCCAATGCGGCTTTCGTGTCGTGACCCATCTCGGTCTTCACCACACCGACGAGAACCGCTTCGAGCGCGGCGATCTCGCCACGCAGCCGCCGGAGCTGTTGCAGGCCGATCTTGGCCGTGGTGGGGTCCCAGTGCACAGACGAACCGCGAGGCAGGCGGAGAAGCGCGAGGGCCCCGATCTGCTGCTTCGGCGATGTTGGTCACGTCACCATTTTAGAACGTATGTTTGTTTTGTCAAACGATTCGTTCGATATTCGAACGCTATGTCTCAGCGCTCGACCGAAGCCCGAACGCCCCCGAAGACCACATGGTCACCAAGGTCGGGACGACGGCGCGCTGATCGAACGTTCCACCCAACTTCGAGACGCTGCACTTCGGCTCCTCTCTGTCAAGGGGCGGGTTCGAAGGGAACTGGTCAATCGCAAGATCTTTGACGGGAGGCACGTGGTGAGCAGGTTGGCAGCGGGATGTTCGGTTCTCGCTCAGGCAGACTGGAACCGTGTCTGAAGGAGAAGCTGGCGACGATTTGACTATCCGAAGCGCACGGTCGGAGGACCTCGACGCGCTCGCTCGGCTGCACGTTCTTGTGTGGCGGGATACCTATCGATTGCTTGCACCCGCGTCGGCGTACGAGGCGTTGGACGAGTCGAAACGTCGAAGGCACTGGGAGGAACTTCTACAACGCGATCCAGCCCAGTGGCAGACCGTCGTTGCCGAGCACGACGGGCGACTCGTCGGGTTCGGTCATGCCGGACCGGGGAGCCACGAAGCCATGACAGGTGCAGGAGAAATCGTTCACCTCTACGTTGATCCCTCATCGCAGGGACGCGGGATCGGGCGAACGCTTCTCCACCGGTTGACGTTGTTCTTAGAGGCAACAGGATGGTCGAGGATCAAGCTCGCAGTCGTCCGGGGCAACGATCAGGCTGTCCGCTTCTACGAGCGGGAGGGCGGCCGAGTCGTTGGCGAGTTCGTCGATGGCGTGCTCTGGCGTTCCGAAAATCTCGTCATCGAGTTCCCGTGACCCTTCAGCGTCCGATGAAAGCCCAAGTCCAGCGGCAGCCTGATGTGGATGTTTGGCGCGTCAGCGTGCTCGATACGCGTCGGCCCGCGAGAAGACTCCGACAACGGTGACGCGTTGACGTTCCTCGTCGATTCGATAGAGGACCCGGTACGTTCCTCGGCGAGCGCTGTGACGATCGTCCAACGGCGGACGAAGGCGCTTGCCCACGCGATTTGGGTTGTCGAGGAGCGGTCCAACGATGAATTCGAATGCGGCGAACGCGACTGCCTCCGGGAGTTCTTCTGACAGCTGTCGGCGAGCGGATGGGGCGACGATCAGCTCGTAGCGTCCATTGCTCATCGACGCCGGGCAGCCATCGCCGCTCGCAGCGTCGCTTCACTTTCTCCACCACCCGCCGCGAGTTCGGCATCGGCAGCTCCGAGTGCGCGAAGCGCTTCGGCATCTGACAGAACAGCGATCGTTTCTTCAAGGCCCTCGAGATCCTCAACGGCCACCAAAACGGCAGTAGGCCGTCCGTGGACGGTGACGGTGACCCTGTCGTGTTGAGCGCCGACCTTCGCAACAAGTTCCGACAGGTGTGCCTTCACATCGGCCACGGATCGAGTCTCAAACATAGTCGTAAGTATGACCATGTTGAGTGGGAACCGTCAAGCCTCCAGACCGCCCTACTTCGAAGCCTCTTTGCGTCAAGTGCCAATTTTGAGGGGTTCGAGGGCGCGCAGGTTCGTCGCTCGGTGGCGAGCGCGGCGGGGTGGTCGTAGTGTTCGTGTCGGGTCCGGGAAGTGACTTCTCCGAAGAGCCCGACTGTTCAGGATGGAAGGTCGGTCACGCTGGATTTGAAGTCGTTCCTGGGTGTCCTCCCGGGCCCACCCGCACACGTTTCGCGTCAGCGACCATGGTGCGGTAGACGACGTCGGAGATCTGACGCTTCAACGCCCGGAGTGCTTCTTTCGTGTTCTTTCCCTCAGCGCGCTTACGGTCGTAGTAATCGCGGCCAGGGCATGTATAGCGGAGCTGGGAGACCGCGATGATGTGTAACGCGAAGTTGAGTTGCCGGTTGCCGCGTTGGTTGAGGCGGTGCCGTTTCCGTTCACCTGATGAGGCCTCGATCGGCGCGGTCGGGTTGTACGACGCGAAATGCGCGGTGCTCGCGAAACGGGTCACGTCACCGGTGTGACCGAGGATCAACGCGGCAACGACGGGCCCACATCCGCGGATCGCGGTGAGTGTCGTCCCGGACGCGTCCACGGCTTCCAACAGCCGCTTCCGGGTCGCTTTGAGTTGCGTGTCGTAGTGGCTGATATCGGCGACGAGTTCACGTACCGACGCGACGCGCAGGACGGTGGCGTGATCGACTGCCTCGACGTGGTCAAGGATGACGTTTGCCCTGGCCAGCGAGTATTCGTCGACCATTCCACCACAATCACGCTCCTCTGGTGAGCCGCATCGACTCGCAGCCGGGGTACATCGCGACGCTCCCGCACCGGCGTCCAGTTTCGCCACGCAAGGACGCTGCTGTTGTCGGAGTAAGCGTGGACAAGGCCGCCCCACTTCAGGCCCGGCTGCTGCAGGGTGCAGGCCGCCGACAGCAGGTCGAGTCGAGGGCTTGCCGTTTGGGGCATTTTAATGCCACACTTATGCCATGGCCCGATCGCGAGTGAGTACTACCGTTGACGAGAACCTTCTGTCCGAGGCCAGGACCGCGAACCCGCAGCACAACGATGCTGCCCTTTTCGACGCCGCACTTGCAGCACTCCTCGCTCGCTCCCGCGCCGCCGCGATCGACGAGGGTTACCGGGCCTACGACGACCATCCCATCGGTGAACCTGACGAGTGGGGCGATCTCCAGTCGTTCCGATCCGCAGCGGCCGCCACGTGAACTCCCTGCCACTACGGGGCGAACTCTGGTGGTGCGAACCTCCCGAAATAGGGCGGCGACCCGTCGTTGTCCTGTCACGTGACGCAGCGATTCCTCGACTCCGTCGAGCTGTGATCGCCCCGTGCACGACCACAGTCCGCGGCTTGGCTAGCGAAGTCATCCTCGAGCCAGGCGACGATCCGGTGCGTCGCCGAACCGCTGTCAATCTCGATTCGATCGAGAGCGTGTCTGTAGGTGTGCTTACGGATCGAATCGGTCGTCTGAGCGACGCCCAAATGAGCGAGATCTGTGAAGCTCTCGCAGTTGCCATGGACTGCCGCTAACCGACGGAGTCCACCAGCGAACCCTCAGACATCGAACGCCCGTCCCCGCACCCCACCCGTTCAGGCCCAAGTGCGTGTTGCCCGGCGTAGCGATCGCCGTGGTTCGGAGGCGGTGCTGCCGGATGGCGTGCGCGCTCACGCACGTCGCCGGGCATCTGGACGAGTCCTTCCCGTCAGTTCGAGGCGACTGGCCAGCTCGGGTAAGAAGAAGTGCGATTTTGAGCGTGCCGGTGGAACGACTGACCGTGTCCCTTGAGTCATACGAAACGAGACACGGCCTCGACGGTGATGTTCACGGTGGAAACCGGCGACGACGCCACCGATGTCGAGCCGTCCCGCCGCGACGCTCAGCCCGCGGCTTCGAGCGCAGCCATCCGCCGAAACATCTCGAAGATGTCCATGCCCGCATACCCGGAGTCGATCGACCGGTACACCGTGTCGACGTTGACGGCGATGCGACCCCACTCCCCCCACTCCCGGAACTCGCCGAGCGCGATGTCGTGCGCCGCATCACTCGCCGACATGCCTGCGGCATGACGAGCCGACGCTTCACGCTCGATCATCGAGAGATACTCGCGGCAGTCCCGCACGTCGACAATCGTCGAAACGGGACCATGGCCGGGGACCACGACCGATGGCGCCATCGCCTCGATGAGATCACACGCGGCGATCCAGTTCGACAACGGCCCGGCCCACACGATCGGCGTGCCGTGCGAGAACAGGATGTCGCCGGTGAACACCGTTGCCGCGTCGGGCAGATGCACGATGGTGTCACCCGCCGTGTGGGCGGGTCCGACCTCGTGGAGTTCGACGAGGCGGCCACCCACGCTCAGGTCATGTCGGCCCGTGAACGTCTCGGTCGGCGAGGTCGGTTCAATACCGCTGAAGTCGAACGCACCGAAGAACCCACGGAACAACTCGCCGATCTCGCCGGGGGCGTTGTTCAGCGAGAGCATCGCCGACGCCGGGACCTCGGCCATCTCGTGTGCAGTCGCGGCACTGGCCACGATCGCCGCGTTCGTGACCAGTTGGTTGCCGTAGCAATGGTCACCGTTGGCGTGCGTGTTCACCAGGGTGGCGATCGGTGATCGGGCCCGGATGGGGGCCATAGCGTCGAGCATCTCCTGCGTGAGCTTGAGATCGAACAGCGTGTCGACCAGCAGCGACACCCCGTTGCTCTCGATCAGCCCGGCGTTGCTCCACCCCCAGCCGCCGTCGGGCTGCAAGTAGGCGTAGCACCCGTTGCCGACATCGACGAGACCTTTTTCGTAGTGGACTGCCATGAGCGCACCGTAGCGTCCTGGAGCGCCGCCGGTACAGTCGATCTTCACGCGCCCGGCCGAACTCCTGACCGCACGAGCGCGGGCGGCCAAGAAGACGTCCGCTCGGTCAGCTTCGTTTCGCCGTGAGGCTCTCAGCGCCGGCAATCGCCACGGAGATCGTCCGTTCGATCGCTTCGTCCTTCGCCTCCATCACGACGTTCTCGCCTTCGGTGCGCTGCGCAACGACGGCACAGACGCAGCCCGCGCGCATGCCGTAGATCGAGGCACAAATGAACACCGTGGCTGACTCCATTTCGTAGTTCAGGATCCCGAGGTGACGGTACTCATCAGTGATCCCCTGCAGCCTTCGGAGCAGATGCGGATTGGCCGAGCTCGTCGAGCGCTCCTGCCCTTCGAAGAAGGTGTCGACCGACGCCGTGATGCCAACGTGGTGAGGCACCCCAAGAGTGGCAGCGGCCGCGGCGAGGGCAACGGTGACAAAGGGATCGCCGATCGCCGGGAACTCGGGCGGCGCAATGTCGAGAGTGGAACCCTGTCGACGGAGCGCGGCGCTGCTGATGATCACCGAGCCCACCGGCACGTGGGCCTGCAATGATCCGGTCGTGCCCACGCGGATGACGGTCTTCACGCCGATCTGGGCGAGCTCGTTGAGAACGATCGACGTCGACGGTCCACCCATACCGCTCGTCGAGCAGAGGATGTCGACGCCTGTCGACAACGTCGCCACGTAACTGTTGAGTCCGCGATGATCGCTCAACAGGCGAGCATTGGTGAGGCGTTCGGTGGCGATGTGTTCGGTTCGCTGCGGATCACCGGAGAGGAGCACCAGTTCCGGCACTCGACCACCGAGGTCGCTCGGCCCGAAACCGATGTGGTACTTGCGGTCGTCACTCATGGAACCGAAGTTAGCGACTCACGTCATCGGGTGTGGCCAACAGTCCGCCAACCGTGCGGCCGGGATCCGCGGCGCCGTTACCTCGGCCCGGCGACAAGCATCTGGCCCGGACGGCCGATCGCATCAAGGGAGAGCGACTGCTCGTTGCGGCGGATCACAGTGCCGTTCACAAGAACGTGACGCACTCCGACAGGCTGATCGGCCGTGAGCCGCTCACCATTGGCCGGGAAGTCACGCACCCGCCGGAGCGGTCCCGGAGCAACCGTCTCCGGATCGAACACGCACACGTCGGCGAAGGCGCCCGTCCGCAGCACGCCGCGGTCGACGAAGCCGAACAGGTCGGCCTGCACTCCGGTGAGGCGATGGACGGCGTCTTCGACGGTGAGCACCTCGCGCCCACGTACCCAGTTGCCGAGGAGATCGGTCGGAAGCGGGGCATCGCAGATCTGGCCGACATGCGCGCCGGCATCGGAAAGGCCGAGCGTCACGTGCTCTTCTCGGAGCAGGCCGGCGATCCCCTCGGGATCGTCGTTGGCCAGAGTCGCCTTCACGCGGAGCGACCGCAGGTCGGGTTCCGCAAGCGCAGCATCGAGGAGCGCATCGAGCGGATGCACGCCGAGTTGCTCAGCCAGCCCAAGGATACCCACTCCGATGAGCTCCGGCTGGGTCGATTCCATGACGGTGAAGGTGTCCCAACGCGGGGCAATGCGACGATCGTCGATCCACGCCTGCTTCGCTCGATCCCGCCACTCCGTCGATTCGTATGCGTGCCGACGATCGGCTTCGCTCAGCGGCATCAGTTCGGCGAAGACGGGGCTGGTGTTCAGGGTGAACGGTTCGACGAGATGCATGGAGAACGCAAGGGGACGACAGCTGATCTGCGGCCACACGTTGGCACCACGGGCGGTACCGGCGCGGTGAATCTCCATCGCCTTGAGATGGGCGCCGGTCGGCGTGGTGAGCACCGCGGTATACGTGACGGGCGCACCAAGTTCGATCGAGAGGTCGTAGCTATCGGCGAACGACATTCCCTCACCGCCGTTGATCCCGACCACGCCGCGGCCCGACGCGACGACCGCGGCCGAAAGGGCGTCGACCTCGCGACGATCGGCGTATCGCGACGGGATTGGATTCCCATCAGCACCGCGGTGGGTAACGGCGAACGAGGTGGCGAATCCGAGCGCACCCGCATCCATCGCCACGGTGACGGCCGCCGCCATCGTGGCGATCTCCTCGTCCGTGGCGATCCGTCCGACCGCCTCGTCGCCCAACGCATGGAGGCGAAGGGCGGTGTGGCCGATGTAGGCGCCGTAGTTCAAAACACAACCGCGCTGCGAAACGGCGTCGAGGTACTCGGGAAACGTCTCGAAGTCCCACGGAACACCTTCGAGGAGGGTGGCCGGATCCATGTCTTCGACCTTCTCCATCGTTGCCGCCATCAGCGCACGATGTTCCGGACGCACGGGGGCGATCGAGAACCCGCAGTTCCCGGCGACGACGCTCGTGACACCGTGAAAGCACGATGGCGTGAGCGCCGGATCCCAGAACACCTGGGCGTCGTAGTGGGTGTGGATGTCGATGAAGCCCGGTGCCACCACACATCCCGTGGCGTCAAGGACCTCGTCGTCGGGCCGCTCCGCAACCTCGCCGATCGCGCTAATGCGATCACCTTCGATTGCGACATCGCTCACGACTCCGGGTGACCCGGATCCATCGACGACAGTGCCACCACGGATGACGATGCGAGGTCCCATACCGCCATCCTGCCCCTCTCGGGGTGCCGAGAGCCAGCCCGAGGTCAGATCGTCACTTCGTGCTCGATGAACGCACGATGAGCCGAACGTCGAGAACCTCATGGCCCGGCGGACCGGTGGGGTCGTCGAGCAGGGCCAGCATGCGCTCCGCCGCGCGGCGCCCGAGGTCACGTACGGGTTGGTGCACCGTCGTGAGACCGAAGGCCTCGGCGACGGAGTGGCCGTCGAAGCCGACGACGGCGAGTTCTCCGGGCACATCGATCTGTCGTTCCCGGGCGACTTGGAGCACCCCGAAGGCCATCTCGTCGGATAAGCAGAACACTGCGGTTGGACGATGCTCCGGAGACAGGTTGAGCAGTTCGCGTGTGGCCGCCGCCCCACTTTCGATGGTGTATGCGCCGCTGAGTTCAACCGCGGGCTCGAGGCCCGCATTTGCCACGACACGGCGGAATCCCTTGAGCCGGAGTTCTGACACCGGGGAGAAACGATCACGGATGCTCCGGCTCCCGATGGTTGCGAGCCGGCGATGGCCGAGACCGACAAGGTGCTCGGCCGCAAGAGCCCCACCGAGCTCGTCATCGATGCCCAGCGTGTGTTCGCCATCAACCCGTTCGCCGACGATCATGATCGGACGCTCTCCCCGCGCCCGTTTCCACGAGGCGCCGAGGAACGCGTCTACGACCACAACCCCATCGACTCGTTGGTTGAGGTTCGTTGTGCCGGCGACGAGGTCACGGCGGCGGCCCGGAGTGCTGAGTGCGCTGATCAGCAGATCCTGATCAGCAGGTTGCAGGACGTCCTCCAAGCCGGTGGACACCTGGCTGACGTACCAGGTGTCCAGATGTCGGGCAATGAGCCCGACAGTCTTCGTTCGGCCCGAAGCCAGCCGTGAGGCGTTCGGATCGGCCACGTAGCTCAGGGTGGTGGCGACGTCACGAACACGCTGACGGACCTCGGCACGCACGTGGGGGAGGTTGCGAAGTGCCCTGCTGACGGTCGCCTCGGAGACGCCCGCGCCGCGGGCGACATCGGCGATCGTGGCACGAGCGGCGCGGGGAGGCATCCCCTCAGCCTGTCCGTCCGCAACCGCTTTCACGGACGGTACTCTAGGGCCGAAATCCGCCCGAGACCACGCACGTCGAGCTGATTGCTACACGGGTGGGCCGCTCGCAAGCGTCGGACTCGGCTTGCGGTCACTGTGAACCGGAACCGCCTCGGAACCGCTGCGCAACGCCGATACTGGAGGGGATGTCCACCGATCGGCGCCCTCGGCCCCGCCCCCGCGAACGCGGCGAGGGTTCCCCCCGCGTCGAACTGCTGCGCGAAGCCCGGGCGGCCGCTCCGTGCGTCATCGGGTACCCGGCGGAACTGCCGATCACGGACCGCGTCAACGAGATCCGCGAGGCGATCCGAGATCACCAGGTGATCGTCGTCGCCGGCGAGACGGGGTCGGGCAAGAGCACCCAGCTCCCCAAGATCTGCCTCGACCTCGGCCGCGGTCTGGACGCCATGATCGGCCATACCCAACCGCGGCGACTGGCGGCACGGACCATCGCGGAACGGGTGGCGTCAGAACTCGGGACCAGCGTGGGAGAAACCGTCGGGTATGCGGTCCGCTTCACCGATCGCGTACAGGACCTCACGCGGCTGAAGGTGATGACCGACGGCATCCTGCTCGCCGAGATCGGCCGCGACCGACTCCTCCGGCGCTACGACACGATCATCATCGACGAGGCCCACGAGCGCAGCCTGAACATCGACTTCCTCCTCGGTTTCCTCCACCAGCTCCTTCCCCGGCGGCCCGACCTGAAGCTGATCATCACCTCGGCCACGATCGACACCGCCCGCTTCGCCGAGCACTTCAGCCGCGTCGATTCGACCGGAGTGCGCCGATCGGTCCCCGTCATCGAGGTGACCGGTCGGACCTTCCCCGTCGAGGTCAGGTACCGACCCTTCGGCTCCGAAGATGACGAAGCCCCGGATCAGCCCCAGGCCATCGTCGCCGCGGTCGAGGAGTTGTGCGCACACGGTGATGGGGACGTGCTCGTGTTCTGCAACGGCGAACGGGAGATCCACGATGCCGCCGACGCGATCCGCGAGATGTCCGTTCCAGGACGTCCGCTCGAGGTGATCCCGCTCTACGCCCGATTGTCCGCCGCGGAACAACACCGGGTCTTCGAACCGCACACGACGCGACGAGTCGTTCTGTCCACGAACGTGGCCGAGACTTCTCTGACCGTCCCCGGCGTCCGGTTCGTGGTCGACACCGGCACAGCACGCCTTTCCCGCTACAGCCGTCGATCGAAGGTGCAGCGGCTCCCCATCGAACCGATCTCCCAGGCGTCGGCGAACCAACGCGCCGGTCGGTGCGGGCGCGTCGCGCCCGGCGTAGCCATCCGCTTGTTCAGCGAAGACGACTTCCTGGGCCGACCGGCGTTCACCGACCCGGAGATCCTGCGCACCAATCTTGCGTCGGTCATCTTGCAGATGCTCGCCCTCGGGCTCGGCGACATCGCCACATTCCCGTTCATCGACGCGCCCGACCGACGCTCGGTGAAGGACGGTCTCGTTCTGCTCTACGAGCTGGGCGCCGTGACCGCTCCGGAGGACGGTGAGCTCACCGAGCTCGGACGTCGCCTGGCTCGACTGCCCCTCGATCCCAAACTGGGCCGCATGGTCCTCGCCGCGGAATTCAACGGATGCGTCAAGGAGGTGCTCATCATCGCCGCTGCAATCTCGATCCAAGATCCACGCGAGCGACCGAGCGAGAAGCGTGAGGCGGCGGATCTCTCGCACGCCCGATTCCGTGATGACTCCTCCGACTTCATGTCGCTGATCAATCTGTGGAACCACCTGCGCGATCGCCAGCGCGAGATGTCGTCGAGCCAGTTCCGCAAGATGTGCCGGCGGGAGTACTTGAACTATGTGCGCATACGGGAGTGGCAGGACATCTTCAGCCAGCTCCGACAGGTGGCGTCCGATCTCGGTCTGCGTTTCGGAACCCAGCCCGCCACGGCCGATCT
>JANOHI010000420.1:0-19689 GCA_031406385.1 Acidimicrobiia bacterium
CAAGGGCTGGCCGGAGACCACGGTGATCATCAGGTTCTGGATCCTGGCAATGATCGCTGCGGCTGTCGGACTCGGTCTGTTCTACGCCGACTTCCTTCGTCTCGGGAGCCTCGACTGATCATGGGCGCCACCTCTTCTGCAGCTATCACTATCGGAACGGAAAACGACACCTGATGACCCGAGCCTTCGTCCCTCCCTTCCGGCGCCGTGCGCCACAGCGTCGCCGCCCCGGTACCCCGGTCTCGACGCGCACCGGCGCGTCGGATGTTCCGGCCATGCGATCCACGTCGCAGACCGGATGGACTCCGGCAGCTGTCGGTCTCGTGGCCGTCGTGATCCTGTTGATCGCAACGGGACTCGTGTTCGTCGCCTCCGCTTCGTCGATCCACTCGCTGACCGTGTATCAAGATCCGTGGTTCGTCTTTCGTCGCCAACTCCAATGGATCGCCATGGGGCTCCTCGCCGGGCTCGCGGCAACGGTCTTTCCCTACGCCGCGTGGCGGCGGCTGGGGAAGCCGATGTTCGTGGTGTCGGTTCTTGCCACGCTCGTCACCCTCACACCGTTCGGACACAGCCGGGGTGGTTCTCGACGATGGGTCGGCCCCGAATCGATCGCTGTGCAACCCTCTGAGTTCCTCAAACTCTCCCTCGTGTTCGCCCTCGCATCGTTCGTGTGCGCTCGGACCCATCATCTCGCCGATCCTGAGAGCGCGAATCATTACTTCCTTCGTCCGTTCCTTGTCATCGTCGGACTCGCCGTCGTGCCCGTTCTGGTCCAGCCGGACATGGGAAGCGCCATGATCCTGGTGCTCATCTGCTCCACGATCGCCGTTGCTTCCGGCCTCGCCGGCAAGACCCTCGTTCGTCTCGGGGCGGTCGGAGCAGTCCTGGTCTTCGTCTTTGCCAAAATCTCGCCGTACCGGTGGGATCGCGTGGTTGCGTTCATGAAACCGAGCCACGACCTTCAGGGCATCGGCTACCACGTGTATCAGTCGAAGCTCGGTTTTGCCTCCGGTGGCTTCGTCGGACGGGGGATTGGCGCGAGCCGCGCCAAATGGGGGTTCCTGCCCAACGCCCACACCGACTTCATCTTTGCGATCATCGGTGAGGAGACCGGCCTGATCGGCGCGTTCCTCGTACTCAGTCTCTACGGAGCGCTGATCTTCGTCGGCATGCACGTCGCCCGTCGGGCCCGCGACCGATTCGCGTCGCTTGTTGCCGCGGCTATCACCGCGTGGATCGCAACCCAGGCGGTCATCAACACCGGCGCGGTCCTCGGTTCGATGCCGGTCACGGGCGTGCCACTCCCGTTTGTGTCGGTCGGTGGATCGTCGTTCGTCGTCCTCATGTTGGCAACCGGTGTGCTGATCAATATCGCCCGAACCGGGATGTTCGATGCCACCACCGAGCGGGCGACCCGTTCGTCTCGCTACGCCGAGCGCGACGACAACCTCGACGATCGCTCGAAGGCCAAGCTCATGGCCACGCGATCGTCTCGAGCGACCGCGCGAACGACCGCTTCGAGATCGTGACTACTCGCCCGTGGATCGTTGTGGCCGGCGGCGGCACCGCTGGCCACGTGCTCCCGGCCATTGCCGTGGCCGACACGCTCGTCACTCGCGGCGTACAGCCATCGGCTATCTCCTTCATCGGATCGCAGCGCGGCGTGGAGCAGCGCCTCGTTCCGGCGGCGGGCTACCTGCTCACGCTGCTCCCCGGTCGAGGACTGCTTCGGTCCTTCGCCCCCAAGGCGGCGCTCACCAACGTTCGCTCGTCGATCGGTCTCCTTGTCGCTACGCTCCGCACCGTTTCGTCATTCGTCCGCTCCCGTCCGGCGGTCGTGCTCAGTGTGGGCGGCTATGCCTCGGTGCCGGCCTGCGTGGCCGCCCAGTTGACCCGGGTGCCGCTCGTCCTCGCCGAATCCAACGCTCGAGCCGGGCGAAGCGTGCGGGGGTTCTCGCGTTACGCAAAGGCCGCCGCTGTCGCATTCCCGACGACTGGACTTCCTCGTGCTGTAGTGACGGGGAATCCGGTCCGCCGCGAGATCCTCGACCTCGCCGGCAAACGGCCCGAGGTCGCTCGAGCGCAAGCACGTGCCGTGCTCGGCATCGCCGAGGGCACATCGGTGGTCACCGTCTTCGGGGGCTCCCTCGGCGCAAGACGCATCAACGAGGCGGTTCTCGCGCTCTGCGAGACCTGGTTCGATCGTCCGCTCCTGATCCGTCACGTCGTCGGGCAACGTGACCTCGACTGGGCCCAGGAACGGCGGAACGCATGGTTGTCCGATCATCCGAACACACCGCTTGACTACCAGCAGGTCGCCTACGAGGACGAGATGCCGCGGTGGTACGTCGCCTCCGACGTCATCGTGTGCCGGGCCGGCGCCACATCGGTCGCCGATCTCTCGGTTCTCGGCGTGCCAGCCATCCTCGTTCCCCTCCCCGGAGCGGCCGACGACCACCAGACGGCGAACGCCCAGGCCGTCGTCGACGACGCTGCGGCCGTGTTGCTCGCTGATAGGGATCTGACCGCCGAACGGCTCGCCGACGAGCTCGGCGCCCTTCTGAGCGACCCGGACCGGCGGTCGGAGCTCGCCCGAGCGCAACGTCGGCGCAGTCGCCCTGACGCCGGCGAGGCAATCGCCGATCTTGTCATGACCCATGCGAGTCGCCGCCCGCCGCTCGTCGTTCCCGCCGCTGGGTGACCTGGTGCTCTCGCTTCATACGCCTGCTCGCGTCCACATCATCGCCGTCGGTGGCGCCGCCATGGGGCCGATTGCGACGATCCTGCATGCGTGCGGGCATGTGGTGAGTGGCAGCGATCAGAACGAGTCCGCCATGCTCGATACGCTCAGAAGACTCGGTGTCACGGTGCATGTCGGCCACCGGGCCGAGCATGTCGCCGATGTCGAGATCGTCATCCACTCGGCGGCCGTCCGGCCGGGCAACATCGAACTCGACGCGGCACTCGAACGTGGCATCCCCTGTCTCAACCGCGCCGACGCCATGGGGGTGATCTGCGCCGACAAACGGGTCATCGCGGTGAGTGGAGCCCACGGCAAGACGACGACGTCAGCGATGCTGGCGACACTCATGGTCGACGCCGGGGAGGACCCGTCGTTCCTCGTCGGGTCCACCGTTGCCCGCTTCGGGAGTGGTGTTCGTTGGACCGACTCCTCGGAGTGGTTCGTGCTCGAGGCCGATGAGAGCGACGGTTCGTTCCTCTGCGCCAATGCCGAGGCGGTCATTGTCACAAACGCCGATCCCGATCACCTCGATTTCTGGGGAACCGAGGAAGCGCTCCTCGAAGGCTACGGACGCTTCATCGATGACGCGACAATCGCCGTGGTGTGCGTTGAGAACCCCAACTCCGCGCAACTCGCTGCCAGTCGCTCCGATGGCCGCTCCAATGATCGTATGCATACCTACGGGTGGTTCCCCAACGGTGACTGGAAGATCGAGAACCTGGTGCGCGAGCGGCTCGGTTCGAGATTCCGTGTGGTCGGGCCCGACGGCACGTCCACCGATGTCGTGACCCACGTGCCGGGCGACCACAATGCGCTGAACGCCACGGCGGCGTTCGTTCTGCTCCGCCGACTGGGCATCGATGCATCGGTCCTCGCCCGCTCGATGGCCACCTTCGGCGGTGTCGCCCGTCGGTTTGAATTCCGGGGCGAAGCCAACGGCGTCACCTTCGTCGACGACTACGCGCACCTCCCGGCCGAGGTCGCCACCAACGTCGCCAGTGCGGCCCGTGCCGGCTGGTCCCGGGTCATCGCCATCTTCCAGCCGCACCGTTTCACCCGCGTCCGTGACGTCGGCCGGGAGTTCGCCTCCTCGTTCTCCGGTGCCGACATCGTTATCATCTGCGGGCTCTACGCCGCCGGGCAGGCACCCATCGACGGCATCACCGGACGCACGGTGTTCGACGCCGTGGACGAAGCTCGACGTGGCGGCGAGCAGTACTACTGCGAGACGCGAGCCGAACTTGCCGACCTTGTCCCCCGGCTCGTGCGAGAAGGGGATCTTGTGCTCACGATGAACGCCGGCGATCTCACGACCTTTCCCGACGAGATGCTTGCCTCCGCCTGGGGCAGCCGCCAACCGGACCCGCGATGACGGAGATCGACATCGTTCGTCGTGCGGCCGACATCCTCGGGGCGCGCGCCGAACAACAAGTTGAGCTTGCCGGGTTCACCACGTTCCGCATCGGTGGCCCGGCGCGCCTGCTCATTCGCGCCCAAAGCACGAACGACTTCGCCGTCGTTCACGACGCCGTCCGTTCGACCGGCATCGAGGTGCTGATCATCGGACAGGGTTCGAACCTCCTTGTTGCCGACGCCGGGTGGCCCGGACTCGTCGTGGTGGTCGGTGGCGGTGCGAGTGACGCAATCACCATCGACCACTCCGGCGATGACGAGATACTCGTTCGGGCCGGCGCGGGCGTGAAGCTGCCCGTGCTCGCCCGGCGATCGGTCTCCGAAGGGGCCACCGGCCTGGAATGGATGGTCGGTGTCCCCGGCTCGGTTGGCGGCGCGGTGCGGATGAACGCCGGCGGACACGGATCCGACATGGCGACGAACATCGTCAGCGCCGACGTGGTCGACCTCGCGGCCGACGCCGGCGTGCTGAGCCGTTCGCCGGACTCCCTGGAATTTGCGTACCGCCACAGTGCGCTTGCGCCGTCGGAGGTGGTGATCCACGCCACCTTCCGGTGCGGAGTCGGCCCGACGTCGGCCGGGGAGGAGATCCTGCGCGGGATCGTCCGCTGGCGGCGAGCCCACCAACCGGGCGGCGCCAACTGCGGGTCGGTCTTCACCAACCCCCCGGGTGATTCGGCGGGCCGCCTCATCGACGCAGCCGGACTGAAGGGGAAACGGATCGGTGGAGCGTCGGTGTCCGACAAGCACGCCAACTTCATCCAGGCAGACCCGGGAACGTCGTCGGCCGACGTCTGGGCGCTCATCGTCCTCGTCCGGGCCCACGTGTTCGACCGCTTCGGTGTGCTTCTCACGCCAGAAGTCCGCACCGCCGGATTCAGTGCCGAGCTTCCCTCGCTCGGTCGGCCCGCCCGCACAACCAAGGCGTCCGGTAGCGCAGGAGCGTCTGCGTCCGGCGAGTTGCCCCCTGCAACGTCCGATCCGAACCATTGATGTCTCGTTCCCACCCCGTTTGGAGTCCGTCTCATGTCTGAACTCATCGACCAGTCGTTGCCTGGATTCGCCACCCCGGCCGCCTCGCCGACGCCGACGGGCACCACGGCGGTGCTCGAACGGACCGTGCCTGACGCCGATTCCGCTCTGCCTGAGGGAACCCTCGCCCCGGTTGTGGCCATGCGAATCCGCCCGGCGCCCGAACCCGCCGGGTCGACGACCCTCCAACCCTCGTCCCCGGCTTCACGGACGATCGCGCCGGAAGACGCCCCTGCGGGGCGCCCAGCCTCCTCGGTGCGACGCCCCGGTGGCGTTGGATGTGTCAACGTGCGCGCCCCACTTCTCGACCCCACCCGATCGGCCCCCGCACCGCCACCGAAGCGTGCGCATTCGGACCCGTCTCCACGCCGGTCGTTGTCCACGAAGCAGTCAACGCCCCACCCCCGGCTCGTCGATCGCCAGCGCTCCGTCAGACGAGCTGAACGCGTGGCGCACCTGCGGCCGTTCCTCATTCCCGTCGTGCTCGTCATCGCGCTCACTGTTGGCGTGGTGACCGTGCTGGCTTCTCCGTTGTTCTCCGTCTCCCGGATCGTGCTGGGGTTCAACGGCTCACCGGCCGAGCAGCAGGAGATTGTCCGGATCATCGGCCCGATGCGCAACCACAACATCGTCCGGCTCGACGTCGGGAATCGGGAGTCCGAACTGCGCTTGCTGCCGTGGGTCTCCACGGCCACGGTGCGTCGTTCGTTCCCCCGCACCGTCGAGGTCCGAGTCACGGCGCACGAGGTTGCCGGTGCGGTGAGTCTGCCCGACGGTCGCGTCGCGCTGACGGCGACGGACGGATCGGTCCTTTCCGTTGTCGACGCCGACGACCCGTCCGTCCTCGGGCTTCCGTCGTTTGATCTCGGACTCACCGCCATCCCCGCTCCCCACGATGCGCTGGCTGATCCGGCTCCGGCCGTGTTGGCGAGCGCTCGGGCGATCGAGCGGCGGCTTCCGGGTCGCCTGCAGCGTGTGGTGCTGCGCAACGACAGCGTCGAATGGCTGCTCAACCCCTCCACCCCGACGCCAGCCGTGCGAGTGCTGATCGGTCGGCCACGGGATTCTGACGTTCCTGCGGCTGCGTTGGCTTCGGTGCTGAGCCGGCCTGGCCCGATCCCGGCCATCATCGACCTGCGTACTCCCGACACCCCGGTTCTCACGTTCGACGCCGCTCGTTGACGATCGGCCCGCGAACCAGACACGTGGCCCGGGCAATTCGACGCTCTGGCGTGGTGCCGTTCTCGCAGACGACTTGCCACGTCCAGTCCGCTCCCCGGCACTAACCTGCCCCCAATCACCTTGGGTGGCCGCATTCGTGCGTGCCTCCCCACTCTTCGGAGGTCCTTGTGGTCCCACCACAGAATTACCTGGCTGTCATCAAGGTCGTCGGTTGCGGCGGCGGTGGCGTGAACGCCGTCAACCGGATGATCGAGGCTGGGCTGAAGGGGTCCGAGTTCATCGCCGTGAACACCGATGCGCAGGCCTTGCTGATGAGCGACGCCGACGTGAAGCTCGACATCGGACGTGAGCTCACGCGTGGCCTCGGCGCCGGATCCGATCCCGAGATCGGACGTCGGGCGGCGGAGGAGCACATCGACGAGATCCGAGAAGCGATCAAGGGCGCCGACATGGTCTTCGTCACGGCCGGCGAAGGTGGTGGCACCGGGACCGGTTCGGCTCCCGTGATCGCCGAAGTCGCAAAGTCAATGGGTGCACTGACCATCGGCGTCGTTACCCGCCCGTTCTCGTTCGAAGGACGTCGGCGCTCGGTCCAGGCCGAAAACGGCATTCAGCACCTGAAGGAGAAGGTCGACACCCTGATCGTCATCCCGAATGACCGGTTGCTGACCGTCGCGTCAGACAAGACCACGATGGTCACGGCGTTCAAAATGGCCGATGAGGTACTGCTCCAGGGAGTGCAGGGCATCACCGACCTCATCACCATTCCCGGCCTCATCAATACCGACTTCGCCGACGTGCGGGCGATCCTCCAAGATGCCGGCACGTCGCTGATGGGCATCGGCTACGGCACCGGGAACGGCCGTGCGGCCACCGCCGCTCGCACGGCGATCTCGTCCCCGCTCCTCGAGTCCTCCGTCGAGGGGGCCCGTGGCATTCTGCTCAACATCACCGGGGCACATGACCTCGGTCTCTTCGAGGTCAACGAGGCCGCCGAGATCATCCGCGGCGTCGCCCACCCCGACGCCAACATCATTTTCGGGACGGTTATCGACGACGCCATGGAAGACGTGGTCCGGGTGACCGTGATAGCTGCCGGCTTCGACCGGTGGGACGACCAGCGCAAGAGTTCCTCGCCGGCCACCAGCAGCGGTGGGCCATCAAGCTCCGACAAGGGTCTGCGTGCCGTTCCCAATCCGGCCGACGACATCTTCTCGTCGCCTGGCGATGAAGGCGGATACAGCGGTGACGACGACGAGTTCGACGTCCCCTCGTTCCTGAAGTAGCGGATCCGGCCGCAACGCGCACGTTCCCGTTGCCGCCCTCCGCGCTCCACGTTGACCGGTGGGCGGTTCGGTTCACCGACCGTCACGCCGGTGATTTCTCGCCGTCAAGCACCGGCGTGGCGCAGCGTCGTTCCGCCGTCGTCGGAGCTCGGCCCGTCGTGTGGCTGCGTCAGGTGCACGGCGCGGCCATCGTGGTCGTCCCCGACGCCGAGCAGGCACACCGTTTCGCCGGGACCGCGGCCGACGCTGCGATCACGTCGTCGCTGGGAGTGGCGCTTTGTGTCGTCACCGCTGACTGTGCCCCGATCGCCCTTGTATCGGGACACGTGGGTGCGGTTGTGCACGCCGGTTGGCAGGGTCTTCTCCGGGGGGTGATCGAGGCAGCCGTCGGAGCCGTCCGGTCCTTGGCCGGACCGCTGGCCCCGGTGCGAGCCATCCTCGGCCCGTGCATCCATCCGCTTTCGTACGAATTCGGCGAGGACGATCTCGGTCGTCTGGCCGCCCGCTACGGTGACGACGTGCGCAGCCGAACCGCCGACGGACGACCAGCGCTGGACCTACCTCGTGCCGTTGCAACGGCCCTCGATGCACTGAACGTTGCAGTGTCGCTTGCGTGTTGCACCGACACGGCGTCGCCGGATCATTTCTCGCATCGAACCCGGGCCGATCCCGAACGACAGGCGCTCTTCTTGTGGCGCGACCGATGAGCGAGAGCGCCACGACCGGCCAGAGCGTCGAGAGCCTGGTGGCCACGATCGCCGAACGGCTCGCCGTCGTGAATGACCGCATCATCGCGATCGGCCGTCGTCTCGAGGAGGTGACGATCGTGGCGGTCACGAAGGGCTTCGGAGCCGACACCGTTCGCGCCGCGCGCGCCGCCGGGTTCACGCTGTTCGGCGAGAACTACGCCGACGAACTCGTCGAAAAGGCAACAGCGCTCGAGGGTTCCGGTGGTTTCGACGGGCGGTGGACCTTCCAGGGACGGCTGCAGTCCAACAAGATCAACCGCCTCGCCCCGTTCATCTCGCTCTGGCAGAGCGTCGGTTCGGCCGAACAGGTCGTAGCCCTGGCGAAGCGGGTCCCGTCGGCCGAAGTCTTGGTGCAGGTCAACCTGACCGGACGTGGCGAACAGGGTGGCGTCGAGGTCGCCGGACTCGGTCCGGTCATCGAGACCGCGCAACAATCCGGGCTTCTCGTGCGGGGACTGATGGGTATCGGCCCCGACACCGACGACACGCTTGTCCGGCGTCACGCGTTCGCTGTGCTGCGCGCGGCGACGCAACACCATGGCCTGGTCGAGACGTCGATGGGGATGTCCGATGACTACCTCGACGCGCTCGCCGAAGGATCCACGATGATCCGCCTCGGGAGCGTCCTTTTCGGGCCTCGCCCGAAGGTCCGCTAGAGAGCTTCTCCGGGCGCTCGCGCCGACGTTGCTTTTGAGCTCTTCCCGTTGTCACGAGCAGCTGGTGAGTGATCGTGGGTCAGAGAACACCGCTGGCCGATGGCAGACCACTAACATGTCGTTTTTCATCGTCGGATGCTCCGACCGGAGGATGCATGGCAGGGTTCTTCAACAAGGCAATGGACTATCTCGGCCTGAGTGACAACGACGCGTACGGAGACTACGAACCCTACGAGGATCAGAATCAGGCGTCGTCGCCGCGTCGTCAGCCTGAGCGTCATGCCTACGAGTTCGACCAGCCGAACGTCCGCGCCGTCCCCGTTGTCTCGGTGGAGTCCGGTGTCGGCGTGGTCACCCCGCAGGTTCGAACCCTGCCCTCGTCGGGCGGTAGCGGTTCCGGATCGGTTCGGCCGTTGCCCGGAAGCTCGGCGACCAAGGTGCACGCCGTTACGCCGAGTTCGTTCGCCGATGCCCAGGAGATCGGCGAACGGTTCCGCGCAGCGCAGCCGGTGATCGTGAACCTTGGCGAGGTTGACCGCGAGGTCAAGCGTCGCCTGATCGATTTCGCTGCCGGTCTCACCTTTGGTTTGAACGGCTCGATGGACCGGGTGTCCGACGTGGTCTATATGCTCACGCCACGCGACGTGCCGCCGCCTGTTCTCGGACCAGAGGACCGGTCCCGTTCCGTCGGTTGACGCGGGTCTTCTCGGAACCGGATCCCGATGACGATCTCCGCCGAATCCATCCGCAAGATCGAGTTCCGCGAGGGCTGGCGGGGCTACAACCAGGTCGACGTCGATGTATTCCTCGAAGAGGTTGCCGCCGGCGTCGACGAACTTCACGCCTCGCTGGCGGAAGCGAAAACCCGGGCCGAGCGGGCCGAGAGCCGGGTCACCGCGCCAGGTGTCACTCCGGAGACCGATGAGACGGTCCGCCGCACGCTTGCCCTGGCCCAACGGGCCGCTGATCTCGTTGTCGGTGAGTCGAAAGCCGTCGCCGAACGCATCGTTGCTGACGCCAACATGCAGGTCGCTCGGCTCCAGTCAGATGCGGTCGCGGCTGCTGCGGCGGCGAGCGCGGCTTCCGACGCGAAGGTTACCGAAGCTATTGCCAATCGGCAGCGTGAGGCCGACGCCGAGCATGAACGCCAGCTCGCTCTCCTCGGCGCTCAACGTGAGGCGCTTGCCAGCGAACTCGATCGGCGACGCCGAGAACTCGATGACGTCCGGTCACTCACCGCAGCAACTCGCGATCGGCTCCGCGCCGCGCTGACCGACCATCTGGCCCGCCTCGACCAGCTCGATGACGGTGCCGACGCCGCCACCGGGGAAGACGCCAACGTGGCGCCGAACCGCTTTGATCCGCCGACCGTTGCTGTGGATGCCGAGCCGATGGCCTCCGTTCTCGCCGATTAGGCGGTGCCGCGCCGGATTCCACCGCCGCTTCACTGCGCCAAGGCACGGCTGCATCGTGACATGGGTCATGTCGATGAACCGGTTTCTCGCGCGCAATGGCGCGTTTTCGGTTGATTGAGGCAGTAGTCTGCCCGCCTTCCCGGGGATCTTGCGGTCCCTCCGGCACCGTAACGGGAGTACATCGTGGCTACAACGTCGAAATCGATTCCTGCACGTACCTCGGCGAAATCCGCCGGAGCAACAAAGGCGCCGCTGAAGCAGGCTGCCAAAACAACAGCCGTGAAGTCGTCGGGCAAGCCAGCACCGAAAGCGAGCGGGTCAAAGGCGAGTTCTCCGAAATCGACCCCCTCCAAGGCAACGGGCAGGAAAGCGGGGGTCTCCGTGACCTCGGCGAAGCCTGCGTCGGGAAAGGCCATTTCTCGCAAGGCCGTGGTTACCAAGGCGACCCCGAGCAAAGCCAGTACCAAGGCGACGCCGAAGCCAACCGTGTCCAGGGCGAGCGCAACCACCACGACCTCAGCGAAGAAGACGACAACCAAACTCGTCACCAAGGCGACCAAGGCAGCACCCGCGAAGACCCCGGCACCGGTGAAGCGCTCCACGGCGAGCGTCACCAAAGCGAAACCCGCACCTCCCCCCACCCGATCGGCGCCACGAACCACCATGAAGTCTCCAACCACACCCAGCAAGGCGACCAAGACCATCGCGAAGCATGCAGCGTCAGCCAAGGTTGTTGCTCCTCCGGTCAAGGCAAGCGCCAAACCAGTGCCCAAAGCCGCTCCGAAGCCCGCCCCGGCGAAGCCTGCGGCTGCCCTGGCCAAGGTTGCTTCGGCGAAGGCTGCTCCGGCGAAGGTTGCTCCGGCCAACGTGGTTCCGGCGAAGGTTGCCCCAGCCAAGGGTGTTCCGACCTCGCCAAAGGCTACGGCGAAGGCGATTCCGGCCACCCCGGTTCCGGCCAAGGCGGCCCCCGTCAAGACGGCCCCGGTCACTGCCAAGACAGCCCCGGTCACTGCCAACGAACCGGCCGCGAAGGCGGTTCCGGATGGGGTGGCTTCCGCGGAACTGGTCAAGGCGACGAAGGCGTCGGCGGCGAAAGCCAAGGCCGCGCCGGTCGTCGTGACTTCCGATGTTGGAGCCCCCGCAGAACCCGCTCCAGTCGTCGCTGAGGTGCCGCCGCCGCCGCCCGCTCCGGTCAAGGAGGCGAAGGTGCCGACGGGAAAGAACGCGCCGATCCCCGGTGCCATGGTGGCCCCGGCATCTCCCGAGGCTCGAGCCGCCGCTCTTGCCCGTTCCGGGAACCAACCGGCTCGACCGGTTGCGTCGCTGCGCCCCGCTGGGCGCTCGATGCCCGCCGCGGTGCCGTTGCGGACCGCGGTGAAGCTGCTCAAGGCCCCGGCCATCAACCCGAACGACGAGTTCGACGGAATCGAAGCGCTCAGTGAGGGGCAGTTCCTGACTCAACAGCGCAATCTCCTCACGGTCTCGCGTAATGCTCTTCAGCGCCAGGCGGAGGCGTTCCAAGAGGAAGCCGACCAGTTGGCCCGGGAGATGGAACCGGGCGACGTGCAGTTCGATGACGAGTCCGGTGAAGGCGGCACGCTCTCGATGGAACGTGAGCGTGACCTTGCGATGTCGGCCCAGTTCCTGGTGAAAGTCGAAGAGGTGGACGACGCGCTCGTCCGGATCGAAACCGGGGAGTACGGCTACTGCGGCCACTGTCAGAAGCCGATCACCCGCATGCGTTTGCGTGCCCTGCCGTTCACCACGCTCTGCATCGAGTGTAAGAACGGTGGTCTGTCACGTCGGTGACCAGCCCGCCGGGCCGGTCCGATGTCGGTTTCGACCCTCATGCGATGACCAACGATTCCCAACCGTCGACGCCTCGGTCGGTGGGCCGCGCCGTTTCGGCCCGCACCTGGGGACTTGTCGTGGCCGCGGCCGTCATCGGCCTCGATCAACTGACGAAGACGCTGGTCGTCAGCTCCATCGGTGCCGCTGAGGAGATCCGCTTGGTCGGCTCTGTGCGGCTTATCCGGCGCTTCAACACGGGGATGGCGTTTTCCCAGGGAAGTGGTTCGGGTGCAGTCACGTGGATCGTCGGCGTTGTTATCGTCGTCCTTGGCGCTTGGGTGCTCCGGACGCTGTGGAGGGCTCCCGGTACCCCGGGGGCGCCGACCAGGCCCTATGCGGCGGCGCTCGGCGGGCTGCTCGGCGGCGCGGTCGGCAACAAGATCGACCGACTCGTCCGCCGCGGCGGTGCTGTCGTCGACTTCATCGACGTCGGGTTCTGGCCGGTGTTCAACATCGCCGACTCCGCACTCTGCGTTGCCTGCGCGGCGCTGGTGATCCTGTCGTTCCGGGCCGATGCCCTATCGAGTCCGGACCGTCACCCGAAGCGGGCCCCGTGAGGATCTCCGACATCGTCCCCGATGCCCTCAACGGCGAACGGCTCGACCGCGTCGTTGCGGTGCTCGCCGACCTCACCCGCTCGAGGGCATCGGAGCTGGTCAGCGATGGCTCGGTCACGCTGAATGGAGCAGTCGTCACCAGTCGAACGGCACGCGTTGCGGTCGGTTCGGTGGTCGAGATCGACCGGCCGGACGACGTCGCCGCCCTCGCACTCTCGGGCGATCCCGACGTCGAGTTCGGCATGGTCTACGAAGATGACGACCTTGCAGTGGTCGACAAACCGGCTGGACTCGTCGTGCATCCCGGTTCTGGGCATCAATCCGGCACCCTGGTGCACGGCCTGCTCGCCCGGTATCCCGAAATCGCCGTCCTCGGGGTCGGTGACCGTCGAGAGCGTCCTGGGATCGTGCACCGTCTCGACCGCGGTACCTCCGGCCTGCTTGTCGTGGCCCGCACGGCCGAGGCGCAGCTGCGCCTGACCGAGATGATGGCTCGTCGTGAGGTCAGCCGGCGCTACCTGGCGTTGGCTCTCGGTGCTCTCGAAGCCGACAACGGCCTGGTCGACGCCCCGATCGGCCGATCCGACCAGGATCCGACCCGCATGACCGTCACGGCGACGGGACGCGACTCCCGCACGTCATATCGAGTCTTGGAGCGCTTCCGCGAGCCCGAACCGGCCACCTACGTGGAATGCACCCTCGAGACCGGACGGACCCACCAGATCCGCGTCCACCTCTCGGCCATAGGTCATCCGATTGCCGGCGACCCTCGCTACGGCGGCACCCGGGGAGCGATCGTCGTTGGCCGGCCTTTCCTTCATGCCTATCGGCTGGCCTTTGCCCACCCGACCACCGGTGCGGAGTTGGCATTCGAGTCGGCGTTGCCCCCCGATCTGGTCGAGGTCCTAGCCCACCTGAGCTGATCCGGCAGCACCCCGATCGGCCGGGACAAACCGGGCGCTGGTCTACAGATGCAGCGGCGCAATGCCGACAATCAGCCCGTGGACGCGAAAAAGCCGAGCTCCGTGATGACCGGTTGGGGTCATCGCTTCACTCGGCTTCGTCACTGTCCCGAAGGACAACAGCTGGGCTCAGCCCCAGTCAACTCCGTGCATAGTGCACCTGTCCTTTTGTGTGGTGGGAAAAGCATTCCCCGTTACGGGAACAAATGAACGCTAACTCAGTTCTGAGCAGAAGATCAAGGGCGATCTTGCCGCCAGCGCTTGGTTTGCTGCTATTCGCGCTCGGTGTGGTCTCCGTTTGGGCTCAGGGCGGCAGCGGTTCTATCCTCACCGTTGTTGTCTTGACGGTCTTTTTTGCGCTCGCCGACAGCCGTCGTGTGACCTTACGGATCGGGCGCGATGTCACGTCTCATGGGTTTGTCGAGCTTCCTGCGGTTTTCGCATTAGCGCTCGTCGGGGCCCCGTATCTGTTCATCGCTCGAGTAATTGGCTCAGGCGGAGCGACAGCATGGCGGCTTCGTCGATCTCCCGAACGGATCGCTTTCAACGTGGGTCTGGATGGCGCCCAAGCTGCCGGGCTATCGCTCCTCGCGGCGGTTCTGCCTCTCTCCGAGTGGCGGTTGCGCGTCGTCGTTTCATTGGTCGTCGTCGACCTGGTCAGCGTCTTCGTGATCTTTTGGCTCATGCGGATGACCGGTGGGCATGTCTCGAGACGTGATGCGTTTCGGAGCGCCGTGGTCACGCTGGCGATCACCACTATTTCCGCCCTTCTCGGACTCGTATTATTGGCCGCTTGGCAGACCTGGGACCTTGCTGTCTTCGCTGCGCTTCCCTTCGCCGTGTTGTTCATTCGATCGTGGCGGGGAGAGATCGAAAGATCGAGAAAAGCTGACGCGCTCGCTGCGCTTTCGCATCTCACCGCCGAGCTAACGGCATCCACTCCCGGCGACGAGTCGATCGCCGAGTTCGCCTCGCAATTGGCGGCGATCGCCCGTGTCCGCCGGATTGTCGTGTGTGTCGGCTCAGTCGCGTACCGGTGGGCCGACGCCGAATTGATCACGTTGGAACTCCCGGGCGATTCGGGTCCCGGGCCAACCCTCGACGTTCAGTCGCTCGGGTCTCTTCGGGGGCAATTGCTCGGTCCGAGTGAGCATCCGATCATCCGAGGTGCGTCGTTCCAAGCTGGATCCGATCGGTTTGGGTGGCTGGTCTTAGCCGAACCCGAGGTCGGCACGGCGTTCAATGCCGAGACCGACTCATTGGTCGAGACCGTCGCCGACCGCATCGGCGCCTGGTTCTCCAACAGCGCGCTGATCGACGATCTCCGCCGTGAGGTCGACGAACGTGAGTATCTCGCCTTCCACGACCCGCTGACCGATCTTGCCAATCGGCGTCGGTTCCGCGACGTTTTCGACGACGTGCTGAAGTCGAAGACCCAGGGCGGGCTCGTTCTCCTGGCGCTCGACCACTTCTCCCTCATCAACGACAGTGTGGGCCACCAGCAGGGTGACGAGGCGCTCGCCATCCTTGCCGCCCGACTGCGAACTGTTTCTCCGGTCGGATCCCTAGTCGCTCGACTCGGCGGCGACGAGTTCGCCGTTCTCGTTCCCTCCCTCGAGGATCGTCCGTTGTCCCTCCGCCAGCAAGCGGAACGGACTGACGCTTCGGTTCGCGTCGATCAGTTCCACATGTCGGAAATCGCCGGTCAACTTCTTGCCGCCATCGCCGAACCACCACTGGTGCTCGCCGGGATGTCGTTCTCGCTCACGGCGAGCGCCGGCATCACCACCTTCCCGGCGGACGGCACGGAGCCTTCGGAACTGCTTCGCGAGGCCGATCAGGCGCTGCAGTCCGCCAAGGCGCAGCGGAACGATTTCGTTTTCTACAGCGCCGAGCGCCACGGCAGGGATCACGCCCAGGTCACGCTGCTGGGTGAACTCCGGGGCGCGCTGGAGAACGACGAGATCATCCTGCACTACCAACCCAAGATCGACCTTCCCCACGGCGGAAGGCTCACTGGGGTCGAGGCCCTCGTTCGCTGGAACCACCCGACGCGGGGGCTGGTGTTCCCCGACGAGTTCATCCCCATCGCCGAGCACTATGACCTCCTCAACGACATGTTCTTCTATGTCGTCGAGCGGAGCCTCCTGCAACTCCGGAAGTGGTCGAGCGAAGGCCTGTCGGACCTGACCGTCGCCGTCAATCTCTCGGCCCGTAACCTCCGTGCCCCCAACTTGACGCGTCGCATCTCACGGATGATCGAGTCCTACGGGATCGAGCCGGGCCGTCTCACGCTCGAACTCACCGAGACCGCGCTCATGGCCGACGCCGATCACGCCATGCGTACCCTTCGGGCGCTTCGTGACGAGTGTGGTGTCGAGATCGCCGTCGACGATTTCGGTGTCGGCCTGTCGTCCATTGCGTACCTGCGCGACCTGCCGGCGTCGGAGGTCAAGATCGACAAGACGTTCTGCCACGGCTTGCCGGGGGATCTAGCGAACGAGGCCATTGTGCGAGCCATCCACCAACTCTCGACCCGACTCGGGAAGAAGGTGACCGTCGAGGGAGTCGAGACGGAAGAGACCTTCTCCCTCTTCCGTGACATCGGCATCGACCAGGTACAGGGGTACTGGATCGCCCGTCCGATGGAGCCCTTTGCCCTGAAGGATTGGTGGGCGAAGAACCAACGCCGGCTAGAAACACCAGCTGTTCGGTCCATGCGCCAGAGTGCGTCCTGATCCGTGCTGCGGCCCAGCCGTGTCGGTGATCAGCTGACAGGAGCGGTGTTCTGGTCGAATTCGAGGCGAATCCGGCCGAGCCGTCGACCGCCGACGAGCAGCGCGGCCAGCGTCAGCGCCGCGGCGACGCCAAAGACTGTCGGGATCGTCGAGATGTCGGTCACGATTCCTGCGACTGCCGCCCCGGTGAAAGCCGCACCGATCAGCATGAGCCGTCCGACGCTCGATACCCGACCCAGAAGGTGCGTGGGCACTCCTTGTTGGCGCAGCGTTCGGATGATCGTGTTGACGATTGGTGGGATGAAGCCCTCCACGGTGAACGCTGCGGCCGCCACGATCGTCGAGCGTGTCGAGGCCAGGACGATGAGCGCTCCGGCGAGAGAAACGAAGCCGGATGCGACGGCCAGCCGTGTTCCTAGTCGTCGCCAAATTCGGAACGCAAGGACGCTACCGATCAGCCCGCCGATCGCCGGCACGGCGAGGAACAGGCCGTATTGCCAGTTGGACAAACCAAGGTGGCGCTTGCCGTACAGCACCAACGCACTGTTGGTCATCCCGGTCGCACCGGCGCCTACACAGAGGAACAGGGTAAGGGCCCAAAGATCGCGGTTCTGGCGGAACCAAACCCATCCCGCCGAGATGTCGGGTCGCAACGACAACTGTTTTGCGTACGAGCGACCATCCCTTTCGGCCCGAACGCCGCGGATAAGTACGCCGGACCCAAAGAACGACGACGCGTCGCCGACGAACGGGAGCCACGGTGCCCACGAGAACAGCGCCGCCCCGAGGCTCGGACCGGCGAATTGCTGCCCGGCCATCTCGGCTGACCCGAGGTAGCTGTTGCCCCGGTCGAGCTCGCCCGACCGGACCACCTGGGGAAGGAAGGAGGCAGCGGCAGGAATGTGAGCGCAGTCGGCGACGCCCACGATGAACGCCACGACCAGGACCATCGGGATCGACGCCACCCCGGCATAGACCGCCACGCCGAGCACCAGCATGGTCAGGAACCGGGCCCCGTCCATCTGCATCATCGTGAGCCTGGCCGGGCGTGAATCGACCCAGGCGCCGGCGGCCAGACCGAACAGCAGCCACGGCAGACGCGATGCGGCGAAGGTCAGGGTGACCCACAGGCCGCGATCGCTGAGAGATTCGGCCAGAAGTGGGAGAGCGGCAAACGCCAGACCATCGCCGAGGCTGCTTACTCCGACAGCGCCCCAGGTCCTCCAATAGGCCTTCGACAGGGGTGATCCGCCCATGGCCCCGGACGGCCTGTCGTTGCTCACGAGTTGATCGGCATTCGTCAGATCGCCCCGATAACGATCGGTTCGGGGCCCGTCGGCAGCGCCGGGCCGCCCCGCGAGCGTTGGACCATGCTGGCAAGCGAATGCGAGCCGAGCACTCGGCGCATAACGTCGCTCGCGTCTTCCCACACGGCGAGCAGCACGCACTGGCCCTCGTGATCGCAGGCACCGTTCTCGTGGGGGCGTCCGAAGTCACCGAGACCGATTGGGCCGTCGACGGCGCTGACGATCTCGGCGAGCGAGATGTCGGCCGGGTCGCGGGCGAGAACGTAGCCACCGCCGACGCCCCGCTTGGAGCGAACCAGGCCAGCCCCTTTGAGGGCCAGGAGGATCTGTTCGAGATAGGGCTGGGGGAGGGCAGTGCGTCCGGCGATGTCCCGAGCGCTCTGTGGTCCGAGGTCATCGGCATGCAGGGCGAGGGAGAGCAGGGCCCGGCACGCGTAGTCCCCTCTGGTCGACACCCGCATGGGAATCAATGTACTGCGCCGTCCCGCGTTCTCTGAGGTCTGGGGCGAGCCGGTGAACACGGCGGCGAAACGCAGGTGCCAGCATGGAGCCATGAACGAAGACGCGCCCAGCGATGCAGAGGTTGTCCTCCCGACCGATCCGGCGCCGCAGATCACCGGTGAGCCGGCGGTCGATTCCCTCACCGCTGAAGTGGTCACGCCATCCGATCCGGCGCCCAACGTGGAGGAGGAGGTCGTGTCCGAACCGGGCAAGGTCATGCGGATCGGATCGATGATCAAACAGCTTCTCGAGGAGGTGCGACACGCTCCGCTCGACGAGCGTTCCCGGATTCGCCTCCGCGAGATCTACGAGGTCTCGATCCAGGAACTGTCGTCGAGTCTGTCGACCGACCTCCGCGAGGAGCTGGCGAGCCTCGCCCTGCCCTTCGGCGACGAGGCCCCGAGCGACGCTGAACTCCGGATCGCCCAGGCCCAGCTGGTGGGGTGGCTCGAAGGCCTGTTCCACGGCATTCAGGCGGCGATCTTCGCCCAGCAGATGGCCGCGCAGGCCCAACTCCAGCAGATGCGCCAGATGGGCCAGATGGGTCTGCCACCCGGGGTCGGCGCCGGCGATGGCGGAAGGGGCGGGGAGATGGGTCCTGGACCGGGACCTGGACGCCCGCCGGGCGGCGGGACCTATCTCTGACGTACGATCGTCATCCCCCCGAATTGCATACGTGTGATTCGAGGTCGCACCGAGTATCGGTGACGTCCATCGCCACCCCTCCCGGGAGAAGGTCGCCCGCTTGAGCAAGTCGTTCGTCCATCTGCACCTCCACACCGAGTACTCGATGCTCGATGGCGCGGCGCGTATCGACGACGTGGTCGCCGCGGCACGCGCCGACGGTCAGCCCGGTATCGGCATCACCGACCACGGCAACATGTACGGCGTCCTCGACTTCTACAAAGCGGCGCGCGCTCAGGGCATGAAGCCAATCATCGGCACCGAGGCCTACATGGCGGCCGAGAGCCGCACGGAACGGCCGGTACGCCGCGGCCGTCTCGACGACGGAGACCAGGGCGAAGGGGAAAAGCTCTACTACCACCTGACCCTGCTGGCCGAGACCACCCAGGGCTATCGCAACCTGATGAAGCTTTCGAGCAAGGCATACCTCGAGGGGTATTACTACAAGCCGCGTCTCGACTGGGAGTTGCTCGAGCAGCACCACGAAGGCATCATCGCCGGGCAGGCGCGGCAGGTAGATTTCGGCCGAGAACCCGTTTCGCTCGGAGATCGGGCTGCAATGGTGGATTACGATGTCGGCGTGGTCACCGACGTGAGGCTGCAATGCGCT
>JANOHI010000428.1:0-6623 GCA_031406385.1 Acidimicrobiia bacterium
TGATCGGCAACATCGTCAACCGGCTCATGCACCATCCCGACCAGATGGCGATCCTCCAGGCCGATCGCAGCCTCATCCCGAACGCCATCGAGGAGAGCCTCCGCATCGACGCCCCCGTACACGGACTGTTCCGGACGAACAACTGCCCGGTGACCCTCCACGACGTCGAGATCCCGCAGGATTCGAAGGTGTACATGCTGTTCGGTTCGGCCAACCGGGACCCCGAAGCGTGGGACGACCCGGATCACTTCGATGTCACGCGCGACCTCAAGGACCTCAAGCGCCACGCCGCGTTCGGCATCGGCATCCACTACTGCCTCGGTGCGCCGCTCTCGCGCATCGAGGCCGCTGTGGCACTCGAAGCAGTGCTCGACCGCATGCCCAACATCCGACCTGATGGAACCCCTACCAAGGTGAAAGCGAGTGTCCTCAACGGTTTCGAGACGCTCCCGGTCCGGTGGGATTGACGGCGTCATGAGCTACGACAACCTCTTCCAGCCCCTGCAGATCGGCAACTGCACGGTGCCCAACCGCATCGCCCGCACTGCTCACTCCACCGGTACCACCGGCGAGGACCTCATCAGGTATCACGAGGAGCGGGCGAAGGGCGGTATCGGTCTCACCATCATCGAGATTGCCGGCGTGCAGCCGAGTTCAGCCACGTCGATCCCGGTGTTCACGGATCGGGTCCTCCCGTTCTACGAAGAGCTGTCAAAACGTATGCATGCCTATGGAACCAAGGTGTTCCAGCAGCTGTGGCATGGCGGCGCTGCCTATGGCCGCGCTGGCCAGCCGATCTCGGCCTCGGCCGTGCCGGCGCCATCGGTCAATGTCGTGCCCCGGCCGATGACCAAGACGATGATCGACGACACCGTCGCGGCGTTCGCCGCCGCTGCCGCACGTTGCCGCGAGGGTGGTATGGACGGTGTCGAACTGCACGGCGCGCACGGCTACCTCATCGGTCAGTTCTTGTCGCCGGCCACGAACCTGCGTGACGACGAGTACGGAGGGTCATTGGAGAACCGGGCCCGTTTCGTCGTGGAGATCCTGCAGGCGATCCGTGCCGAGGTCGGCGCAGGCTTCCCCGTCGGCGTACGTCTGTCGGGCACCGACTTCATCCAAGGAGGCATCGACCCCACCGAAGCTTCCGCCATCGCCCGGCACATCGAACCACTCGTCGACTTCCTCGACATCTCCATGGGCTCCTACTGGCGGTTCCACAAGTTCCTGTCCACCCTCGACGACCCGCTCGGATACGAACTGGAGAGCAGCGAACAGGTCACCCGATCAGTACGCGTGCCTACCATCGTCACCGGTCGCATCATGACGCTGGACCATGCCAGCCATATCGTCGGAACAGGCGTGGCCGACATGGTCTCGTTGGTGCGCGCCATGGTGGCCGACCCCCACCTGGTGAGGAAGGCCCGCGAGGGACGCGAGGCCGAGATCCGCCCGTGCATCGGCACCAGCATGGGTTGCGTCGCGCAGCTAATGACCACGGGTCGGCTCCAGTGCGTCGTCAACATCGCCGCCGGCAAAGAGAGCACCGTCGCCTTCGAGACCCCGGCACCCGCAGCCGTTCGCAAGAAGGTCCTCATCATCGGCGGAGGTCCCGCCGGCCTCGAAGCCGCCCGCACCGCAGCGCTGCGCGGACATGAGGTCCACCTCTACGAGATGACGGCCCACCTCGGCGGCCAGGTGCGCATGGCCGCTTCAGCCCCGCACCGGGCCGACCTCGCGGCACTCATCGGTTTCCTCGCCGACGAAATCACGCGACTCGGCGTCCACGTCCACCTTCGCACCCCGGTCGACCCCGACCTCGTCATCGCGGAGCGACCCGACGAGGTGATCGTGGCCACCGGCTCGACCCCGCGGCGCAACGGCTTCCAACTCTCGAGCCCATCGGTTCCCGTCCCCGGCGGTTCGTTGCCTCACGTCTACACCGTGTGGGATGTGCTGGGCTTCGGCGGAAGCGCCACCATCGGACGCACGGCGGTCGTCTACGACGACACCGCCACATTCGAAGCGATCTCGGCCGCCGACACGCTGCTCGCCGCCGGCGCACACGTCACCATCATCAGCCGATTGGAACAGCTCGGCGCGACCATCCCCTACCCACCAGCAACCGTCGAAGCAAGCCGCGAACGCCTCCTCGCGGCCGGCGTCCACTTCGTGCCCTCGATGGCGCTTCGCGAGATCACGCCGACTGAAGTCGTTGCCAGAGGCATCGGAAACGAACTCGTCCGCAACTTCCCGGCCGACACCGTCGTGATAGCCACGTATCACGAGCCCAACGCCGAGATCACGGACTACTTGCGCGAGGCCGGCCGCAACGTGCACCTGGCCGGCAACGTGAACGGCACCGACACCATCCAGGCTGCCGTCCACAGTGCAGCGGCCGTCGCCCGAGCGCTCTAGCCGAACGACACTGGAACAGCTCCGCCAATCATGTGACAATCAATACATGCCTGGTTCGAGCAGGTCCTCGAAACACATGCACCTTTACCCGGTGGCCGCACTCTTGGTCGTGCTGTCAGCCACAGCCGTCCAAGTCGTGCTGGACACGAATCGATCGGGCTTTCATACGAACATGGCGGCCGCCGGCCCAAAGGGCCCTCCGACCTTCGATTCGAAGAATTTCGGTGAGGCGTCGTCGTCCACCAACAAGTGGTTCCCGCTGACGCCCGGATATCAGTCGGTGCGCGAAGGCGGCCTCGATCGCGGCCATCGGCGGCTGACTCATCGGCGCGTGTACACCGTTACCAACGTGACGAAGGAGGTCGCTGGTGTCCAGACGATCCTCATCCTTGACCAAGATATCGACGGCGGCGAAGTAGCCGAGCAGGCTCTCGACTTCGTCGCCCAGGACAGGGAAGGGAACGTCTGGTACCTCGGGTCATACACCGAGACCTACGAGGGCGGCGAGTATGTCAATGCGACCGACGGATGGTTGGCCGCAATTCGAGGAGCGAAGCCGGGAGTTCTCATGCTCGCCTCGCCAGTCGTGGGTACTCCGAAGTACTCACAAGCAACCGTCCCCGGTGAGGGGAGCGCCACTGCGAAAGTCAGCAAGACCGGACAGAAGAAGTGCGTGCCGTTCAAGTGTTTCACCGACGTTCTCGTCATTCAGGAGGGCGGCGAGAATGTCTCTTACGCACCGGGAGTCGGTTCGATAAAGACCGAACCACGACGCAAGGGCGGCGAGAACGAAACCGAGGATCTCGTCAACCTCACGCAGTTGACACTCCAGGGTCTAGAGGAGTTCAACAGCGAGGCCATCAAACTCGACGAACATGCGAGGAAGACAACCGGACGGGTCTTTGGCGGAAGCGCCAGAGCGAAGTTGAGAAGCGGCAAATGAGTGGACGTGCAGAATCCACTCCTCAAAGTCATCGACGTAACAAGGTCGTTCTCTACGGATTCGGGTGTCTCAGAGGTCCTGAGCAACGTCAGCTTTGAACTGGAACCTGGCACCGTAACCAGCCTTCTCGGTTCTTCGGGAAGCGGAAAGTCGACGCTGATGAGTCTTGTCGCTGGGCTTCTTCGTCCGGATTCAGGATCGATCATCTTCCGTGGAATCGAGATCACCGCGCTTGACGACACGGCATGCGCTCGGCTCCGGTCCAGATACTTCGGCGTGGTCCCGCAACGTGGTGGTTTGTTGCCGTACCTCACCGCAGGAGAGAACGTTGCCTTCGCCATGAACATCGCCGGCCTCGAGGCTCGAAAACGCGAAATCACTGCGCTGCTCGACGAACTCGGCGTCGCCCACAGGAGCGGCCACTTCCCAAGGGAGATGTCGGGAGGAGAAGCCGTCCGTGTCGCCGTCGCAATGGCGCTCGCCTCCCAGCCCGATCTGATCCTCGCCGACGAAGCAACCGGGGAACTAGATCCAGCGACGGCGCGGGAGACAATGGACGTCATTGTCAAACGTTCGATCGACCACGGTGCCACCTTGCTCTATGTCACTCATGACGTTCAGATGGCCGGCTACGCCAAGAGGCGCTTCACCCTGATGGACAATGAGTTGACGGCATCGTGAACGAGTCGTCACAAATCACTCTCGATCGAGTCGTCAAGTCCTACGCAGCCGCGACCGGGACCGTCGTCGCTCTGGACGGCGTGTCCTTGACCGTTGAGGCAGGGACCTCAGTTGCGGTGACAGGTCACAGTGGCAGCGGAAAGTCGACCCTGCTCGCAGTAATCGGTGCACTTGAGGTCCCTGACAGTGGACGGGTGAGGGTGGGCGGGCACCCGCTTGCCGACATGTCGGCGAGCGCTCGAGCGCGGATCCGACGTACGGATTTCGGATTCATATTCCAATCCGACAACCTCATCCCCTACCTGACCGCCGTTGAAAACCTCGCCCAGCAGATGGCGCTCAGCGGAAGGGCCGGGGGCCTCAGTCGGTGCACCGAGATGCTCCAAAGACTTGGTCTCTCCGAACACGTGCACAAACTGCCTGATCAGTTATCGGGTGGCCAGCGTCAACGAGTGGCGATCGCTCGTGCCCTTGTGCACCATCCACGGTACGTCCTGGCTGACGAGCCGACGGGGTCACTGGATCCCGCCAGCAGTGCCGATGTGATCGAGTTCCTCCTAGCCGAGCAGAAGGAAACGAAAGCGACGATCGTCGTCGTGACGCACGACCTGTCCGTTGCTGAACGGTTCGCCCGACGGGTTTCGTTGAGTCACGGCCGGATTGTTGCGGTGACGGCAGGCGACCAACCAGCTCTGAATCGCTAGTGGCGTGTTTCGTCTCGTACTTCGCGAGTTGCTCCGCAACCCACGACGCACGCTCGCCTCAATGGTTGGTGTCACCCTGGGCACCGGACTGTTGACCGGCGTGCTGGTATTCATCAACGCCTCCGCTGCCACGATGACGACCCGCGCTATTGCTGCGCTGCCCTTGGACATGCAGGTTGTGCTCACCGATCCCTTCGGTCGCCGGATCGCGTTGACCGAACGGGTGGAGGCACCCGACCGATTGAAAGCCGGACAAAGAGCCACTATCGAGTTGAGCGTCCACAACCTGACCACGCAAGCCGCGCACGAAGTCGTCGTGGCCGACGAGCCGCCGGCCCCGCTGTCTTACGTGAACGGCAGCACTGCAGTGAACGGACGCCGGATCGCCGATGTTGCGGGCCGCAGCCCGCTTTCGCAGGGTTTGGCGCGTACCGGGCTGAACGTCGGAACGCTGTTGGCGGCGTCGACGCTGACCGTCACGTACGAGGCCAGGGCGAACGTCGACGTCGACGTAAAGGACCTTCGCCTGGAAGGTGCCGTATCGAGCCGGGAGGAAGTGACCCGTACCCGGGCGAACACTCCGCAACCCCCGACGCTTCGCCAACTCGCGGAACGGCTGCGAGAGATCCCGGGAATTGCCTGGGCTGATGAGTTGTACATGATTGATCTTGCTCCGCGGGCGGTCACATCCGGTGGAGTGCCTCTTGATGGCCCCGTGCGCCTGGTTGGCGCCGACCCCGAATACCTGACTCACTATCCGTCAATCGACATCGTCAGCGGCTCCTTCCGGTCGAGCGGCGTGATCGTGAGTTCGGAAACCGCGCACACCCTCCGTCTGACGACCGGACAACGAATCAGCGTTTCCGTTCCGGGCCTTTCCAAGCCGATATCGCTGGCCGTGATAGGGATCGCGGATTTTTCGCATGCCCAACAACTCTTCATGAGTCGAAAGGCCAGCAAATTCGAAGACTTTCTGTACGTACCGTTCACGGTAATTGTACCAATAGAGCTCTTCACGGAGAGCATCATCCCTGCGTTCCAGCGCGCAAGCGCAGTACCGGGCGCGGGGCTGAAAGTCATTCCACTGTCCGAAGTGGACATTCGTGTTGAGCGCTCGAAGCTGCAGTCCTCCCCCGCTACAGCGTTGACCCAAGCGACGGTGATCGCGCGGTCGATCCGCGAGGTCAGCTCCGACCGCTCTTTGCTCATCGACAACATTTCCAACGCGCTGACGGTCGCCGCCGACGATGAGTCAACAGGCCGCAAGATGTTCTTGTTTCTCGGTCTCCCCGGCGTACTCGCCGCAATCGCGCTCGTCGTGTTCAGCACCAACCTCCAAGCCGAGTCGCACCGCCGCGAGCACGCGACGATGCGCCTGCATGGCGCTGACCGTTCGATGCTCATTCGCATCGCAGCGCTACGGACGCTGATCTTTGCCGGATGTGGCGCGCTGATCGGCGTAGGGCTGGGCTTCGGAGCAGCCGAATCGGTTCTTGGTAGCCCGGCCTTTCTGGCGACACCCCGCCGTCTCATTGCCATTTCATTCCTTGTTGCAATCAGCGCCAACGTCATCATCGTGTTGATCGTGCTCACCGGGAAGCAACGGCAGACCTTGGCACGCGAGATCGGGAGCGAGCAGCACGAATTGACCGATGCAATCCGACCCGTATGGCATCGTCGGCAGATTGACCTGCTCTTGGTTTTCACCGCCATCATTTACGAGGCGTTGCCGTTCGTGGTCTTGGGCGTCGTCCTCGCGGGGATTCTCGAAGAGTTCGTACCGCAGCAAGCGCTCGTGAAAATCATTCCGAGCAATCCGTACCTGGCCGTCGCGCTCGGCGCGGTGCTCGGATTGGTGTTTCCGATGTGCGAGTGCG
>JANOHI010000456.1:0-5839 GCA_031406385.1 Acidimicrobiia bacterium
GGGGGGGGGGGGCGCCCCGCGTTTCCGGGGTGGGGGGGGGGGGGCGGGGTTGGGGGGGGGCGCCCCCCCCGCCGGTTCCCTGCTCCGCGGGGTGGGGGTGTCGGCCCCCCCCCCCCACGGCCGCATCGATGTTCTCGTGAATGGCGCCGGGATCAATTCGGCCACCCCGTTCCTCGATATCACCGACGACGAGATGGATCGCATCGTGCGCACGAACCAGACGGCGGTGTTCCTGGCCTGCCAGGAGTTCGGTCGCTGGTTCGTCGAACGGGCCACGGCCACCGGTGAGGGGGCCAGCATCGTGACCATCGGGAGCGCATCAGGCCTCACGCCGCTCTCGCGTGTGTTCACGTATTCGATGACGAAAGCGGCGGTGCACAACCTCACCAAGAACCTGGCCCGTGAGTGGGGACCTCTCGGGATACGGGCGAACGTACTCGTGCCCGGGTTCTTCCCGGCGGAGCAGAACCGGGCGATCCTCTCCCCCGATCGGATGGAGTCGATCCTTCGCCATACCCCGGCGGCTCGCTTCGGAGAACCGTCGGATCTTGACGGCGCCGTGCTGCTCTTGGCCACCGACGCCGGCCGCTTCATCACCGGCAGCGAGATCGTGGTCGACGGCGGCTTCCACGCCATGACGATCTGAGGACTTCCCACATGCCCGGTTTCCTGCACGACGACTTCCTGCTCACCACCGAGACGGGCCGCACTCTGTTCCACGGCTCGGCCGAGTCTGCGCCGATCGTCGACGTCCACAACCACCTCTCGCCCGCGGACATCGCAACGGACAGAACGTGGGAGACGCTGAGCGATCTGTGGCTGGCCGATGATCACTACAAATGGCGGGCGATGCGACTCGCCGGATTCGACGAGCAACTCGTCACCGGCGACGCCGACCCGTGGGACCGCTTCGCTGCGTGGGCGGCGACCGTGCCCCGCACGATCCGCAACCCGCTCTATGCGTGGACGCACCTCGAACTCCGACGGGTCTTCGGGATCGATGTGCCGCTCTCGCCCGACACGGCGAAAGAGATCTGGGACGAAGCGAACCGTCAGCTACCGCAATGGTCCGCTCGCACGCTGCTGCGGCGCTTCAAGGTGCGCGTCGTCGCCACGACCGACGACCCCGCCGATGCGTTAACTCACCACGTGGCGATGCGGGCGGAGGTGACACGGGCGGAGACTGCGGGAATGCGGGCCGAGACTGCGGGAATGCGAGCCGAGACTGCGGGAATGCGAGCGGAGACTGCGGTGACCGACGAGGTCACGATGATCCCGACCTTCCGTCCCGATGCCGCGCACCGACTCCTCGACGATCCCGAAGCGTGGCAACGGTGGACGCAACGTCTGCGCGACACAACCGGGGTCGCGGTCGCTGACCTCGCATCACTTCTCGGCGCTCTCAGCATTTCCTATGCACGCATGGCTTCGCTCGGTGGTCGGGCGAGTGATCACGGACTGGCGTGCCTTCCCGATATCGATCGCGATCCCTCGGCCGCCGACAGGGTTGTCCGTCGTGCCGTCGCCGGGCTCGCCGCGACTGCCGATGAGCGGGAGCTCGTCCTGCTCGAAGTTGTGGCACTCGCCGCAAGGCTCGCCTTCACCGATGACTCGGTCCTGCAGCTGCACCTCGGGCCGCTTCGGAACGTCTCGCCTCGACTTCTCGGCCAGGTCGGTCCCGATGCCGGCGCCGACGTGATGGGGGACGAACGCCAGGCGAACGGACTCGCCCGATTTCTCGGCGCGCTCGAACGCGATGGATTGCTTTCGCGCACGGTGCTCTACAACCTCAATCCCGCCGACAACGCCCTCTTCGCGGCGATGGCCGGAGCGTTCTCCCGGCCCGGCGTGATCGCACTCGTGCAGTGGGGTCCGCCGTGGTGGTTCAACGATCACGAAGGCGGCATGCGCCGCCAGATCGACGACCTGTCGCAGATCCACCAGCTCGCCGGATTCATCGGCATGCTCACGGACTCGCGATCGATTCTCTCGATGACGCGTCACGAGCTCTTCCGCCGGGTGCTGTGCGATGCCATCGGCTCCGATGTCGAGGCCGGCCGCATCCCAGCCGATCTTCCCTGGCTCGGGGCGGTGGTCCGCGACATCTGCGTCGAGAATGCTGTGCGCTTCTTCGGGTTCCCGGGGCAGTGGTCGAAGTGAATCCAGCGAACGGGCGCGCGGCATGCCCATGGTGAGGCCGGTGGCGGGTCCGGTGCGACTGGTCGTGATGGGGGTGGCCGGGTCGGGAAAGTCCACGGTCGCCACGATGCTCGGCGAGCAGCTCGGCCTCCCGGTGGCCGAGGCCGACGACTTCCACCTCGCGAGCAGCATCACCAAGATGTCCGGCGGTGCACCGCTCACCGATGACGACCGGTGGCCGTGGCTCGTGAGGCTGCAGCGCGAGCTCTCGTGCCCGGACGGCGCCGTCATCACCTGTTCAGGACTGCGACGCGCGTACCGAGACCTTCTCCGACGCGTCGACGGCGTGGGTTTCGTGTTCCTCGACGTATCGCCGGACGAAGCCCGTCGACGGGCGGCAGCGCGCACCGGTCACTTCATGGCCCCCGGGATGGTCGAGAGCCAGTTCGCCGCACTCGAACGACCCGACGTCGACGAGGCTGATGTGCTCTGCATCGATGCGACGCTTCCTCCCGCATCAATCTGCGCGCATATTGTCGCCTCGCTTGACGGGCTTGGCCCGGTCGCGTCAGTCGTGCCTCTCCTCGCGGTGGGCAGCAGAGCCGAAGTGATCTCGCTCGACGAGCTGACGGCGATCACGCTCTCCCTCGCCGAGACGGAGATCCTCGCGACGGAGGCCCGGCGTGTACTGCTGGTGCCACCCGATCACACTCGCCTGCATTCGCGAGCCGGCGAGATCACAGCAACGCTCGTTGAGAAGCTCGTGGCCAGCGGATGCACCGTTGCCGTACTGCCGGCACTCGGCACGCATACCGAGATGACACCGGACGACTGCGCGCTGCTCTTCGGTGACCGCATCCCCTTCGGCGCGATCCGACACCACCGCTGGCGTGACGGCCTCCTCCACGTCGGAACAATCGGCGAGCTCGAGGTGTCCGAGGTGTCCGCCGCACGGTTCCCGATCGATATCCCGGTCGAGGTCGACGAAGAGCTATTCAACGGCTGGGATCTCGTCGTGTCCATCGGCCAGGTCGTTCCCCATGAAGTGATCGGGATGGCGAACTTCACCAAGAACATTGTGATCGGCCTCGGCGGCGCGCCGACGGTGCATCGCAGTCACTTCCTCGGTGCCGTCTGCGAAATGGAGACACTCATGGGCCGTACCGACGGGCCCGTCCGCCACGTCGTCGACGCCGCCTTCGACCGCTTCATCGCTCCCCGGGTAGCGGTGCTGTGGCTGTTGACCGTGATGGAGGACACCGACGCCGGGGTCGTCCAACGAGGGATGTTCGCCGGGCGGGGCCGATCCTCCGAGTCCGGCGGGGCCGCCTATCGCGCCGCCGCGGAACTGTCCGCGGCATGCAACGTCACCCTCGTCGATCAACCGATACGGCGCGTCGTGTGCCTCCTCGATCCCGCCGAGTTCCGAACCACATGGCTCGGCAACAAGGCGGTGTATCGAACACGAATGGCCATCGCCGACGGCGGTGAGCTGCTCGTGCTGGCCCCCGGCGTGACCCACTTCGGCGAGGACCCAGCCATCGACACACTGATCCGCGCCCACGGCTACCGCGGCACGGCGGCCACGCTGGCCGCAGTCGACGTCGACACCGAGCTGGCGGCCAGCCTCGGCGCGGCTGCGCACCTCATCCACGGAAGCAGCGAGGACCGTTTCACCATCACCTATTGCACCGACGCAACGTCGGGCGGCCTGACACGTGCGGAAGTGGAGGGCGTCGGATTCCAATGGCGGGACCTCGGCGAGACCTTGGCGCTCCTGGCCCTGCCGAACGGGAGCCCATTCGGCGCGTATCTCGATGCGGCCGGAGAGGAGTTCGTCTACATCCCCAACCCCGCACTCGGGTTGTGGGCGACGGCCGAGCGATTCGCGCGCTGATCGTCGCGAGGGGTTGGTGGCCGAGCCGCGCTTCTAGCGCGTGGCGGAAGGAGTGTGCGAACCCGTTCGGCGTACGGTCCTCTCGACATCATCCCAACCGAGCCGGCACACGTCCGCCTCGAAGATCCCAACCCGATCGTCACACGTGCGGTTCAAGAATTCCTGGACTTCGTGGCCGATGCCTTCTTCGACGCCTCCGTTCTGTCACACCTGCTTCGTACACTTGTACGCATGGATTTCATCGACCCCACCGAACTCATCAGCGGGTTCCAGCGCGTCGACCTCATCGCCGCCACCCCGCTGCAACTCCGCCGTGCACTCGACGACATCCGACGTGTTCGGGCCCGACTCGACGGTGTCGAAGCCGAAATCGCCCGGCGACTCAACGACACATCACCAACACCGGAACGCGACATCGCGAGATCTGCGCAGCGATCGAATCGTCACGGTGCCAGAGTGTTGGCCCGCGCCGCGGCACTCACCGACACCCCCTCATTCGGCCAGGCGCTCGAGACCGGCGAACTGAGCGGTGACCATGTCGACGTGTTCACCAAGGTCCTCGGCGCCCTCGAAGGCGACGTCAAGACCGGGTTCACCGACGCCGCACCCGAACTCATTCGCACCGCCGCGTCGTCAGGGTCAACACCAGAGGAATTCGCTGCCACTCTTCACACCGCCGCAGAGCGCATCGCCGCCGACGGTGGCATGAGCCGATTCGAACGCCAACGCCGAGCCACCCGACTCCGAACCTGGACCGACCGGGTCAGCGGGATGTGGCGCCTCTCAGGAACCTTCGACCCCGAAACCGGTGCCCGCATCCACGGTCGACTCGAAGCAGCCATGGCCGCCATGTTCGCCACCAAAACCCCATCCACCACACCAACCGACTCCAGCGAGAAACAAGACCACCTCCGCGCCCTCGCCCTCCTCGCCCTCACCGCTGGACCCGGCGTCCCCAACACCAATCGCGCCGCCACCCCGAAACCCTCCAGACCCGACAACACCAGCACCGACAACGCAGGCCACACCGACCGCACTGACAACCCCCGCCACGCCGACACGACCAACACCACCGACAGCCCTGGCAGCACCACCGACACCACCAACGAACCTCGCGACAACGCTCGCCACGCCACCGACGCACCTATCGACAACGGAGTCCCCGATCAATGCGCTCAACCCGACGAATGGGACCGCTTCGCCCAACCCCTAGGCGCCAACACGAAACGATTCGGACGGCCCGAGTTCACCGTCGTCATCGACACCACCAACCTCGACCCCGACGGACACCCCACCGTCGACTGGGGCATTCCCATCACCATCCCCTGGAAACGCATCCAAGACCTCAGCCGAAACGCCGACATCCGTCCCGTCATCGTGCGCGACGGCGCCGTCATCGATGCCGACGGCCAACTCAACCTCGGCCGCACCACCCGACTCGCCAACCGACCCCAACGCCGCGCCCTCCGCGCCCTCTACGCCACCTGCGCCGGCCCCGGCTGCAACGTGTCGTTCAACCACACCAAACCCCACCACGTGCACTGGTGGCGCCACGGCGGACCAACCGACTTCGCCAACCTGCTCCCACTCTGCAGCCAACACCACCACGCCGCCCACGAAGGCGGCTGGCTCCTCACCCTCGGCCTTGATCGTTCACTCACGATCCAAACGCCCGACGGCCAAACCATGCACACCGGACCACCCCGCCGACAACAGGAGGTGGCGTGAGCCGGACCCTTTGGCGGAGGCGGGCCCGGTCACGTTGGCCGCGTCGAACCGAGCCAACTTCCGGTCGCTCGGCCG
>JANOHI010000461.1:0-12020 GCA_031406385.1 Acidimicrobiia bacterium
GACGGACTCTGTGGCCCGGTCACCATGAACAAATTCGGAAACCCCGCAGTCATCAGGCCGAGGTACGTCTTCGGACCGTGAGCCCAGACGTCCTTCAGTGTGACACCGCCGCGGCCTTCGATGTCGACGTTGACGATCGCCCCCGTCATTGCGTCGAATCCGGTCGCGAAAACGATCGCATCGAACTCCATCGATTCATCGATCAGATCAACACCGTTCTCGGTGATCGTGACAATGGGATGCTGACGGAGATCGACGAGACGCACGTGGGGCAGGTTGTACGTCTCGTAGTAGTTCGTGTCGACACACAGCCGTTTCGTCCCGATCGGGTAGTCCTTCGGGCAGAGGACTTCGGCTGTAGCCGGATCGTGGACCGTGGCGCGGATCTTGTTGCGAACGAACTCGGCAAGGAGCTCGTTCGCCTTGACGTTGACAACGAGGTCGGTGTACGTCCTCAGGAATTCCATGATCCCGCCACGCTTCCATGCCTCCTCGAAGGCCGCGTTCCGCTCCTCTTCCGAGACGCTCAGTGCACTTACTGTTGGCTCCGGGAGTGGGACGCCGCCTCCTGAGCGTCGCGCCGCGTGTCGATAGGCCACGGGATCGGCGTCGTACGCCGCCCGCTTCTCTGGCCAAACCGGCCCGTTGTACGCGGGGATCGAGAAGTTCGGGGTGCGCTGGAAGATGGTGAGCTGGGAAGCCTGGGTGGCAATGATCGGAATCGATTGGATCGCCGATGATCCGGTCCCGATGACACCGACCCTCATGCCCGTGAAGTCGACGCCGTCGTGCGGCCAACGACTCGTCCAATACTTCGGACCAGCAAATCGATCAGCGCCTTCGATGTCGACCTCTTTGGGAACCGAGAGGCAACCGGTGGCCATGACATAGAAGCGACAGGTGACCGTGGTGCCCCGTGAGGTGTTCACCGTCCAGCTCGACGTGTCATCGCTCCACACGGCAGAGTCGACACGCGTCGAGAACTCGATGTCGCGCCGCAGGTCGTGCTTATCGGCGACGTGCTGTGCGTAGCGAAGGATCTCGGGCTGCGACGCGTAGCGCTCCGACCACTTCCACTCGGCCTCTAGCTCCGGATCGAAATCGAAGGAGTAGTCGACGCTTTCCACGTCGCACCGCGCTCCGGGATAGCGGTTCCAGTACCACGTGCCACCGACATCATCGGCCGCCTCGAGTACCCGGGCGGAGAAGCCGAGGTTGCGGAGACGGAGAAGCAGATACATGCCAGCGAACCCGGCACCAACGACGACCACATCGAAGTCCGTCGTCGTTACGGACGCAGCCACACCGGTGGTGGACAGAGCGGTTGATTCCATAGCCATCGTGCACTCCCCGAGCCCGCGAACCGAGCGATCACCCGCCAGGGTAGAGATGTCAGGCGGGGCACGCCAAGACGGCGATTGCGTCAGCTCCGGGAGGAATCAATGAAGGCGTTGACCCGCTCGACGAATCTGGTGGGGTCGACAAGATGCGGGTAGTGCCCGTGATCGGGCCATATTTCGGCGACGGCACCCGTGATGTGATCGGCGAGCCAACCGGGGTACTCCGGACCGGGGTCGATGCCGTGAAGCGAAAGGTACGGGCTGGTGATGGTCGTCGTCATTGCCGCCACCATGGCATCAAGGTCGCCAGCGGAGAGCGTGAGCACGGGGTCCCAGACCCCGAGCACAACATCTTGCTCCGGCCGACGGGGTGCCTTGACACGTCGGTACTCCTCATCCGGAAGGGGACCGACCGCGGCACTGACGAATCGAATACGGATATCAGCAAGTTCTTCGTTGCCCGGCATGTACTCGCTCGGTTCGGACCACGCAACGTCTCGAGGGACGCCGGATTCCTGAAGAGCCAGCAGCGCGCCGCCAAAGTCCTGCTGTTCCCAGAGATCCGTCCGGTGCGTGAGAACCAGTCGTCCGCCCGGCTTATGGTCATCGCAATGAGTATCGAGATGCACGCGATTCTTAGCGGACTTCGGTTCGGACACCGCAAGCAAGAGCATGGCGACCGAGCCATCGCTCGCCGCTTTCCCGATCGAGGCGGAGGACGCCGAGGTGGTCGAACATCCGTGACGGTGATCCCCCTGCGGTTGTGCGCTGTCCACTCCGATGGCGGAACACCGCACGATTGGGGCGTCCGACGTCCTAGTTCGTCCCACGTCAGGGACTGTCTGGGTCCGGCTACTGGGCGGAGTCGGCGTGTGCGGTCAGCAGTGTGTGCCGGGTGAGGGCGGCGAAGTCGCTATCGGCGTGAAGGACCGGCGCGTTTGACCGTATGGCGACGGCTGCAATGAGGCAATCGATGAGCTTGCGCACGGTCTCGCCGTTGCGTCGGCACGTGCGGAAGAGCGCAGCGGCTTGTTCGTAGTCCTCGGGCGTGATGGATACGACCGTGGCCCGAGCGAGCAGTCCGCGTAGCTGAGCGAGCTGCAGTTCGTCGCGGGCGCCGGCGAGAACCTCCATGCTGATGGCGTCGCAGATGGCGAGATCGGCACCGAGGAGGTCGTCGACGGTGTTGCACACCTTCGATCCTGTATCGCGAAGAAACTCGATCCACGCTGAGGTGTCGATGATGATCATCCGGCGCGACTGGCCCTCATTTGGTCGAGGTCACCGTCCCATCCCGAGCCCCGCAAGCGTCGTGCGTCGTCCTCATCGAGCGGCTCGGCAGCCAGTCGGCGAAGGGCCAGGTTGACGGCATCACGTTTGGAGTCAAGGTGGAAGCGCTCCATGACTGCTCGACATGCCGCCTCATCAATGTCGATGTTGGTGCGTGACATACACCAACCATACACCACCTAGACACCAGTCATCGATTGCCAAACCCGGCACGCGCGCCGAAGCAGTCCAGCGGCTGGCGATCCTCACGATCAGTATCAACGCTCCTCCGTAGGAACAGTCAAGAAGAACATCGAGAGCGCCACGTCCCACCGACGATCGCACGAGGCTTTCCCCTTGCCCAGCCACCCGGCCGTCTCCTGGGCGATGAGTCCTTGGACTAGCGCAAGCAGCACATGTGACACATCGATCGGATCGCCATGCACCGCCCCTGCGTCGATGCACCGCCGTACCGCCTTGACCAGGGCACGTCGGCTGGTGTCGGCCGCCGCAAGGTCGTCAGCCGTCGGAGCAAAACTGGCGAACGGCTGCGAGAACATCAGCTTCGAGAGCGACGGATGGGCAAGCGAGAAGACACGGTAGGCACGGGCGAGGGCAACGACATCGGAGCGCGGATCGTCCGATGAAGGGACCGCGGCAACGACTGCGGCCAGTTTGCGGAAGCCGACGAAGAACAGCTCACGCAACAGTCCGTTCTTGTCACCGAACATCTCGTAGATCGCCGGCACAGAAGTCGCAGCATCGGTGGCGATCCGTTTGGTGGTGAACCCTTCGACTCCATCTCGGGCGAGGGTGATCTCGGCGGCGCCGAGAACATGGTCTCGCAGTTCCGGGGTCCGCTGCTTCGGGCGCGGCATGTGGCCTCAGCCGCGAACCGGATAGTCGGTGTCGATGCCGACGCGGATCTCATCGATCGTGACGATTCGCATACGGCTCTTCGTGGCGACGTATGCCTTGCGGTCGAGGGTGGCGAGACGTTCCGCTACGGTCCGGGCTTCTTCGAGAACGCGCTCCGGCGCCACCACGTGATCCAGGAATCCCACGCCACAGGCGGCGGCCGGCGTGAAGATCTCCGCGAGGGCGATCGAGCGCGTGTGAAGGTTCGGCGCCAGCCGATGCTGAAGGATCGAGAGCGCGGGCCGTGGCATGGGCAGTCCGATGGCCACCTCGTTGGCGCCGACCTTGTAGTCGCCGTCGGCACCGACGCGGTAGTCGGCGGCACACAGGAGGAACGAGCCCATGGCCAGCGCATGACCGGTACAGGCGACGACGACGGGAGCGGGAAAGGCAAGGAGGCGCGCCGCGAGTTCGAACCCTCCCCGAAGCATGCCGACAGTCTCGTCATCCAGCCGGCCGAGGATCTCGAGATCGAAGCCGGCAGAGAAGATCCGGCGGCGACCGGCGATGATCACCACAGTGCCATCGGCTTCCGCCCGGTCCAGAGCGCTATTGATGGCCGAGATCATCGTCGGCGAGATCACGTTCGCCTTCCCGTCGTCGAGGCTGATCGTGCTGATGCCGTCGGTTCGTTCGTAGCGGGCGATGTCGGTCATGTGGACCTCCGAGTTCCTCAGCGCCGTTCCGTAGCGCTGTTTCGAAATGACACTACGTTTCACCGCCGATGGATGTCAACCGCCCGATCGAGTTCGGGCTCAGACGACGTCGTCGGGGAGCGTGACCCGCACGGGACCACCAACTCGGTCGAGGGTGGCAAGGTGCACGAGGAAGCTGCCGATCCCGGCAGCTCCCTGCATGTACCCCGTCTGGGCCTGCACGAATCGCGGCCGGGCGCGATGCTCCGCCTGGGTCCAGGACCGCGCACCGTTCGATAACTCCGAGTGCTCCTCGACCACCGACGCGCAGGCATGCGCAAGCGACAGATAGCCCGCCCGTTGGGCTTCGGTCGACGGCGTGCGTGCGAACAGCAGGGCGGCGTCACCGAGGCCCGAGTCTCCGCAGCATCGGCCGTAGTTGTTCCACCAACCCCACGACCGCGTCGACGGTGCACCGATGCCGTCAAGTCCACGCATCATCGTGTCGAGCGGGGAGAGCAATGAGGCATCGCCCGTAAGCCGGGCGAGGATCGTGAAGAGCCGACCGGTGCCAGCCGGTCCATGGCACTGCCCGAGGTAGAACTCCGGCGGCTGGAGTTCCTCGGTGTGGCAAACCAGAGCGCCCTCACCCACCGGGTGCATGCGACTGACCACGTAGCGCGCCGCCTCCGACGCAGCGTCAAGAAAGCGACGATCCTCTGTCGCCTCGAACAGACGGGCGAAGAAGTAGCCAACGCCCGCTCCCCCGTGGGCGAAGTTCGGCGCGGTGAACGGAAAGGGGATGTCCGACATGAGACCCCACCTCGTGCCGTCCGGGGTCACCTCGCCCACTTCGAGCAGACGCTCGCCGATCGACGACGCACGCTCGACATACTCAGACCGGCTGATTCCTGACTGCGTCACGGCCAACGACAGCATCGCCACCCCCGAACCTGCGGCTCCCACGGACAGGTCGTAGATCTCACGATCACCACTGAACCCGGTGATGTCGGAGAATGGCATCGGCTCGATCCATCCGATCCCTCGCCCGATCGGCGTCGCCTGAGCCAGGAGTCGCTCGATGCACCGCCTCGACGCGGCAGCGAAGGCGGGATCGTCTGTGCGCTGAGCAAGCTCGTTGAGCGCGAAGGCGTAGCCGGTCCACCCTGTCGCGAACGCCACCGATGCCCAGCTCTTGGCCTCGACGACATCGACCAACGCGCGACCCGCTTCGAGGGCGCGATCGGCGTAGGACCGGTCGCCAGTCGCATCGGACAGTTCGAGGAGGAACACGATGGTGCCGGCGGTGCCGTGGTACAGCGTGTGATCGACCGCCGACTCTTGTTCCGGGGTTCGTGCCCAGAAGACACCCCGCCGGTTCGACTCGATGAATGCTGCGGCATCGACGGCGAGTTCCAAGGCTCGGGTGGCTTCCATCGCCGAAGCGTAGAAGGTGCCGATCGACGGCGCCGATTCAGGCGTCGACCGTGTGACGTTCCCGCTTCGTCCGGTAGAGCGACTCGTCGGCTCGGGTCAGGAGGTCGTTCAGCCCGGCGGCGTCCGAGGCAGTTGCCGACCCGATGCTCACGTGGGCCTCGATGTCGAGCTCACGGCTGACCACGCGCAGCGAGAACCGGTTGTTGATCCCCGCCAATTCATCCGGGATTGCCGCCCCCCACAGACCGGGAGCGACAATCACAAACTCGTCGCCACCGAGACGAGCCACCGTTGCCCGGGCGGCTGCGCAACCTCCGAGTCGGGTCGCCAGGGCGACAAGTACCGCGTCCCCGACGTCATGGCCGTAACGATCGTTCACGTCCTTGAAGTTGTCGATGTCGACTACCACTGCGGTGACCGGAAAGAGTCCGTCATCGGCGAGTTCGTCGAGTGCCTCTCGCAGGCCCGCCCGGTTTGCGAGACCGGTCAGCGGATCGGTCATCGCCGCAACCTGCATGGTCCGACGCCGTTGGGCCTCGAGCAGTGCGACCCGCACGAGGTGCGATGCGATGGTGAGATGCATCTCCGGACGCAGCTCCGGGACGTACCCCGAACCGGTCCAGACCGCAATCACACCGAGCGGTTCACAACCAGGCTCGCCGATCGGGTACATCCACACCATGCGGAACCCCTCCGCCGCGGCGGCATCACGAACGCGAACGTCGGCGATGTCGTCGACGAAGATGCACGCCGGGGTAATCCAATCGGCGACAAGGCCTTCGTCCATCAGATGAGCGTCGACGAGCGGGTCATCGAGTGCGAGCTGGCGCCGCGAACTCAGCGCGTGCTGACCGGCGTGGTCCCACCAGGTCACAAACAGTTCCTCGGCGTGGACCAGCGGGTTCTCGGCAGCGACGTAGTCGAGGATCGACGCAAGTACCTCGCGGGTCGGCGCAGCACTGGCCATCTGTCCCAACGCCCGGGTCATCCCGGAGCGGTCGGGGTTGCGGTCGAGACGGATGACGATCGCCTCGACGTTTGGGTTGGTGAGCTCGTTCTGCATAGAGAGGGTGCACAGCAGCCAGCGACCGTCGTGGTGCCGTACCCGCATCTGCACGGTCGGAAGGGTGATCTCGTCGACCGCTTTGGAAATGTCATAGCGGTCGGCGAACTCGCCATGCTCCTGGAGGACCTTGGCAGCCATCGGCAGGTCGTCGGGATGCAGGAGCTCGAGCGCACTCGAGCCGGTCGGGTCGAAACCGAAAATGCGGACGAATGAAGCGCTCACCCACACCACGTGCATCGATTCGTCGAGGAGACCAATCGCGGACCCGAACAGCGTGCCCGCGGCCAAAAGGCCGCGCTCCGTCCACATCGCGGCTCGTTCGGCGGTCTCCTGCACCTCACCTTCTTCGGCGCGTTCGCCGGTCGGGTTGAGGGTATCGAGAGTGCCTGGCTGAGCCCCAACCAGCACAAACGCAGGTTCAGGGCAGCTGGTGTACGACAAGGGGCAGCACGGCGGTTGCTCCCGCCTCCCGCAGGAGCGCGCCGGCCATGGTCATGGTCCAACCGGTGCGGTAAAGGGAATCGAGGAGCAGGACCGGACCGCAGGGGACTTCGACGCCCGGTCGCAGCGCGACGTTCGCCGAACGGGCGCTCACCTGTCCGGCCGAGGGGACGTCGGAGGTCGGCATCTGGCCGGACACACCGATGGCGTCGATCACCGGCAGGTTGCCGACGGTGCTGAGGTGAGCAGCGATGGAACGCGTGAACAATCCGTGCGTGTGCGATGCAATCGGCACGATCGCCACCGGACGCTCCCCCCAACTGGACCGCCACCGAGTGAGCACGGCGACCATGCCGGCGAGAACCTCCGGTGACGCCGAAGAGTCGCGAATGGCACGGAGCTCGTCGACCCAGCCGGGGTCGTCGGCGAAGGCCATGGCCCGACCTTCGCTGCAGCCGACGATCTTCCCCTTGCGTGCACTTCCGCCGGGCCAGAGCTTGCGGGGCTCAATGACCACGTCCTGCCGTCGGGCGAACACACGCGCCTCGGTGAGGGTTGCGTCGTTCGGACGCAGGCCCGGCGGCGGAACGACTCCGGTGCACACCGAGCACCGTCCGCAGTCGACCGGCTCGGGATCGTCGAGCGCGGTTTGTAGTGTGCGCATAAGGCATCCCCGCCCCGCCGCATACGACCGCATGAGATCGGCCTCGGTCCGCCGGACTACGGCAAGCGCTTCCCATCGCGGGGTGTCGTAGGTCCAAGGTGTTGAGGTGCGATGCCATGACGAGCCGCTGCGAGCCACTGCTTCATCGACAGCAAGGATCTTGAGCAGCCCTTCCAATCGGCCCCGCCGGATGCCGGTCGACGATTCGAGCGAGAGCAACGTCTGGGCGCCACCGTCGAGTGCATCGAAGATCTTGCCGACGCGCTCGGGGTCAGGGACGCCGGCCGTGGCGAAGTGGTCCCAGATCTGGGTGTCGGTCTCCGCCGGCAGCAGGACGGCGTTGGCGTCCGCAAGCGCTCGACCGGCGCGACCCACCTGCTGGTAGTACGCCACGGGCGACGATGGCGAGCCGACGTGGATGCAGAAGGCAAGGTCGGGCTTGTCGTATCCCATGCCTAGCGCAGAGGTGGCGACCACCGCCTTGAGCTCGTTGTTCCGCAACAGGTCTTCAACGCGTTCGCGCGTCGTCGAGTCGAGGGCACCGGAGTATGGCGCCACGAGATGGCCACGACTCTCGAGGAATCCGGCCAGTCGCTCGGTCTCGGCAATCGTAAGCGTGTAGATGATTCCGGAGCCTTCGATGGTATCGATGGCATCGGCCACCCAGGCGTAGCGCTCGATCGAAGTCAGCCCCGGCACGACGGAGAGTCGCAACGATGATCGGGCAAGCGACCCGCGGAAGGTCACCGTGTGATCGCCCAGTTGGGCGGCGACATCGAGGGTGACGCGAGCGTTGGCGGTAGCCGTTGTCGCGAGCACGGGCGTTCGTGATCCGACACCAACAAGTGATCTCGCCAAGCGTTGGTAGTCAGGACGGAAGTCGAAGCCCCAGTCGGAGATGCAATGCGCCTCATCGATCACGACGAGGCCAGCGGAGCTGATGAGCTGCGGAAGGATCGCCCCAAAGCGCGGGTTCGCCAGCCGCTCGGGAGACACCAGCAGGACGTCGAGGTCGCCCGCAATTGCGTCCGCCAGGATCGCATCCCACGAATCGATGTTCGTCGAGTTCACCGTGGCCGCCTTCAGCCCTGCCCTCGCCGCCGCCGCGACCTGATCGCGCATCAGCGCAAGCAGCGGTGAGATGACGAGCGTGGGGCCTCCGCCGGCAGCCCGCAGGGCCGATGTGGCCGCCCAATAGACTGCGGACTTCCCCCACCCGGTTGCCTGGACCACGAGCACCCGGGAACGGTCGTCGACAAGGGCGCGCACAGCTGCTCGTTGATCGTCACGGGCGACGGCCGAAGGGCCGGCCATCGCCAGCAGGACGCGGTCGAGATGGCTATCGGCCAGTTCATGCTCCGCCAAGCTCGATTGCTGCTCCGACGGTTTGCCGTGTTTCGGGCCGGAGGTCATGCGTCAAAGTGTGACAGGGCCCTCTGACAGTCCAGACCGGCGCTTGGCTGCGTCTCCAACGCGAGCCGGCTACCCGGCGGTCCGCAGGCTCTGGTCAGAGCATTCGCCAGGCCCGACGGATCTGCAACGGGCTTCTCGCATGGTCGTGGCGGATCTGATCCCACGACTCGAACGAGATGAGGATGCTCACATCGGCCAGCTCGTCTTCAGCCGCCGCTGGCGTGAGCTGATCGAACTCGTCCGCGAAGTGGATGCGCACCTGGTCCGCTCTGGTGGCCCGGACACGACTTGTTACGGTGATGTGGTCAAGGGAGTTTCCATGTCGCAGACCGAGCCGAAGAACGCACGCTTCGAGGGTCGCATCGGCCGTACGTTCGCCGAGTCCGAAGCTTGGTTCGAGGAACCGCCGCATCCCGGTGAAGACGCGCCGAACGTCATCTTCGTGCTGCTCGACGACACCGGCTTCGCCCAGTTCGGGTGCTACGGCTCGACGATCGAAACGCCGAACATCGACGCGCTCGCCGCCGACGGATTGCGGTTCACCAACTTCCACGTGACGCCGTTGTGCTCCCCCACGCGGGCGTCGCTGTTGACCGGCAGGTCGCAGCACGCCGTCGGTATGCGATCCGTCTCGAACTTCCGCACCGGCTTCCCCCACCAGCTCGGCCACATCTCCAATCACGCGGCAACCGTTGCCGAGGTCCTGCGGTCCGAGGGCTACGCCACGTTCTGCGTCGGCAAGTGGCACCTTGCGCCGATGGAGCAGTGCTCCGCGGCCGGTCCGTTCGACCAGTGGCCCCTGGCCCGGGGCTTCGACCGGTTCTACGGCTTCCTCGACGGAGAGACAGACCAGTTCAGCCCCGAACTGGTCTGCGACAACCATCCGATCGAACCCCCGGCACGACCCGAGGACGGCTATCACCTCAGTGAGGATCTCATCGATCAGCTCCTCCGCATGATCTCCGACTCAAAAGGCGTGCGACCGGACCGACCGTTCTTCGCCTTCGTCCCGTTCGGCGCAACCCATGCCCCTCACCAGGCACCGGCCGCCTACATGCAGAAGTACAAGGGCGCCTTCGACGAGGGGTGGGACGTGATGCGCGAGCGCTGGTACCAGCGCCAGCTCGCGGCAGGCATCATCCCCGCAGGAACTCCTCTCGCGCCGCGCAATCCGGGCGTGGAGCCGTGGGACTCGCTGCCGGTGAATCAACAGCGCCTCGCGGCGCGCCTGCAGGAGGCGTTCGCCGCATTTCTCGATCACACCGACGACCAGATCGGCCGCCTCGTCGACGGGCTGCGCTCGATGGGTCAGCTCGACAACACCGTATTGGTGATCCACGCCGACAACGGTGCGTCGCAGGAGGGCGGCCCGTTCGGAGTGATGCACGAAATGAAGTTCTTCAACCGGATCTTCGAACTGCCCGACCAGGCCATCGAGCGGATCGACGATATCGGTGGGCCGCACAGCCACACGAACTATCCGTGGGGTTGGGCGCAATGCGGAAACAGCCCCTTCAAGTGGTACAAGCAGAACACCCACGAAGGTGGCGTCCACGTGCCGATGATCATGCACTGGCCGGCCGGCATCGCGGCCGAGCGACGCGGCGGCCTGCGCAAGCAGTTCGTGAACGTGTCGGACATCGTTCCCACGATCTACGACCTCCTCGACATCACGCCACCGGACGTGTTCAAGGGTCTGCGTCAGCTCGCGGTGACCGGTCGTTCGTTTGCATCGGTGCTCGCCGACCCCGACGCACCGCCAACGAACACGCTCCAATACTTCGAGAATGGTGGCAGCCGCGCGCTTGTCGCGACCCAGAGCGGGCGGACCTGGAAGGCCGTGTGCAAGCACAATCCCGGCGCCGATTTCGACACCGAACCGTGGGAGCTCTACGACCTCTCCGCCGATGCTTCCGAGTGCAACGACCTCGCCGCATCTGACCCGGAGAAACTACGTGAGCTTATCGACCTGTGGTGGCAGGAAGCCGAGAAGAACAACGTGCTGCCGCTCGACGACCGCGGCATCGAGCTCTTCGGCGCGCGATTCCGCGAGCGCTCCCCTCACCCGCCGAGCCGCCGCTACGTCTACCGGCCCCCGATGTCACCGATCCCCGGCCAGGCCGCGGCGTCCACCGGAGGACGCAACTTCGACCTCAGTGCGAAGATCACCCGGGCAGCCGGAGATGACGGCGTGCTCTGGGCGACCGGCACCGAGAACTCCGGTATCTCGGTGTTCGTGCAGCACGACAAGTTGGTCGTCGATTACAACGCGTTCGACGATCACACCGTCGTCGAGTCCGACATCGACGTTCCGGTCGGCGACTCGGTGCTCACCGCGCGATTCCGCCGTGGTCCGGGCCGAGGAGGCTGGGTGGAGATCGCCATCGACGGCGTGGACTGCGGCCGCGGTGATGCGGAGCTCTACATGCGGATGATCTCGTCGGTCGGAGCGAGCGTCGGCTACGACCACGGTTCAGCGGTGTCGCCGCGCTACCGATCACCGTTCCCGTTCGCCGGAACGCTGCACGAGGTCGAGATCGTCGTCGCCCAGGCGCAGGCACGGGGCGCGGCCGGCGCCCAGGCTCAGGCCGAGATGAGCCGTCAATGAATCCACCCACCACCTCAAGGAACCTTCGATGAGTCTGACCATCACCCTTCTTGGCACGGGGTCACCGATGCCGAGCCCGGACCGCGCCGGACCCGCCACGCTCATCTCGGCGGGTGAGGGAACCGAGGCCGAGCATTACCTCGTCGACGCCGGCCGTGGCGTGCTGATGCGCCTCGCCGCTCGAGGCCTCGGCGCGGGAAACCTCTCGGCCCTGTTGATCACGCACCTG
>JANOHI010000466.1:0-15602 GCA_031406385.1 Acidimicrobiia bacterium
ACCGTCGGAGAACCCCGCGCCGGCGTGCGCGCTGCGCGAAGACCACTCGCGCCGCAAGCGCGGGCGGTTCGCAGCTTCGGCGCAGCGTTAGCGAACCGCATGAACCCCGCGCGAAGGGTGCGCGCGTCGGTTCTCGTCGAGGAGATCGGCACGCGCGTCGGGAGGCCGATGCGCGCCCGCTGCTACCGCAGCGACCGCTCCGAAGCGCCGCTCGCGCTCAGGGGCTTACGAGGCCTTCGCGAATGGCGAAGCGCACGAGCCCCGCCACTTTGTGCACGTCGAGCTTGTTCATCAGAAACCTCAGCGCGCTTTAGAGAGTCTCAGCGCGCTTACCAATCGGTGGGCTTGTAGTCCTTCAGGAACTGACCCCACACGTGGGTGCCGGTGTTGATCCCGTCGATGATCGGGTCGACGATACGGGCCGCACCGTCGACGATATCGAGGGGCGGCTGGAATCCGTGCTCGGCGGTCTTGCGCTCGGCGATGTGGGCCGGGTCCTCGTCGCTCACCCATCCGGTGTCGACACTGTTCATGTGGATGCCCGACTGGTGATAGTCGGCGGCAGACGTGCGGGTCATCATGTTGAGCGCGGCCTTCGCCATGTTTGTGTGCGGGTGACGTGTGGTCTTGAACCGCCGATAGAACTGGCCTTCCATCGCCGACACGTTCACGATGTGCTTGTCACGATGCGGGGTCCGAAGCATCAGTGGCTTGAGTCGGGCATTGAGGACGAACGGCGCGACCGCGTTCACGAGCTGAGTTTCGAGCAGCTCGACCGAGGACACCTCGTCGAGTAGGAGCCGCCACGAGTTGCGCTCGCGAAGATCGACCTGCTGGAGATCAGCGTCGAGTCGGCCCTCCGGGAATAATTGCTCCGCGTACGTACCATCACCCGGAAGCAGCTCGGCTTGGCTCAGCTCTGCAGCGCGGGTGAGACCGACAACCTCGTCGGCTGCGCCGGAGGCGATCCGCGGCAGCATGTCATCTCGGCGAACCCCTTCATAGGCGCCGACCAGCGCACGCACGTGCGCCGGCATCTGCGCCGCCGACGCGGTCTCCAACGCCAGCATGTGCCGATAGAACTCTGGTGGGCGACGGACCGTCTGGCAGGCGTTGCTGATGATGAAATCGAGCCGCGCCGTGGTCCCAAGGAGATGCGTGCAGAAGGCCTCGACGCTCGGCGTGTGGCGGAGATCGAGGCCGTACACCTCGAGCCGATGGCCCCACTCGCCGAAGTCCGGCTCCTGCGCATAGCGAGCAGCGCAGTCGCGGGCGAAGCGGGTCGTGACGATCAGGCGTGCGCCGGCGCGGAGCAGCTTGATCCCGGCTTGGTAGCCGATCTTCACCCGACCGCCGGTGAGCAGCGCCACCCGTCCGGACAGGTCCGCCGTCTCCGAACGCTTCCGGAAGTTGAACTCGCCGCACTCGACACAGAGCTGGTCGTAGAACGGATGAACTTCCGAAAACTTTCGTTTGCACACATAGCAATGCACACGGTCACCGAGTGAACGATCGGGTCCGTCGGGCTCCTCCGAGTCGCCATCGATGCCGCTTCCGACGTCGTCGGCACCGACGAGCGCGGGAGCAAACACGTTCGGCGTCGTGAACACCGGTTTGTCGCGCAGCACACGGATGCCGGTCCCGGCCAGGACCTCCTGATCGCGAGCCTCCTTCGCCTGCCGCTCGGCCTTCGCTTTCGCCTTGGTGCGCCGACGCCGCTCCACGACGTCGGGGCTGAACACCGAACCGGCGGCGTTGAACAGGCGATGGCGCTGCTCATCAGTGAGGCCGTTCAGTGAGACCCGACCCGCCGCAATGCCCTCGAGGAATGCCGTCGCCTCGAGGAGCCGCTCGACGAGAGCATCGCCCCCGCCCCCGCCCGAGGAGACCGACGCCGGCACCGGCACCGAGACCGAACCTGGACGCGACAACGACGACGGTTCGCTGCCAGGCACCCCTCCAGGCTACGTGAGACTGCCACGAGCAGCCCCGAGAAGTCGGTCAGGTGCGCCTTGAGGTCGGTGGGAAGATGGATGGTTGTGCCCGACAGCCCGCCCACCGAGGAAGCATCGCCGCGGGTGCAGCCGGGTTTCGTCGAGGAGACCATGCCAGGCGCACCCGGTTCTGTTGCGCGCACTGACGAGCCGCTGAAGAGCGAAGAGCCGCTAAAGAGCGAAGAGCCGCTGAAGAGCGCAACGCCGATCAAGAAACGGCACTGGGCGACCGATGCCCGACTCGTCGCGCTCTACGCCCGCCGCGAACCGAAGCTGTTCACCCTGGCGGTTGGCGGAGCCACCCTGTTCGCCCTGCTCACCGTGGGGTGGAGCCGCACCCTCGGCCGGGTCGTCGACCGACTCATCACACCGCTACTCGACGGCCAGGCGCTCCCGTCAGCAGCCGCGCTGGCCCGCGAGAACAGGGTCGAGCTCCTGGTGCTGCTCGGCGGCATCGGCTGGCTCCGGTTGGCTGCGGCACTGCTCCGGCGGATCAACGCCGCTCGTTTGGCACACACCAGCGCACACACATGGCGACGGCTCGTGGTCGAGCATCTCCTCCGACAGCCCCTGGCGTTCTACCGCCGCACCCCCACCGGAACCGTGCTCGGCAACGCCGACAACGATCCAGAAGCGGCCACGGCCGTGCTCCATCCTTTGCCGTATGCACTAGGTGTCGTCGCACTCATCGGCATTGCCCTCGGCTGGCTGACGTCGGTCGACGTTCCGATGGCGATCCTCTCGGCCATCGTCCTGCCACTCACGCTGCTCCTGAACGAGCGATTTCAAAACCTTGCCGAGGGCCCGAACACGGCTGTGCAGGAAGATGTTGCGAACCTTGCCGGCGTGATCCACGAGATGGTCGATGGAATCTCGGCGGTGAAGGCACTCGGACTCGAACACCACATGACCGAACGGGCCCGCCCGCGCATCGAACGACTCCGCGATCACAAGCTCCAGATCGTTCGGCTTCGCAGCACCGTCAACACGCTCGAAGGCGTCGTGCCCCAGTTCGTCAACGTCGGCCTTGTGCTGATGGGGGCATGGCGCGTCGACCGAGGGGCAATGACGGTCGGCGACGTCGTCGCCGTCGTTTCGCTCTACAACCTCCTCGTGTGGCCGCTCCTGCTCCTCGCCTGGGCCATGTTCGACATGGCGCGTTCGCGCACCGGTTTGGCACGGGTCGAGGCGTTGCTCGCCGAGCCCGTTCCGCCAGCCCCTCCTCAACCACGACCGCTCGATCACGCCGACGTTCTCGACCTCCAGTCCGTTTCACTTGTGCACGAAGACGGACGACGTGCGCTCGACGACGTGACGGTCCGCATAACCCGAGGGCAGGTGACGGCAATCGTCGGCGCGACGGGCTCGGGCAAGTCCTCGCTCCTCCACGTCCTCGCCGGCCTTGATGCCCCCACGTCGGGAACACGCGGCACGAACACCGATCGCATCGCAATGGTGTTCCAGGAACCGCTGGTCGTTTCCGGAACGGTTGAACACAACCTCTCACTCGGATCCCCACTTGACGAGATCCGGGTTCATGCCGCGATGACGACGAGTGGCGCCCACGAGTTCGTGGACAACCTGCCCGATGGACGACGCACCCGTCTCGGCGAGCGGGGAGTTTCGCTCTCGGGTGGCCAGCGCCAGCGACTCGCGCTGGCCCGCGCCCTGGCCCGCCCGAACGACGTGATCCTTCTCGACGACACCACGTCGGCGCTCGACGCAGAAACAGAAGCGCGCATACTTCATGCTCTGAAGTCCACCCAGTCCGTTGCCACGATGGTGATGGTGGCATCTAGTCCCTCGACGATCGCCTACGCCGACCACGTGATCCTCATGGACATCGGGCGGGTCATCGCGCAGGGAACCCATGAAGAACTCCTTGACACCTCAACGATGTACCGCTCACTCGTGGAAGCACTCGGGCACGCATGACGCCGGTCATCACACCGAATGACGATGGTCGACCGCATGACGATGGTCGACCGTCGTCATTGCGACGGGCGTGGCGCGGAGTTCCCGAGTTCCGTGTCGGCTGGAAGGTCACGCTTGGATTCGCGCTCATCGGAGCGCTCGGACGACTCGTCCTCCCCCTCCTGATCCGCCAGGCAGTGGATCAGGGGTTCCGTTCCGGAGACGTTCGCGTCGGCTACGTGGGCGTGCTGTGCGGGTTCGGAGCGGTGGGCCTGGTCGTCACCTCACTGGCGTCGCGCACCGCCATGGTTCGGCTTGGCCGAACCTCCGAACGCGGTCTCGGCGTTCTGCGCCAACGGATCGTGAAGCGCCTGCTCGGACTTTCGCTACAACAACACGGCGAACTGCCCCGTGGGGTTCTCGTGTCCCGTGCCACAAGCGATGTCGAGACCCTGTCGGAGTTCTTCTCGTGGGCGGCGATTGCATGGATCACAAATGCCGTGGTGATGACGGTCGTTGCCGTCGCCATGGTTCTGCTCGACTGGAGGCTCGCCGTGCTCACGTTCGCGCTCAGCGCAGCGATCGTCCCGTTCATGCGGACCATGCAGCGACGACTCCGCACCGCCCACGCCGAGGTACGCGAACACGTCGGCAGCTATCTCGGACAGGTCGCCGAACTCGTCAGCGCCGCACCGCTCATCCGGGCGTATCGCGCCGAAGGGGCAGTCGGCACCTCGACCGTTGCCGCCTCGGAGCGTCGACGCCGGGCGAGTGTCCGAGCCGGGGCGCAGTCGGCCGTGCTCGGAATCGGCAATCAGTTCTTCGAGGTCGCCATCGTCGTCGCCGTGATCGTCGTCGGCCTGAACCGGAGCGGAGCGTCGGCGATCTCTGCGGGCACCCTCGTCGGTTTCGTCTTCCTCGTCTCCCGCTTCCTCGAACCGCTCGGGGAGCTTTCCGAGGTCGTCGACCAGACCCAACGCGCCATCTCGGGGATCGACCGCATCCTCGATCTGCTCGACCTGCCGAACGACATCGCCGAGCCGACGAACCCCCGTCGGCTTCCGCCCACCGGTCTCGCCATCGACTTCGACCGGGTCGGGTTCCGCTATCCCGAGCGCACACCCGATGAGTGCGGTTCAGGCATCGAGCAAACCGAGCACCATGAACCGTTCTCCTTGGAAAGCTTCGAGCTCCATATCGAGGCCACGACAACCGTCGCCATCGTCGGTGCCACCGGGTCCGGGAAGAGCACCGTCGCCCGTCTGATCTCGCGAACCCTCGACCCGACGACCGGCTCTGTTCGAATCGGCGGCGTGGCTCTTACCGAGATCGCGTCGGACGACTTGCGCCACCGACTCCAACTCGTGCCTCAGGAACCGTTCCTCTTCGACACCACCATCGGCGCCAACGTTGCCCTTGCCGATCCGACGCTCGACCAAGCCCGGCTGGCGGCGATCTTCGACGAGCTGGGCATCGGTGATTGGCTTCGGTCTCTGCCTCTCGGACTCGACACGGAGGTCGGTGAACGGGGCGCGCTTCTGTCGGCCGGGGAACGCCAGCTCGTCGTACTCGCGAGGACCCGGGCCGCCAACCCCGACGTGCTCGTTCTTGACGAGGCAACCTCGTCGGTCGATGCGACCACCGAAGCACGCTTGGCCGAAACCATTGTGCACCTGGCGTCCGGGCGGACCACGGTGGTGATCGCCCATCGGCTCACCACCGCGGCACGCGCCGACCGGGTCATCGTGATGCGAGACGGTGCCATCGTCGAGGACGGGCCGCCCCACGAACTGCTCCGGTTGGCCGATGGCGAGTACGCCCGCCTGTGGTCGGCATGGCGCGCCGCGCATTGAACGTGCCCTTCGCTCCGGTAGTCGTGACCTTCCCAACCGCCAGGGGGGCCGGTGAGCGCCTTCAGCGTGGAGTTCTAGAGTCGACAGTTCGATGACGACGGCGACGATCCTTCGCAGCGATGTCCCGTCGGATCGGGCCGACGCACCCCCCACGCGGGCCGTGCTGCGACTCCCCCCTTCGCTCCTGGCGCTTCTGGCCGGGCTGCTCACCACCGCGAGCATTCCGCCGTTCGGCTGGTGGCCGGCTGCGTTGGTCGGTCTCGGCCTGCTCCCGGTCGTCCTCGAATCGGCGCGCACCGTTCGCCAGAGATTCCTTCGTACCCTCGTATTCGCTGGCGGGCTCTACATCCCGTCGCTGTGGTGGCTGACGCAGTTCTCGCTTCCGGGCGGACTCGTCATCTGTGGCCTCGAGATGGTCATCACCGCACTCGTCATCGCCATCGCGACCCCGAAGTCTCGGGGTGAGCGCTCGCTCGCCTTTGTCTGCTCGGTGGCGGTATCCATCGTGCTTGCCGACGCACTCCGCAGCCTGTGGCCCTTCGGTGGCCTTCCGCTCGGCGGCATCGATCTCGGTCAGGCCGACGGACCGTTCGCCGCGCTCGTCACGTTCGGCGGACGGCTGCTGTTGATCGGCGTCGTCGCCCTCATCGGCGGTGCTGCGGTGCTGGGCGCCCGGCTCGTGCGCCGCGATTCCCGGACCTTCAAGGCGATCATCCCGGTGACCGCCGTGCTCGGCGTCGGGCTCACCGTCACCGTCCTCGCCCACCTCGTCCCCGACGGCACGCATGCCGGACGGAACCTCCGTGTCGCCGTGGCCCAGGGGAGCGGCCCGCTCGGCGTTCGGGCAACCGACGACGGACTCGAACGAGCCTTCCGCGCCCATGTCGCCGCCACCGGGCTGATCCGCCAGCCCGTGGACCTCGTGCTCTGGCCCGAGAACGTTGTCGACGTACAGCGCTTCGCGTCGTCACCGAAACGGTCGGAGATCGGTCAACTGGCGGCCAGGCTCGGGGCGCCGATCGTCGCCGGCGTTGTCGAGGACGACCCCGATCCGAAACGGTTCCGGAACTTCTCCGTGCTCGTGAACCCGGGGGGCGGCATAGGCGACGGAAAGGCCGGACGATACGACAAGGTCCGCCGCGTGCCGTTCGGCGAGGTGGTCTACTTCCGGTCCGTGCTCACGAAGTTCTCCTCGGCCCTTGCCACCAAGGACATGCGCTCGGGTTCGCTCCCCGGCGTGATCGCCACCCCGTTCGGACCACTTGGGCTGATCATCAGCTACGAGGGCTTCTTCGACGACCGGGCTCGGAGCGGTGTCCGGGCCGGCGGCCAAGCGCTGCTCATCCCGACGAACGCCTCGTCGTTCACCTCGGCCCATCTTCCGACCCAGCAGATTGCCGCAGCCCGACTTCGTGCCCGCGAAACCGGACGATGGGTGGCCCAAGCGGCTCCCACCGGGATATCGGCGATCCTCGCTCCCGACGGTCGGATGGTCACGCGGAGCAGCATCCAGGAACGGACCGCCCTCGTCGCCACGATCACACTGCGCCAAGGTCTCACCCCCTACGCCCGGTGGAACGACGCCCCGGCCCTCGCCCTGATGGCCGCGATCGGGGCCGCCGCGTTCGTCGTGCCGCGCCGCCAAACCCGCCGCCGAACCTGAGCAATGGCTCAGGTTCGACACGCGCCGAGTAGCCTCGTCGGCCATGTCTGCCGGAGCCCCCGACCGACCGGCACGCCGGATCGACCCCGACGCCAACGCGCTTCGCATCGCCTGGCTCATCTACCGTGGGAACCCCCACTCGGGCGGGCAGGGTGTCTACACCCGCTATGTCGCCCGCGAGCTGCGTGAGCTCGGCCACCACGTCGACGTGCTCTCCGGGCAGCCGTGGCCGGTGCTCGACGCCGGAGTTGAGCTCATCAAACTGCCGAGCCTCGACCTGTTCCGCTCCGACGACCCGTGGCACGTGCCGCGTCCGCGTGAGGTCGCCGAGCGCATCCGGCGCGCCCGCACGCTCGGCGCCGCAGAGTTCGGGATCGACCTGTTCGAGTTCGCCCACATGCTCACCTCGGGATTCCCGGAGCCCTGGACGTATTCCCTGCGGGCCCGCCGCTACCTACGCGCCCATCGCGGCGAATACGACATCGCCCACGACAACCAGTGCTTCGGCTACGGCATCAAAGGCATCGTCGACGACGGCCTCCCGGTCGTGGCCACCCTCCACCACCCCATCACCGTCGACCGAGATCTCGAAGTTGGCGACCTTCCCCGCGTGTACCCGTCGAAGCGATCGTTCAGCTACGCCAAGCGCCGTTGGTCGCTCATGCGCTGGTATGGATTCCTCGGCATGCAGATGAAGGTCGCCAAGGAGATCCCGCGCATCATCACCGTGTCGGAATCCTCCAAGCGCGACATCATCGCCCAGATGGGGGTTGCGGAACAGCAGCTGCATATCGTCCCCGTCGGTGTCGATCATGAGCGGTTCAAGCCGCTTCCCCACGTGACCCGGCGTCCACATCGGATCATGACCACCGCTTCGGCCGACGTTCCCCTCAAGGGTCTTCGACCGCTTCTCGAAGCACTCGCCAAGGTTCGCACCGAGCACGTGATCGAGGTGACCATCGTCGGCAAGCAGCGCGAGGGTTCGGTCCTCCCGGAGCTACTCAAGCGCCTCGGCCTCGAAGACGTGATCACGTTCGAGTCGGGCGTGTCCGACGATCGCATCGTGGAGCTCTACAACGAAGCGGAGATGGTCGTCGTCCCTTCGCTCTACGAAGGCTTCTCCATCCCCGCCATCGAGGCAATGGCCTGTGGTACCCCGCTCATCACCACGACCGGCGGAGCGCTTCCCGAAGTGGTCGGTCCGAGCGGTGAAGCGGCGCTGACCGTGCCTCCGAATGATCCCTCGGCGCTCGCCGTCGCGATCCTCCAGGTGCTGCGCAGCCCCGAGCTGCGGGCCAAGCTCAGCGCCGGAGGCCGGGCCCGCGTGCTTCGCGGCTTCACGTGGCGCGTCGCCGCCGACGGCTGCGTTGCCCAGTATCGCGAGGAACTCGACGCCCAGGCCAAGGTGGCCCACGACTCCGCCAAGGCAGGAAAGTAAGTCCACATGCTTACGGTGCGATACGAACAGCTCGGTCTGCGGGCCGGCGACCGCGTGCTCGACATGGGCGCAGGCGGCGGCCGTCATGCGTTCGAAGCCGTGCGGCGAGGTGCTCACGTGGTCGCGTTCGATCTCGGTATGGACGATCTCCGCCAGGCGGCGGCGACGCTCTACGCCATGAGCCTCGAGGAGAACCCATCGGGTACGAGCATGTGTGTCCAGGGCAACGCCCTTGCGCTCCCGTTCGCCGATGGAGCATTCGACCGAATCATCTGTTCCGAAGTGATGGAGCACATCCCCGATGATCGGGGGGCGGCAAGCGAGCTCGCGCGAGTGCTCCGTCCGGGGGGAACCATCGCGGTCACCGTCCCCTCGTTCTTCCCGGAGAAGATCAACTGGGCCCTCGACTCTGACTACCACGCGCCGGCGTCGCCGGGCGGACACGTGCGCATCTATCGCAAGCCCGCCATCGAAGAACGACTGCGCACCGCCGGATTGAACGTAACGGGCACGCACCGCGCCCATGGACTCCACTCGCCCTACTGGTGGCTCAAGTGCGCAGTGGGTGTCAACAACGACGCCAATGCGCTGGTGAAGAAGTACCACGAACTGCTCGTGTGGGATCTGATGAAGCGTCCGAAAGCCACCCAAATCCCCGAGCAGATCCTGGCACCGGTCATCGGGAAGAGCTTGGTGGTCTACGCCGCAAAACCGGTTGCTGCGTGAACGAAGGCGGCACCCCGACCGGGCAGCGGCTCGAGGCGAAGCTGCTCACCAGCGCGGAGCTCGATCAGAGCGCGTCGTCCATCGAGAGCCTGCAGATCGCCTCCGGCCTGATCCTGTGGCGTCGCGGCGGCCATTCCGACCCGTGGAACCATGTCGAGACGGCGATGGCGCTCGATGCCCGGGGACGCCACGACCACGCAAGGCTTGCATACACGTGGCTGCGGAACAATCAGCGCGCCGACGGGTCATGGCACCAGTACTACGACGCCAACGGCGTCACGGATGCGAAGTTCGACGCCAACGTGATTGCCTATGTCGCCGTCGGCGTGTGGCATCACTATCTCCACTGCGCCGACGACGCGTGGCTGGCTGAGCAGTGGAGCATGGTGCGCGGCGCAATGGACTGGGTGCTCCACCTCCAGCAGCCGACCGGGGAGATCCTCTGGGCACGGGAGCCCGACGGCACCCCATTCCATTACGCGCTGATCACCGGCTCATCGTCGATCCACCACAGCCTCTCGTGTGCCGTTTCCATCGCGAACGCGCTCGGCCATGGATCACGTCGTTGGGAGAAGGCACGCGTGAAGGTTGCGCATGCGATCGCCGAGCATCCGCTCGAGTTCTTCGCCGAGAAGGACCGATGGGCGATGGACTGGTACTACCCAATCCTCGGCGGCGTCTTCACCGGCCATCACGCCGAAGCGCAGCTCAAGTCACGCTGGGACGAGTTCGTGATCCCGATGTCGGGCGTGCGCTGCGTGAACGACCACCCGTGGGTCACCACCGGGGAGACAGCGGAAGCCGCCATTGCCTGCTTCAAGGGCGGACGACGATGCGAAGGCATCGAACTCCTCGAAGCAACCCGCATCCTTCGCCATGAGGACGGCTCCTACTGGACCGGACTGCACGTGCCCATGCAGGTGTGGTTCCCCGAAGGAGAGCGCACCGCATACTCCGCCGCGGCCGTCATCCTCGCCCATGCCTGCCTGGAGCCGGGCTCCGCCACCGCCATCACCTTCGGCGTCGAGTAGCGCTCCGGCCCGACAAGCCCACCGCGCTAAGCGCAGCGCAGGACGCGGAGTGAACGGCACGAAAGCGCGACGTCTTCCACGAATCGGCCGCTGGCCAACGCTGGCAGGTAGATCTCCTCGTACGGGGGGCGACCCCCGTCGGCGGGGTCGGGGAACACGTCGTGGATCGCCAGGATCCCCCCGGGCATCACGTGGGAACTCCACCCCTCGTAATCACGGCGGGCCGGCTCGCGACCATGACCGCCGTCGATGAAGCAGAACGCCAGCGGTGTGCGCCAGGCCGCGGCGATTTCCGACGAGTGACCGACGACGGCGATCACGTGGTGTTCGAGCTGCGCCGATTCGATAGCCCGGCGGAAGAACGGCAGAGTGTCCATTCGGCCGGTTGACGAGTCGACGACGTCGAGGTCATGGTGCTCCCAGCCGAACTGGTTCTCCTCCGACCCCCGGTGGTGATCGACGCTGAACAGGACCGACCCCGCGGACTCGGCAACATCGCCGAGAAGAATCGCCGACTTCCCGCAATAAGCGCCGACTTCGAGGAGCGGACCCTGCGACGCGACCAGCAGCGCAGCAACGCGGAGAGCCACTCCCTCATCGGCAGGCATGAAACCCTTTGTCGCCTCGTACACCGCGCGCCGAAGCGGGGACAACTGCGCTGCGCTGGTCACCGCTTCTTCGTCGTCTTCTTCTTCAACGTCTTCTTCTTCGTCGTCTTCTTCTTGACTTCCACGACCTTCTTCTGCCCCGGCTTGTAGACCGAGAACTTCGGCGCGCAGTAGCTCTTTCCGCCGACCGTCTTGCAGAACAGCACGGTCGTGGTCGGTCCCGCGCCGGCGCGTGGACGAATCGTCGTCGACGTGGTGGTCGTAGTCGTAGTTGTCGTCGACGCGTTGAGCGTGAGGTTGATCAGGCTGGGGCGTGGTGCGCCCGGAATGGTCGTCACCGCAACGGCACCGAGGGCCGTCGTCGTCGCACCGACCGGAGCCACAGCCGTGGTCGTCGGCGAGGTCGATGTCGATGTCGAGTTCGCCGGCGGCACGATCGGTAGGCCACCCGAGGGGCTCGGCCAGGCCAGGGCAAAGAACGATGCAGGAGCCGGGCTCACCGTCTCGTCGGGTCCGCAGCGGGCATCGGGCTGACCGACCCACGACGCATAGACCACGCTGATCTTGTCGCCGACGCGAGCGGCGATCGGCCATCGACCGGGACAGAACTTGAACCCACTCACGGAATACGTGACCGTTGCGCCAGCGGGGAGCTGGGCGATCGTGTGATACCACGCACCCGTGACCGGATCGACGAGGCCGATCGCTCCGCCGCCGTCGTTCACGGAACTGATCACGTCGGGTTTCGACGCAAAGCGCACGACGAACTGCTGGTTCAGGAGCGCTGCCGATCCCACCGGGTTCGTCACCTGGATGAACACACGCTGTCCGGTACCCGTCGGGAGGTTCGACAGAGAAGCGCCCAACGGGACCTCGGGCGTGATGATGATCGAAAGCGCCGAGGCGCTCTGCGCCTGCGAGCTCGTCGGGCCGGCAACCATGGCCATCGACGCGACAATCGAGCCGCTCAGCGCAGCGACGAGAACACGTCGGAACAGTCGTTTCGTGGGCACAGCTGGACCTCGGGCTCGGGGAAGCGAGTGAAGCAGTCGACGAGTGCGAACGCAAGCGAACGCCTCGAGCGAGCAATGGAGCGAAGCGCGCGGCCCAGCACCAGAGAAACAAGCCAAGACTACCGGGTGAACCCACTGCGACGGGTTGAACATCGCTCAGTGACGGGCCGAGAGCCGCCGCGACCCGTCAAATGCGCCCGTTCATCAACGCAGGCCGTGGGTGAGCAAAGACAGCGAGCGAAGCGAGTCGTCCGAACGAACCCCGAAGAGGCCACGTCGCCGGGTGCCGAAGCGCAGCGGAGGCGGGGCCAGGCGACAATGCAACTCAGTCGGATCGGTGCCGGCCCACGATCGACTCGGCGTCGACAATCTCGTAGGCGTAGCCCTGCTCGGCGAGAAAGCGCTGGCGGTTTGCCGCGAACGTCTGATCGTTCGTATCGCGAGAGACCACCGAATAGAAGTGGGCGATGCGACCGTCGGCCTTCGGTCGCAGGATTCGGCCGAGCCGCTGCGCCTCCTCTTGGCGCGAGCCGAAGGTGCCCGAGACCTGGATGGCTACCGACGCCTCCGGAAGGTCAATGGAGAAGTTCGCCACTTTCGACACGATCAGGATCCGGACATCGCCGCTGCGGAACGCATCGTAGAGACGTTCACGCTCTTTGGTGGGCGTCTTCCCGGTGATGATCGGGGCATCGAGGAACGCTGCGATTGTGTCGAGTTGATCGAGGAACTGCCCGATCACCAGCACATGGTCGTCGGGATGATCTGCCACGATGGCGGCAACGACGGCGAGCTTCTGCGGCGTCGTTGAACCGACCCGGTACGTTTCGTCGGGCTCGGCTGTGGCATAGCGCATCCGTTCGTCGTCGGTCAGCGTGACGCGCACCTCCACGCAGCGAGCGGGGGCGATCCATCCCTGCGCTTCGATGTCGCGCCATGGCGCGTCGTAACGCTTGGGACCAATGAGTGAGAAGACGTCTCGCTCGCGCCCGTCCTCCCGCAAGAGCGTGGCCGTGAGACCGAGCCGGCGTCGACTCTGGATGTCGGCGGTGGCGCGAAACACCGGTGCGGGCAGGAGATGGACCTCGTCATAGACGATCAGTCCCCAATCCTGGGAGTCGAACACGGCCAGATGCTTTTCGACGCCGTTCGTCTTCGAGATCAACACTTGATACGTGGCAATCGTGACGGGGCGGATCTCCTTGCGCTCCCCCGAGTACTCGCCGATATCCTCCGGGCGCAACGACGTGCGAGCAAGCAACTCGCGCTTCCACTGGTGCACCGAAACCGTGTTGGTGACGAGGATGAGCGTCGTGGCCTGGGCCTTCATCATCGCCGCCATGCCGACGATGGTCTTGCCGGCACCACACGGCAACACGATGACGCCGGAACCACCGGCCCAGAACGCGTCGGCGGCGTCCTGCTGGTAGGCGCGGACGACAAACCCGTCCTCGTGTTCGTCCACGGTCTTGAGAGACATCGCGAACGCCGTGCCGTCGACGTAGCCCGCCTGGTCGTCGGCAGGCCACCCGGCCTTGATCAACGCCTGCTTGAGACGGCCCCGATCGGCGGGCTGGATCTGAACCAGCGCCGGCCCGACGGTGTCACCGAGAAGCGGCGCGACCGCCTTCGTGCGGCGGACCTCGGCGAGCACTGCGTCGTCGGTCGAACGCAGCACCAGCCCGAAGAGCGGATCGTTCTCGATGATCAGCCGGCCATAGCGGCTCATGGTGTCGACAACGTCGATGAGCAGGGCCTGGGGCACGTCGTAGCGCGAGTACGTAAGGAACGCATCGATGCACTGCTCCGCATCATGCCCGGCGGCGCGGGCATTCCAGAGCGCCAACGGCGTGATGCGATACGTGTGCACGTGCTCCGGCGCCTTCTCCAGTTCGGCAAACGGCGCAATGGCCTGCCGGCACGAAGGGGCGTCCTCGTGGCCGACCTCGAGCAGCAGCGTCCGATCGCTCTGCACTATCAGCGGTCCACCAGACATAGGAGTCGAGGCTACCGACTGAACGGTCCAACGCTGGAGAACCTAGATTCGCGTTCATGCGAAGCACGATGCAGGACTACCCGTTGACCGTTACAGCGATCCTTCGCCGGGGAGAGACCGTCTACCGAAATTCCGTCGTGCAAACCCTCACGGCATACGACCCCGCCTCCGGAGAGCTCACCCTGAAGAGCGCCAGCTATGCCGACATCGCGGCGAACGCGGCGCGCCTCGCCAATGCGCTCCGGCGGGTCGGCGTCAACGGCGACCAGCGGGTCGCCACGTTCTGCTGGAACCACGCCGAGCACCTCGAGGCCTACCTCGCCATTCCCTCGATGGGAGCGGTTCTCCACACCCTGAACATCCGCCTGTTCCCCGAACAGTTGACCTTCGTCGTGAACCACGCCGACGACCGGGTGATCATCATCGACGGATCGCTCATCCCGCTGCTGTGCAAGATCGCCGGCACGCTGCCCAACGTGACCCACTTCTTCGTCGTCGGCCCGGGTGACCACTCGATGCTCACCGAGGCGTTTCCGGCAACGACATCGATCGATTACCACGAGGCGCTCGCCGCGGAAGAACCCCGTTTCCCGTGGGCCGAACCCGACGAACGAAGCGCCGCGGCCATGTGTTACACGTCGGGCACGACCGGCAATCCGAAGGGCGTCGCCTACAGCCACCGATCGACCTATCTGCATTCACTCGCCTCGCTCGGCGCGCCGGTGCTCGGGCTCGACGAAGCCGACAAGCTCTTGGTGATCGTCCCGATGTTCCACGCCAACGCCTGGGGCTCGCCGTACTCCGGCTTCTTCACCGGTGCCGACTTCGTCTTCCCCACCCAATACCTCCAGGCCGCTCCCCTCACCGCGCTCATCGCCCGAACGCGACCGACGGTCACCATGGCTGTGCCCACGATCTGGAACGACATCTGGAACTACGGAGAGCGCAACCCGATCGACCTGTCGTCGTTGCGAAGCGTCACCGCCGGCGGATCGGCAGTACCCCGCGTGCTCATGCAGCGGTTCCTCGACAAGTACGGGCTGCAGATCATGCAGGGCTGGGGGATGACCGAGACCTCACCCCTCGGCTCATTGGCGAAACCTCACAAACATGCTGATCCCGCCAACGCGATGGACTACCACGACCTCGCCGGGCGCGTCCTTCCCGGTGTGGAGCTTCGGATCGTCACCGAGGATCCGGTGGGCAATGCCATCGTGGCGCGCACCGATGGCAAGACCATCGGTGAGATCGAAGTCCGCGGGCCGTGGATCACCGGTGCCTATCACCTTGAAGAAACGCCGGAGAAGTTCCGCGATGGCTGGCTGCGCACCGGTGACATGGGGACACTCGACGAGCTCGGCTACCT
>JANOHI010000485.1:0-7789 GCA_031406385.1 Acidimicrobiia bacterium
GTGTAGAAGATCGTCACGCCGTACTTCTCGATGAGGGACCACCAGCGGTCCTTTGTCGGCGAATCGGGGGTGCCTTCGTACATCACGCTGGTCGTTGCATTGGCAAGCGGCCCGTAGACGACGTAGCTGTGACCGGTGACCCAGCCGACATCAGCGGAGCACCAGAACACGTCGGAGTCAGGGTGCAGGTCGAACACATACTTGTGGGTAAACGCGACCTGGGTGAGATAGCCACCCGTGGTGTGCATGATGCCCTTCGGCTTGGCCGTCGTACCCGAGGTGTAGAGGATGAACAGCAGATCCTCTGCGTGCATACTTTCTGGCTCAGATATGGTGCCGGCAGGTTGCTCGGCCATCGCGTCGTGGTACCAGACATCGCGCCCTTCGGTCATCGTGACATCGGTGTCGCACCGGTTCACCACGACGACCGAGTGCACTGACGGGCAATCGACGAGCGCGGCGTCCACGTGGACCTTGAGCGCGCTTGGCGCGCCGCGGCGATAGCCGGCGTCGGCCGTGATCACGGCGGTCGCTTCGGCGTCGTTGATGCGGTCGCGGAGTGAGTCCGAGGAGAAGCCTCCGAACACCACCGAGTGCGCCGCTCCGATACGAGTGCACGCAAGCATGGCCACTGCGGCCTCGGGGATCATCGGCATGTAGATGGCAACCCGGTCGCCGCGCTTGACGCCGCGCGCGCGGAGTGCTGCCGAGAAGCGCTGCACCTCGTCGAGGAGGTTGGCATAGGTGATCGTGCGCGTATCGCCCGGTTCACCCTCGAAGTGATAGGCGACGCGGTCGCCGAGCCCGTTGGCGACATGACGATCGAGGCAGTTTGCGCTGATGTTGAGCTCTCCGTCTTCGAACCATCTGGCGAACGGGAGCTGCCAGTCGAGCACCTTGGAGAACGGCTTCGTCCACGTGATGAGTTCTCGTGCCTGGCGAGCCCAGAACGACTCCCAGCCGGTATCCGCCTCGTCGTACAAGCGACGGTCGCTCAGCACCGAGTTCACAGCGAACGCAGCCGGCGGGGGAAACGTCCGGTTCTCGATGAGTAGTGCGTCAAGGGTCGGCTCGCTCATGGGACTGACGCTACCCATTCCCTGTCAGCAGTACGACCTCGGCGCGGGATACTCGCCTGACCGCGGAGCCGACTGGGCCGCGCCTGGGTCAGCTCAGCGCGTTGGGTCCGTTGGCTCGCCTGGATGCACAAATCCCGACCCAACGCGGCCAGCCGACCCAACGGCGGTGGACCAGCACGGCTACGTTCATCGGTATGGGGATTCGCATGGTCATCGACACCGACACCGCTTCGGACGACGCTGTTGCGCTTGTGATGGCGCTCATGCATCCCCACGTCACCGTGGAGGCCATCACGGTAGTCGCCGGCAACGTGCCGTTGCCGATCGCCGTGGACAACGCCCTCCTTACCGTGGAGCGCTGCGTTGCCGCAGGACGTCCATCGGTGCCGGTCCATGTCGGTCTCGATGCACCACTTCACCGTGCGTTGGAGACGGCGCAGTACGTGCACGGGCAGGACGGCATGGGCGACATCGATCTGCCGGGGGCCACAACTAGCGCGGCGTCGACGAATGCCATCGACGAGCTCCTCTCGCTTCCCGGACGCGTCAGTGAGCCGCTCACCCTCGTCACCCTCGGGCCGCTCTCCAACGTCGCCCGGGCTCTCGCCCGCGACCCTGAGCTCCTCACCCGCTACGAGCACACCGTGATGATGGCCGGAGCCCCCGACCTCGTCGGCAACGTGAACGCACACGGCGAGTTCAACGTGTGGTGTGACCCGGAGGCAGCCGACATCGTCTTCGCGGCACCGGGACGCAAGACGATGGTGGGCTGGAACATCTCCCGGCAGTTCGCCGTGATGACCCCCGACGATCAGGCCCACCTCAAGACGTTGGGGCCGCTTGGCGAGTTCGTCCACGAGATCAACCGTGTCGTGAACGAGTACTGCCTCAACAGTGGGCTGCCTGGCTACGACCTCCCCGATCCCATCACCGCAGCCATCGCCATCGATCCGAGCATTGCCACGCACTGCACCGACGAGGCGATCCACGTGACGCTCGACGGTGAGGACGACCGTGGCGCGTCGGTCTGCGTCGCCGACTCCGATAGGCCGAAGATGACCGTCGTGTGGACGGCCGACAGCGCGGCGTTCAAACGCCAGCTCTTCGCCGCCTGCCAAGCCGGTTCCTAGCTCGACGACAGGGGCTAGTGCACTGAGTCGGGCCGGGCCAGGCCAGTGGCGCACAAAGGCTTCGTCCCGTCGCACATCGGCTTCCTCCCGCCGCACATCAGTGCTTTTCCGGCGAGTTTCAGCACGAACTCGATGATCTGCGGCACTGCACAAGCGATCTGCAGTACTGGCATCCGACGCTCACCGGCGGATCCACTGCATGACGACGAACGCACCGAGACCGGCAGGGTCAAGGAGAGCGTCGGCTTCACCCACCCGACTGCGGGCGGCGAGAGCAGCCATGTCGCCGATGCCCGATCGCTCGTGCCAGGTTCGACGGGCCTCAGCGACGAGCTCGCCGATCCCGTGCTCCTCGAGGAACTGCCGTTGGGTCGTCACCGAACTGACAACATGTTCGAGGTCGACGAAGTCGACGGCGATGTCGGCGGTGATGTCGCAACTCCCGGCGCCGGCGAACGGGTCGAGACCGCGCTCGTGGCCGCGATAGGTCCGCAGCCAACCACCGTCGCGGGCGGCCAGTTCAGCCATGTTCGCGCCGTAGTCGATCGCCACGACCCGTCCCCCGCGAGCCATGAGCGACGCAAAGGCGGACCCAACCCACGACACCGCTGCGTGCGGCAACGGCAGTGTCGAGCCGACTGAAGCCCCGGGGGCCAACCGGCTGAGGACGGCGTCACGACGGTGATCGAGCTCAACGCGGATCGGCTGGAACACGCCGTCAGCAGTGAGGCCAACGCGGATCTCCGCCCACCCGCGCGTGCCGCGTTGGGCAAGGTCGAAGGGCAGGTTGTCGAGTAGCTCGTTCGCCAGAATGATGTGGATCTCGTCATCGGGCAGCGACGCAAGAGAGGCAACAAGGGGACCCTGCCCCGCTACAACCACGTGGTCGCCGTCGGCTTCGATCTCGATCTGACCAAGCAGCTCGGAGGGCCCGACGAGAGGGAGCCGGTGTCCCCGATGAGACGCCCGCATGGGCTCGGCGACATCGACGAGGAGGTACCGAAGCTCTACCGCACACGCCGGTTCCGCTCGGAGGATATCCCGGCAAAGCGTTCCCGGCCCAGCGCCGCACTCGGCCACCAGGAACGGACTGGGTCGACCCAGTTCCTCCCACCAGGTGTCGAGAGCATGAGCGAGTACGGCGCCGAAGAGTGGCCCGACCTCGGGACTCGTGATGAAATCGCGCCGACGACCGGCCCCACCGCCGTTGGTGTAGAAGCCATCAGCGCCATAGAGCGCCTCGTTCATGAAAACAGAAAACGGAACTGGGCCCTCCCGCCGTATCCGCGACCGGAGCTCTTGCATCTTGTGTGGCGCCGGAGCGCCGCCCTACTTGATCAACGCGCCGAAGGTGCTCGACACATCGACGAGCTTGGTGAGCATGCCTGGGTAGATACCGATGGCCACGATGCCGACGGTGCAGATTGCCAGAGCGGTTGTGAGCGCGGCGGGAAGTTTGACGGGAGTGCGGTCGTCGAGCGGCACCGGGCGCATCCACATCTCCCGAAGGATCGACGCATAGTAAAAGAACGCAATAACCGAGTTGACGGACGCAATAACGCCGAGGACGACCGGCCACGTGGTGCCGGCGTCGATGATCGACTTGAACACGAAGAACTTGGCCCAAAACCCCCCGAGAGGCGGGATGCCGGCGAGCGACGCCATGATCAGCGTCATCACGATGGCGAGTCCTGGCGCATACTCGAACAGGCCCCCGAAGCTTGAGATCTCACCGCTCTTCGTCTTGCGAGAGACGGTGATCACCACAGCGAACGCGCCGAGATTCATGAAGGCGTAGACCACGAGGTAGAGCACGATCGCGTCGAATGCGCTCTTCGTGGCCGACGCATTGATTCCGGCGACGGCCAGCGGGGCCATGATGAACCCAGCCTGAGCAATCGAACTGTATGCGAGCATACGAACGATGTTTGTCTGGCGAAGGGCAACGAGGTTGCCAACGGTCATCGTCAATGCTGCGAGCACCCAGAAGATCGGTCGCCACACATCGGAACGACCGAGGAATCCGGCGAACACGATCTGGGTGATTGCTACGAATCCGGCGGTCTTCGACGCCACCGACAAGAAGGCGGTTATCGGGGTGGGCGCGCCCTCGTAGGTGTCGGGGGCCCACTGGTGAAATGGAACCGCCGAGATCTTGAACGCGAACCCGACGAGGGTAAGGAAGATGCCGACGATCAGCAGCGGCGTCACGCCTTCGCCGGTCACTGAATCGGCGATTACCGATAGCTGCGTGGCGCCGGTGATGCCATAGATGAATGACATGCCGTAGAGCATCACCGCAGATGCCACGACGCCCAGCAGGTAGTACTTCAGCATTGCCTCGTTGCTCTTCGACTCCCGCTTGCGCCAACCGGCAAGCAGGTACGAAGGAATGGCGATGGTCTCCACGGCGACGAAGATCGTGATGAGATCGCGCGCCGAAGCCATGACGATCATGCCGAGCATCGAGCAGACGAGGAGGAACGAGTATTCACCCTCGTAGAAGTCGCCTTCAGCGAGATAGTTCGACGACATCAGCAGAACGAGGTAGCCGCTCACGAGGAACAGGCCCTTGAGTAGCAGCGCGTAGCGATCGACGACGTAGCCGCCCCCGAACATCACCCGAGCGGTGTCATCGGACGCCGCCAGGGTAAGCAGCGGGATGGCGGCGAGCGCAACGCCAACGCCGGCCCACGTGGTGATCAGATACTTGCGGGTTTCGTCGATGAAGAGGTCGGCGATCAGGATGCTCACGGCAACGAGCGTGAGAACAATTTCGGGAGCGAGCGCGTGGTAGTCGAGATACGGCCGAGTCCACTCGGCAGCAGCGAGGACGGAGGCGAGCATGAGCGCTGATCAGCCTCCGGCGGTGTCTCGGAGTGGGCGGGTGAGCACGGACATCGGTCCTCAGCCCCCGAAGACCTTGGTCATGACCTGAACCGCAGGATCGGTGACGGAATACATGAGCCGTGGCCAGACGCCGAACACGACGATCCCGGCGAGGAACGGCGCCCACGCAAGCCACTCGCTCGGGAGTACGTCGTGGAAATGGTGTCCCTTCCACTCTTCTTTTTGGGTGCCGAACGCGGTCCGCTGATACAGCCAAAGAAGGTAGCCAGCGGCGAAGACCGTGCCAACTGCGGCAACGACCATCAGGCCACGGAACAGGGCGACGTTGAGCCCTTCGGCCGGGTTGTACGCCGACAGGATCGCCGGGAACTCGCCCCAGAAGCCGGCCAGGCCGGGAAGACCGAGCGACGCCATCGAGGCAAAGCCGAAGACCCAGCCCAGCTTCGGCATGGTTTCGAGCAGGCCACCGAGTCGGGCGATCTCCAGGGTGTGGAAACGTTCCTTGACCGAGCCGGCCACGAAGAAGAGCATCCCGGTGATGAGGCCATGGGCGACCATTCCGAACAGGGCGGCGTTGATGCCGTAGCTCGTGAGGGTGGAGATTCCGAGCATCACGTAGCCCATGTGGGCGACGGACGAAAAGGCAATGAGCCGCTTCATGTCGGTTTGTGCCAGGCAGCCGAGCGCGCCGTAGATGATGCCGATCGCCGCCAGAATGCCGATGAACGGGGCCCAGTCCTTCGCTGCGTCGGGAAGGATCGGGATGGCGATCTTGATGAACCCGTACGTGCCGAGCTTCAGCAAGACGGCGGCGAGGATGACCGATCCGACGGTCGGTGCTTCGGTGTGGGCGTCAGGGAGCCAGGTGTGGAACGGGAACATCGGAACCTTCACGGCGAAGCCGAGGAAGATGCCGCCGAAGATCAGCGACTGCGTGCCCGATGAGATTCCGGCCGTCTGCACGTTGGCGATGAGCTGGTCGATGTCGAAGGTTCGACCGGCTTTGAAGTAGAGCGCCAGGAAGCCGAGCAGCATGAACGCCGAACCGAACATCGTGTAGAGGAAGAACTTGATCGATGCGTACTGACGATTCGGTCCGCCCCACACGCCGATGAGGAAATACATCGGCAGGAGGGTGAGCTCGAAGAACACGAAGAACAGGATTAGGTCTTCGGCCACGAACACGCCGTTCATGCCGGTCTCGAGGATCAGCATCAGCGCAAGAACGGCCTTGGGGTTGTGCGGCTCTGGCCAGTGATTCCACGAATAGATGATGCAGAGCAGGACCACGACGTTGGACAGAAGCAGCATCGGCAGGCCAAGACCGTTGAGGCTCACGTGGTAGTTCGAGTTGATCGTGTCGATCCACGAACGGTTCACGACAAACTGGGCCTCACCGGCCCGGTCGAAGTTGAAGTACGAGATCGTCACGATGCTCATGACCAACGTCGCGACGGCGCCGATGAGCCCGACGATCTTGACGTTCTCCTCGTCCTTGCTCGGCGTCACCATCACAACCAACGCCGTGAGCGCCGGCAGGAAGATGATGAGGGTGAGCCCCCAACCGTTCAGAAAGTCCAACATGGTTCTCCTAGAGGAACAGAACGAGGCCGAAGCCGATAAGGCCGGTCGCTGCGAGGAACGTAGCGGCGTAGGCCTGTACCTTGCCGTTTTGCAGTTTGCGTAGGACGCCGCCGGAGGTCGACGCGCTCATCCCGGCGCCGTTGACGATGCCGTCAACGAGGCCCTGATCGATATAGCGGTACACGCCCCGACCAGTCACCACAGCAGAGCGACCGGTCGTGTTGATGACGGCGTCGATGACGTTCTGGTTGAACCAGTAGGCCAACTTCGCGATCGGGCCCTTGATGGACCCGATGACCAGATCGGTCCAGAGGACGTCGAGGTAGTACTTGTTCTTGAGCACCTTGTGGCCCAGCCCAAACACGCCGCCTCGGCGCACCAGGCCGAGATCGCCTTGCTTGATCACGTTGTACCAGTAGCCGACGGCGATACCGGCCAGGGCGAGGATGATCGACGGGATGGCGACACCCCAGTCGAAGGGGCGAATCTTGCCCGCCGCAGCGACGGTTTCTTCGAAGCTGAGGTTGGCGATGTTCTTCTCGAACCAGAACTTCTTCAGGAACAAGAAGTCTTTGAACGGCCAGTTCGCGAGACCGACGAACGTGGCCATGACAGCCAGCGCGACGAGCGGGCCGGTGATGAGCGCCGGGGATTCGTGTGGCCCGGCATGGGCGTCGTGGCCGTCGCCGTGATCATCGTGGCCCACAAGAGCAGCGTGGGCATCATGGCCGTGGTCGTCGTGCGCGTGCGTGTCGTGCGGGGACGCCCCGTGATCGTCAGCCGCGGCGTGTGCGCCATGGGCATCGTGATCGTCGTGGAAGAGATGCAGTCGGTTCTCGCCCCAGAAGGTCTTGGCCATCACCCGGGTCATGTAGCAAGCGGTCATGAATGCACCGAGACTTCCGGCGATGAACGCAAGCGTGAAGCCGTTCTTGTCTGCAGCGTTGAGAATTTCGTCCTTCGACCAGAAACCGGAAAAGATCGGCACCCCAGCAAGAGCGAGATAGCCGACGAAGAACGTGCGATACGTGATCGGCATGTATTTACGGAGTCCGCCCATGCGATCCATCTCGAAGCTGTGATGGGACCCGGAGTGGGCGATCGAACCGCTTGCCTGGAACAGAAGGGCCTTGAAGAACGCGTGGG
>JANOHI010000487.1:0-10237 GCA_031406385.1 Acidimicrobiia bacterium
GGTAGTCAGTGGGAACGAAAAAGGCGCGTAACCGCTGCTCAGAGGGTCAAAAACGCCTTTGACCTGCACCGACGAAAACCGGCCGATAAGATCGTGCGCATCTTGTAGACCTTGCGTGGATCTCGCGGCACCACCGATGCCAGCGAGTCGTCACGCCGGTTGGGATCGTCGGTCGGCGCACTCCGCGGCGGCAGCTCGTCAACGTTGCTCGGCAGGTAGCTGAGGAAGCGGCGTGCTGCCGCGAAGGCCTCCTCCTCGGACTGAGCCACGTCGTCGATCGCACCGTTCGACGTGTGGATGCGGGCGTGGCCGAGCTCTTCCTTCGTCACGTCACCGAGCGATGCCTGGTCGACCAACGCCGGGCCGGCGATCATCATCTGGGCGGTGTCGGCAACGATGACCGAGTAGTGACTCGTGGCCACTCGCGCCGCCCCGATGCCCGCCACCGATCCGAGGGCCAGCGCCACCGACGGCGCGACCCCGAGGTGCGCGACGACCTTCTCCCAGCCGTTGATGGCCGGGATCAGGGTTCGTCCTTTGATCTCGATCGACTTCACCGACCCTCCCCCGCCCATCCCATCCACGAGGCGGATGTGGGGGAGGCCGAGCTCGATGGCGATCTGCTCGGCGAAGTCGCGCTTCGCCGGGATGGTTGCTTCGGCCGAACCGCCCCGCACCGTGAAGTCATCACCGGAGACGACCACCGGACGTCCGTCAACTTCGGCCACCCCGGCGACCATGTTCGACGGGGTGAAGCCGACGAGGTTGCCGTCGTCGTCATAGGTCCCGACCCCCGCCACCGCCCCGATCTCGGAGAACGTGCCGGGATCACAGAACAGGTCGAAGCGCTCGCGCACCGTCAACTTCCCCGCCGCCTTCTGACGGGCCACGCGCTCCGCTCCTCCCATCTGGGCAGCGAGCGCCTTGCGATGGGCCAACTCGTCGATCTCCGGCTGCCAGACATGGGTCACCGCTGGATTCTGCCCGAGACCCGCCCGCGCCACACAGAGTTCGGGGTTTGGGTGGCTCTGAGGGCAACCAAAACCCCGAACTCTTCAGCACCGCGAGCGCAGCGTGGATGTGGTGAACTACGGGCACAGGAAGCCGACCCGGAGGATGACAAACCGATCGCTGTCGCCGTCGAGTTCGAGCGACGAACGCGTTTTTCGATTGGCCATGATTCCGCCGGTGAACGTACCGAAAGGGTTCAACATGACGAACGGCGCAGCACCGACCGGGCCGCCAGGACCGCCGCCTCATGTGCAGGTCATGGGGATGATCATGGCCACACTGCCGTCACGGGTGCTGGCGGCGGTCGCACAACTCGGGATCCCCGATGCCTTGGGTAGCGAAGCCCTGACACCCATGGAGGTGGCCGGGAAGCTCGACGCCTACGAACCCTGGGTCCGTCGGTTGATGCGGGCAACGGCGAGTCTCGGTGTGTTTCGTGCCGACCCCGACGGAAGGTTCGCCAACACTCCTCTGGGCGACGCGCTCAGGTCCGACACGCCCAACTCCGTTCGGGCCCTCGGAGTCTTGGTGAACCAGCCGTTCCACTTCATGGGCTGGACCCAGTTGGCCGACGGAGTCCGTACCGGCCAGGTGCCCTTCGAACGAGTGCACGGGCAGACCTTCTTCGACCACCTCTGCGATACACCCGCCGACAACGCGACCTTCGCCGCCTGGATGACCCAAACCTCAAACGCGGCCAACAGCGCAATCCTCGCCGCGTACGACTTCACGCAGGCCCACACCGTCATGGATGTCGGCGGCGGGCAGGGAGCACTTCTTGCTGCGGTGCTCAAGCACGCACCGCAGGCTCACGGGATCCTCTTCGACACACCCGAAGTCGTCGGTGCAACCACTCCGCTCGACAACGACGGGCTTCGCTCCCGAAGCAGGGTCGTCGGGGGCAACTTCTTCGAGTCGGTACCGGGTGGCGCCGATCTCCTCATGTTGAAGACCGTGCTCCATGATTGGGACGACGACGACTGCTCGGCCATCCTTCGACGGTGCCGCGAGTCGGTCGGCGTCGATGGGTCGGCGAAGCTGCTCATCATCGAGTCAGTACTCCCCGACGAGTGTTTGCCGCATCCTGGGTTCATGATGGACATCAACATGATGGTGCTCAACCACGGCGGCCGAGAGCGCACGAGAAGCGAGTATGAGGCTCTGCTTTCCGGCGCCGGCTTTCAGCTTCAGCAGATCTTCCCAACCCAGAGTCCGATGTCGATCGTCGAGGCCGTCGCGGTTTGATGCTCAGCCTGGAGCGAGAGTTCGGGGTTTGGGTAGCTCTGGGAGCAACCAAAACCCCGAACTCGACAGCACGGCGGCAGGCGACGGCGAACGGATAGGGTCGGCACATGAATCGGCCAACGGGGACGGTGACGTTCCTGTTCACCGACATCGAGGGTTCGACCCGGCGTTGGGAAGACGACGCCGCCGCGATGCGGATCGCGTTGGCCGCGCACGATGAGGTGTTGTGGTCGACGATCGAAGGCAACGGCGGCTGGATGTTCAAGCACACCGGTGACGGGGTCTGCGCGGCGTTCGCCTCGGCTCGTGCCGCGGTCGACGCGGCGATTGATGCGCAGCGGTTGTTGGGGTTGCCGGTGCGGATGGGGATCGCCACCGGCGAAGCCGAGCAGCGCGGCGACGACTACTTCGGACCGCCGTTGAATCGAGCGGCGCGGGTGATGGCCGTCGGCCACGGCGGTCAGGTGTTGTTGAGCGTCTCAACAGCCGGGCTCGTCACGGGTGTCGATCTGCTCGATCTGGGTGAACACCGTCTGCGCGACCTCTCGGGCGTGGAGCATCTCTTCCAGGTTTGCGCCGACGGTCTCGCCACGACCTTCCCCCCGGTCAAGACGGTCAACGCAACACCGGGGAATCTGCCCCGGCAGACCACGAGCTTCGTCGGCCGCGACCTCGAAGTGAAAGAACTCACCGGACTCGTCGGCGACCACGACCTCGTGACCCTGACGGGAGTCGGCGGTGTCGGCAAGACCCGCCTCGCCGTCCAGGTCGCCGCCGAGTTGGTGCCCGAGTTCCCCGACGGGGTCTGGCTCGTCGAACTGGCACCGGTCGGTGACCCCGCCGCCGTGCCGGACGCCGTCGCCACCGCGTTGGGGATCACCGTGCAAGCCGGAATGACGGTCACGGCGAGCGTCGCCCAGGCCCTCGCCGGCCGACGCTCACTCATCGTTCTCGACAACTGCGAACACGTCATCGACGCTGCCGCCGATTTCGTCGAAGCGATCCTGGCCCGATCATCAACGGTGAAGGTCATCGCCACGTCGCGCGAGGGGTTGCGTGTCGGAGCGGAGCACCTCTGGCCCGTCCCCTCACTCGACGTGCGGGCCGGAGCAACGTCAGCCGCCGTCGAGTTGTTCACCGAACGCGCCAGCGCCGTGAAGCCCGGCTTCGTCCTCGACACCGACGCGGACAGGGCTGCAGTCACCGAGATCTGCGCCCGACTCGACGGCATCCCACTCGCCATCGAGCTCGCCGCGGCACGCATGGTGTCGATGAGCCCGACCGACGTCCGTGATCGTCTCGGTGACCGGTTCCGTCTTCTCGCCGGAGCACGCCGCGGGTTGGAACGCCACCAGACACTGCGCCACGCCGTGCAGTGGTCCTACGAACTACTCGACGACGACGAACGGGCCGTGTTGCAGCACGCGTCGGTATTCGCCGACGGGTTCGACCTCGCCGCCATCGCGCTCCTATGCGAACATTTCGACGAGTACACGATGCTCGACCTGGTGGATTCGTTGGTCCGCAAGTCACTCGTCACCGCGCCGCAATCCTCAGGCGGCCGATCCCGTTACGGACTCCTCGAAACGATCCGCCAGTTCGCCGAAGACCGACTCGCCGAATCGGGAACCATCGGCGAGGTCCGGGATCGTCATGCCCGCTACTTCGCCGCCCAGGCAATCGCCTACTGGGAGATGTGGGACGGACCCGGCTTTCGCGCCGCGGTCGATTGGGTGGACGCCGAGTTCGCCAACCTCCGTACCGGGTTCCGCTGGTCTATCGAGAGGAACGACCTCGACACCGCCACGGCAATCGCCGCTCATGCGGCGATGCTGGCGTTCGCCCTCTCACGCCTGGAGCCGACGGGCTGGGCCGAGGAGACCCTGGAAGCCGCACGTGCCGCAGACGTCCGCCAACTGCCCCGCCTCTACATCGCCGCAAGTCGGGTGTACCAGTCCGGACGAGCCGACGACGGTATCGCCTACGCCCGGGCCGGCGCTGAGTTGGAACTCGATACCAGATACGACTCCTTCGCACCGGGTTGGTCGGGCTTTCTGGAAGGGATGGGCAACGGCATGGCCGGTCGTGTCGATCGAGCGGTGGAGGTCTACACCCCGCTGGCTGCGCAAGACCGACCCTCGGCCCTCTACGCCCGCTGCGGGCTCGTCCTGGCCCTGCCCGCAATCGAAGACCATCTCAAGGCCGTGGTTGTCGGTGAGGAAACCCTCGCCATCGCCCGGCGACGCGCCAACCCGTATTGGATCGCCATGGCCCTGATCGGTTTCGGAACGGCATTGGCCGACACCGATCCGCCGCGAGCGATAGCAACGCTGCATCAATGCCTTCACTACACCCGTGAAAACCGGACGTCATACTTCGAGGCGCACTGCGCCAGGTTCCTGGCGAACCTGGAGGCGGCGAATGGCAATCCGGACGTCGCCCTCGCGTTATTCGATGTGGCGATCCGTTCGTTCCACCAGTCTGGACAGCTCATCAGTGTGCCGCTCACGCTCGACGATTTGATGGTCTACTTCGGACAAGCAGGGCGCGCCGAGATCGCCGCGACGCTGCACGCCGGTCGACCGCTCTCAGCCGCTCCTGAGCGAGGGGCGTTGCTCTCTCGCGTGATCGATCGACTCCGCGCCTCGCTCGGCGACGCGCGCTTCGATGAGTGCGTCGGCGCCGGAGCGGCGATGGAGCTAGCCGAAGTGGTCCGCTATGCCCGCGCCCAGATCCAACTCGCACGCTCGGAACTGGCGGTGAAGTCGTGAGCGGTGTGGTGCGGCAATCGGGGACGCGAAGAGGCCACCAGCGAGTGAGACGCACGGGGTGATCTGAACATCGTTGACTCCTCGAGAAGGCAAAGTGCTACAGTGTAGAACATGAGTGAGGTCGGAATTCGATCTTTGAAGCAGAACGCGTCGGCAGTCGTCGCGCAGGCCACGGCCGGCGAGACCGTAACGATCACGGATCGGGGTCGGCCGGTCGCGTTGCTGACGCCGATTCCTGCATCGCCATTGCGGTCGTTGCTCGATGCCGGCCGAGGACGTCCGGCCAGACGGTCCATAGCCGAACTCCCCCATCCGCAACCCGGGATTGCACTCTCGAGCGAGCTCGCCGCGCAACGCGAAGCCGAGCGCTACTGACGTGGCTTACTACGTCGACACCTCGGCACTGGCCAAGCTCGTGGTCGCCGAACCCGAGACCGACGCGCTCGAGGCGTGGTTCGCGCAGATCGAACGCAATCCCGTCTCATCGGACCTCGCACGAACCGAGCTGTTGAGGACCGTGCGCCGAGTCGCTCCGGAACTGGTCGTGCGTGCCCGCGAAGTCCTCGACTCCGTGACGCTCATCCAGATCAGCACGGCGATGTTCGAACACGCCGCGCTCCTGGGTCCGACCATGCTGCGGTCGCTCGACGCCTTGCACCTCTCAGCCGCTCTCGTGCTCGGTGACGACCTCGAAGGCCTCGTGACCTACGACGACCGACTCGCCCACGCTGCCACCGCGAACGGCATCAGGGTCACCGCACCCACGTAGTGGATCGGGGTTTCGGTAGCCAGAGCTACGCGGACCCCGACACATCCTAAGTACATACACATGACGGGCTAATGTGTACGCATGATCAAGCGCACCACAATCGAACTCGACGAAGATCTCGTTGCCGAAGCCCGGGCGGCACTCGGCCAGCCCACTGTCCGCGCCACCGTCGAAGAGGCACTCCGGCGCGCCGTGCAATCTGGGAAAGGGACCGACCGGACCCGCCGGACCGAGCAGATCAACGCCATGAAACGAGCGACGCGGCTCATCGATGAGCAGGTTCTCCTGAGCGGCGACGCATGGCGTTGACCGGTTGGATTGTCGACAAGAGCGTCGCCACCCGACTCGAGAACCCCGAGATCGCACGTCAACTCGTCGACGCCGACGGCCCGCTGTACCTCTGCGAAGTCGGCCTGCTCGAACAGCTTTACTCCACGAAGAACGCCCGCGACTACGACCGCCTGGAAGCGATCCTGCGGACGAACTTCGACGTCCTCAGCTCACCTCCCGACGTCCTCGCCGCAGCACAACATCTGCAACGAGAACTCGCCCACCACCATGGACTGTGGCATCGACGCCCCATTCCAGACCTGCTCATTGCCGTCACCGCTCTCCACCACAATGTCGGCGTCGTCCACGCCGACAGCGACTTCGATCTCATCGCACAAGTACGGCCGCTTCGATCGTGGAAGCTCGACGTCGACTGAGTCAACGATGGCGGCCGCTCATCGACCCCACTCCGGTTCGAGGCCCCGAGTTTGGAGTCTGCGTAGCTCCCAGAGCTACAAAGATTCCAAACTCCCGCAGAGCCCGAGAGGTGGTCGGGTCAGCGCGCCGCTTTGGCCCGGCTGATCAGGTTCGACGGGAGCACGTCGTAGTGATCGTGCTCGGCGCGGAATGACCCACGGCCACGGGTCATCGATCGCAGGTCGACGGCGTAGCGGAGCAACTCCGCGGTGGGCACGTAGGCCACGATCTCCTGCTCCCCGTTGTCGGTCGTGACCGTGCCGTGCACGCGGCCGCGTCGCGTCGTGATGTCGCTGAGCACGTCGCCCTGCAACGCCATCGGCACCCGGACCTCCAGCTTCGAGACCGGCTCCAACACGATGGACCCGGCAGTGGCAATCGCCTCCTTGAACCCGATGGCCGCCGCAGTCTTGAACGCCATCTCTGACGAGTCGACGGCGTGGAACTTGCCGTCGAAGCACTCGACGTGCACGTCGACCACCGGGAATCCGTGGACTCCACCGTTCACCATGGCCTCCTCGATGCCCTTGTGCACCGCGGAGACGTAGTTGCGGGGAATCGCGCCACCGACGATCTTGTCGACGAAGACGAAATGCTCACCGCGCGGAAGCGGCGCCACCCGGAGATTCGCGACTGCGTATTGGCCGTGACCGCCGGATTGCTTCTTGATCTTCCCCTCCGCCTCGGCCTTGCCGTTGATGGTCTCGCGGTAGGGAACCTTCACGTCCTCGGTGTCGACGTTGAGGCCGAACTTGCGCGCCAGCCGTTCGAGGGTGACGGTGAGGTGTGTCTCGCCGGTACCCGACAGCAGCTGCTGATGCGTCTCGGCGTTGCGGGTCAACGAGAGCGTCGGGTCCTCGGCCTGCAGACGCTGGATCGCCACCCCCAGCTTGTCGTCGTCGGCCTGGGTCCGCGCCCGGATCGCCACCGACAGCACCGCCGGCGGCGTGAGGAGCGGCGCGCACGTTACCGGCATACCCTTCGGCGCGAGCGTGTGCCCCGTGGCCGTGTTGGTCAGCTTGGCCACCGCGGCGATGTCGCCGGCGACCACCTGGGCGACCGGCGTCTGCTCCTTGCCCCGCAACTGGAACAGCCCATGGAGTCGCTCATCGGTTCCCGTCGACGAGTTCACCAGATGATCGTCCTGGCGGATGGTGCCGGAGAGAACTTTGAACACTGACAGCTGTCCGACGTAGGGATCGGAGATGGTCTTGAACACGAGGGCCAGAGGATCGCCCTTCGGGTTCGCTTCGATGGTGATCTCCGAAGGACCGGCCGTCACGACCACCCCGCCCCGATCGATCGGTGAGGGTCCGAGCAGGCAGATGAAGTCGGCGAGGCGATCGATGCCGACACCGGTCAGCGCCGATCCGAGCAGCACGGGGAATTCGACGTTGTTGCGAACTTCAGCGGCAAGTGTGCGTTCGAGTTGATCAACCGACGGAGTGTCACCGCTGAGGTAGCGCTCGAGCTGCTCGTCGTCGCCGGAGACGATCTCCTCCACCAACTGGTCGTGGAGGGCGTGCTCTTCATCGACGATGTCCGCAGGAAGCGGCTCGACATGGCCCGTTCCGTCGCGGTCGTACTCGTGGGCCTCCTCGTGCAACACGTCGGCGACACCGTGCAGACGCGACTGCTCACCCAGCGGAAGCTCGAGCGGCGCGATGCCAGAACCGAACGCCGCGCGAAGGTCGTCAAGCACGCGGTGGAAATCGGCGCGCTCCTTGTCTTCCTTGTTCACGAACACCAGCCGCGGCATGCCGAGCTCGGCGCAACGTCGCCACATCGCCTCCGTCTGCACTTCGATGCCTTCGACCGCACTCACGACGATCACCGCGAGATCGGCGACGCGCAACGCGGCCTCCACATCACCAACGAAGTCGGGGTATCCCGGGGCGTCGAGGAGGTTGATGCGATACACGTTGCCGTCGTCGGCCTTCCACTCGAGCGGCGCCAGCGCCAGCGAAAGCGACATCTTGCGCTTCTGCTCCTCGGGTTCGAAGTCGCACGTCGACGTGCCGTCGTCGACCCGGCCGAGCCGGGAGGTCACCCGGGCCCGGTTCAGCAGGGCTTCGGCGATAGAAGTCTTTCCCGACCCCGATTGCCCGACAAGAGCGACGTTTCTGATCCGCTCGGTAGTGACGGAACCATTGGACACCTGCGCTGCAGCCATCTTGTCCACCTCTATTTCGCAAGCTCGTGCGGCCGTGCTCGCATGGTAGACCTCGCACCCCGCGGCGGCGAAGTTGCGCCCCCGGTTCGTCCGTCGGACGCCGGTCAGGACCGGAGGACGGCCAGTCGTTCGCGCACGTCGGCGCGTTCGAGACGTCGCAGCGTCGACGCGTGGATCTGGCCGGCGATCTGGGCCCGCCGGTTGGGGTCCATCGCGTTGAGGCCCATCACGCCGACATCCTCGGCCGTCGGCTGGAACGCGATCACCGGGATGCGACGCCGCCGCAGCCGCAGCGCCTCCCCGTCGAGGAGAAGACGCGACCACCGACGCGAGGGCTGCGCCATCCGCATACGGCTGCCCGTGTACGACATCGGCGAACTCACGATCACGAGATCGAGAGCCAACGAGCGCTCGGCCAGGAGGTCGGCGTTCGTCGGTGAATGGACGCCGCCGTCGATGTACTGCTCACCGTCGATCTCCATCGGCCGGAAGAACCCCGGTATCGCACAGGAGGCGGCGACCGCATCGGCCAGTCGCGGGCGCTTGTCGCGTCCGAAGACCTCGAGCACACCGTCGGAGCGCCGCACCGCACAGACCCATAGCGGCTTGGCCGGCCAACCGTGGGGGTGCAGCATCGCCATGGCATCGGCGATGAACTCGCTCGCCACCTGTCCTTCCGGCAGCAGCCCGGCGAGCAACGCCGCGGGACGGGCCGCAAAGGGACGAGCCGCTGCCCGCGCCAACGTCGCCGCGAGTTCACCGGCCGAAGGCAGACCGGGACGCGTCCCGCGAAACGACGGCGGCCGCATCGGCGGGCCGACCGCGGACATCAGCCGTGCCCCAGCCGGCGAGAGCGGACGGCCGAGCGAACGGGCCAACAGGTCCGGCGCCGAGAGACCGGCCCGCAGTGATGCACCGGCGATACTCCCGGCCGACGTCCCAACGATCACCTCGGCCGTGCGCGGATCCCATCCGGTGACCTCGTACAGCGCCGACAGGACACCGGCATGGAAGGCACCACCCGCCACTCCCCCGGCACCAAGCACGAGACCGATGCGCGCGCCCTCACCCGGTCCGGCGGTGTCGGCAGTCGGCGGCTTACGGGTCGTGGGGATGACGCCAACCTACTCACCGGGTGGCCGACGCGCCCGGGCGGCGAGCGCAGGCCGGCGCGGCCGGGACGGGAGCCGCTTTCCCCTTCCGGTCGGTCGCTAGACGATCCGGAAGGAACGCATCATTCCCATGTCCTCGTGTTCGAGGACATGGCAGTGGTAGAGGAAGAACCCTTTGTGCGTGCCGAACGGAACGGCAATCTGCACACGCTGGCCGGGCCACACGAGAACGGTGTCGCGACGCCCGGTTTCGATGATGCCGGTTTCGACCTGTTTCCAATCGGCGGCGAGGCTGTTGTTGTCCCAGGACCGTTTCACGACCCGAAATGGTTGACCGTGAAGGTGCATCGGGTGCGCCAGCGGAGAGCGGTTCACAAACTCCCAGAGTTCCACCGTCCCGGCTTTCACC
>JANOHI010000491.1:0-11824 GCA_031406385.1 Acidimicrobiia bacterium
CCGTGTGCTCGTCGACGCCGAGCACGTGATGCCCGGTCGGCAACGCCGCCTCGAGGATCCGAAGCCGACGCTCACCGAGGTAGCAGAACCTCGTGTCGTGATGTCCGCCTTCGGCATTGTCGTAGTGGGGGATGAGCGCAACCCGCAGACCGATGGAGCCGAGCACATCGAGGCCATCAAGCCAGTGGGGTTCCTCGCCGGCCTTGTAGATCTCGTAGACGGGAACCGTGACCCGGCCCAGCGTGAGTGCAGCGGCCGACGCGAAGGTGACCGCCCCGCCGGTCCGGAGCTTGTCGGCCAGGATCGAATGCAGTGGTGATCCCGTCCACTGGTGGAGCGCGTACGTGGGTGAGCCGGGGCCGGCAAACACATATGTGGACGTACGAAGAAGGTTGAAGCCGCGCTCGAGGGCCACGGGGTCGGCGCCGACAATGCGAGTGAGGCCGGCGACGCTCAGTTCCGTCACTACCGACTCGGCAAAGTATTGAACAGCCTTCTGGGCGAGCTCCGAGGCGTTCTCCTGGAAGCCATACGGCGTGTCGAGCAGCGCCGCTCGGGCAGCGGCGCCCAGGCGTCCGACCACTTCTCGGTGGACCTTCACCATCGTTGGCGCGGTCTCACCGGAACCCATCAGGGTGAGGATGCGAGGAAGGGCGGCTGTCGTCATCGGGATGTCGAGTTGATTTCTGCTGAGGGAACGGGTGGTGGCGGCGCTGGCTCGTCGGTGGTCGCCTCGGGACCACCGGTGCGGTGCGCGTGTTCGTGCAATCGGACGAGCGCGTCGGCGGTTCGAGAGGGGTGTTGCGCGTGAAGGTCATGATCGGCGTCGGCGAACCACTCGACGTGGACCGGCACGGGGCTGGCGGTCACGCACTCCGCCGCGCCCGCAGCTTTGTCGTGGCTCCACTCGGCGCCGGTGTCGGCGAGGAGGAGCGCGGCTGGAACCGTCAACCGGGCGAAGCTGGCGACCGGATCGTGCTCCCAGAGGGCGCGCAGGATCGCAAGATGGCGATCACGACTGAGCCATGGGGCGATCGTGCCGTCGTGGCGCACCTCGAAGTTGGCGAGTGACCCGGCGATGCCGCTTTCCGGCCAGTCGGGATGGGCGCTGGTCATCCATGCCCGTATGCGTTCCAAGGGTGTGCCGGCGAGGTCGGGCGGGGCCAGCCGGGACGCGCAGTCTTCCCAGTCGGGGAACCGCTCGGCGAGCTTGATCACCCCGCCATCGATGGCCGCGACCGCCCGCACGCGGCCCGGGTGATTCGCCGCGATCTCGACCACAACGTTGCCGCCCCACGACTGGCCGACGATGGTGGGCCGGTGTTCATCGATCATTCCCTCATCCTCGAGAAGCTGCAGGACATCGGCGGACACCGCGTCAAAGCCGTAGCCCGGTTCCTCGTGCCCGTCGCCGTGCACCGGAGGCTTCGGCGACCGACCGTGCCCGCGAAGGTCGACGGCAATCGACGTGTAGCCCTGCTCGGCCAGCGCCAGGCCGACCCCGTCCCACATGCGAGCATTTGATGCGAGTCCGTGAATCAGGATGAAGGCAGGCGTGTCTTGCGGCGGCGTAGACCCACGTGATCCGCGGGCTCCTTCCGCGGGGGCGTGACGGACGACAGCGAGGCGAACCATGGACGACCGAGGCTAGGACCAGGCGCCGCCATACCTCGACGAACCCGGGCTGGAACCCCTTCAGGAGAGCGGTCGAGCCGCCCAGTCGTGACGTCCTAAGCGGACCGCCGTGGACGACACCTCGGCCAGCAGGGGATCGCCGAGGTCGAGGGTGGTGATGGAGTCGATGCCGGTCACGAGAGGCAGATGCGGAGGCCGAGGGACGAGGGCGACGTGGGGGAGTGAGGCGACCGCGGCATCGCGGGCCGCTTCGTCGGCGTACCACGACGGGTTGAGCACCTGCTCCCATTTGTCGGCACCGATGACGACGATGTCGTAGCCCTGAGAGATCTCGGCGATAAGGCGGGTGGCGGTGATCTCGACAACGAAGCGGCGATCGTCGACCAGAGTGCGCAGGCGCGAGGCGCGCTTGTCGACCGTGTCGTCGCGATCCTCCTTGCCCAGCGCGGCCCGAGAGAGCATGAAGGTCAGTGAGTCACAGCGGCACTGCTCGAGCGTCGCGACGGCGATGGCGAGATGGGCGATGGTCGGCGGGTCGAAACTTCCCGGGTACACCGCTCGGCGAATTGGTGGCCTGGCTGGTCGGCTCATGACGCTGATGGGACGGGTATGAGCGCAGCGGCATCGGCGTCGGCGAACACGATCTGCTCCCTCGCGGCGATGAGTCCGGCAGGGATGGTGCGGTCATTGTCCATGAGGCGGCGAAGGGGTTCGGCTTTGGCGGCTCCGGTGACCAGCCACACCACGACGTGGGCGCGGTCGAGTGCCGCTCGGGTGAGGGTCAGCCTCGGGGTGCCCCGGTAGTCGCCGGTGCGGGCGACGGGTGCGTCGGTGATGTCGAGCACGGCGTCATCCGGCACCAGCGAGGCGGTGTGTCCGTCGTCGCCCAGACCGAGCACGGCGACGTCGATTCCCCCGGGAGCGACACGAAGCAATGTGCTGGTGTAGAGAGACGAGGCATCGGTCCGGGTCACGGGCATGAGGTGACGATGCTCCCGGTCGACGTTGGTCGGTCCGACGAGGATGGCCACGAGATCGTTGGCGTTGCGTCGGGGGTCGCCGTCGGGGGCAATGCGCTCATCGACCTGGAGCACGTGGGTTCGGGCCCACCCAGCGGCGGTTTCGGGGTCGCGTTGGATGCTCTCCGTCAGGGCTCGGAACATCGTCGCTGGCGTCGTACCGCCAGAAAACGCAATCGACATCGGCGGATGTGCCGGGTCGGCGGCGTTGGCTACCCGAGTGGCGATCTCGTGGGCGCACGCCTGCGCCGAGCCGGCGGCGGTGGCGTGGATATGGAGGTGACGGCGAGGGCCACGTGGAGGTGCGGGGGAGGAGGCCATGGGCTCGCGTTCGCGTGACAGGTGGAAGGGTGCACGGGTGGACGGGGCGTTTTCGCTGGTCATGCAGGGCGGGGGAAGAAAAGTTACTGAATGGGCGTCACCGAGCGTGCATCGCTGTGGAGCTAGGTGGTAAGTTCTGGAGCTATGGGGAGGCAGGTGGAGGAGATGGGGTGTTCTGACGCTTTTCGTGGCGTATCCGCCGACGCCAGTCGGTGCGTCGTCGTTCTGGTCCAACCGGTGGTCTTCGGTTCTCCTGCTGCTCCGTTCGAGACTGTGGGGGCCTAGACCATGTTGGCAGGCTCTGCCCGGGTCAAGCTCGATGACAAGTGGCGCTTCGTCCTCCCGGTGAAGTTTCGCGCCGATGCCGGTGCCGTGATGCACTTCGCCAAAGGCGACCAGGGGCAGCTCCAACTGCTCACAGCCGACGCCTACCAGGCTGAGGTGGACCGACACCTCGCCGCCTTCGCCGAAGGCCGCGACCCGGATCGGTGGGCGATGCGGATGTTCATGGAGACGGTGGAGTCCGTTGAGCTGGACAGCCAGTCCCGGGTGTCGGTGATCGATCGGCTGCGCAGCTACGCATCGCTGCGCGACCGCGGCGAGCTCCAGCTGATCGGCATGTTCGACCGGCTCGAGGTCTGGGATCTCGAAACGTTCGAGCGGCGCCGCTCCGAGGCTCGGGGGGAAGGCTCCGCCCATGGTGGACAGTGACCACGCCAACGGCTTCTCTCACGTTCCCGTCCTTCGCGACGAAACCGTCGACTGGATCCGCCACGTGCCCCCGGGGCTCTTCGTCGACCTCACCCTCGGCGGCGCCGGACATGCCCGGGCCGTGCTCGACGCCTGTCCGCAGCTTCAGCTCCTCGGTCTCGATCAGGACCCCGTGGCGGTGGCCGCGGCCACCGAGCGGCTCGCACCCTATGGCGCCCGCGCCCGTGTCGTCCACATCCGGTCGGACCGGCTCGTCGACGCCCTCGCCGGTGATGCCAGCGTTCGAGGGGCGACCCCGGTGACGGCGATCCTTGCTGACCTCGGGGTGTCGTCGGTGCAGTTCGACGACGGCGGGCGAGGCTTCTCGTACCGGTCGGATGCGCCGCTCGACATGCGAATGGACACCAGCTCGGGACGGACCGCTGCGGAGTTCGTGAACGAGGCGTCCTTTGTGGAGATCGCCGATGCCCTGCGCATCAATGGCGACGAGCGGTTCGCCGGGCGAATCGCCAAAGCAATCCTGGCGAACCGTCCGGTCCTGACCACCGGACAGCTCAGCGTGATCGTCACGAACGCCATCCCGGCAGCCACCCGCCGCACCGGCGGGCACCCCGCCAAACGGACGTTCCAGGCGTTGCGCATCGTGGTGAACGAGGAACTTGACGTGCTGGCCTCGATGATCACCGCCGGCCTCGACGCACTCGCCCCGGGCGGACGATTCGTCGTTCTTTCGTATCACTCCGGCGAAGACCGCATCGTCAAGGAGCTCTTTCGAACCGCCGAATCCGGCGGATGCTCGTGCCCTTCCGGACTGCCGTGTGTCTGCGGCGCCCTTCCCCGAGGCCGGATGGTGCGAAGAGGGGTCACTCGACCCCAGGCAGCGGAAGTCGCTGCCAACCCGCGTGCTGCCAGTGCCGTGGCGCGCGTGTTCGAGATGGCCGTTCCGGGAGCGTCGACTCCTGGAACGCCATCTCGGAGCCAAAGCCGGTCAGCAACCGTCACTGTTCCTCCGTCCGACGTCCGCCCCGAGAAGCTCCTCGGGTCGGACACTCTTCCCCGCACCTGAGGTTGTCTGTGTCCTCTCCGCTTGCCTCTCGACGACTGCGCACGCCCGCCGAGGCGTTCGCCTTGTCTCAGCGTCCCCTTCCCGCCGGGCTTCGTCCGCACGTCCGCCGAGAGGAACCGAGGGTCCGGTCGCGATACGGTCCGGCCGACGCGAGAGCTTCGCGCCTCGCCGGTCGAGGCGGGCCCGTCATGGCCGGCATCGCCCAGACGGCTCAAGCAGCTCGGTCGGGCCGATTCGCATCGCCCACGCAACCCTCTGCCTCGCCGACAACCGCGTTCGCAACAGCGTCTGTCTCGATCCCACAACCGCGTGCGAGGACCCACTCCTCGATGCGCTCTTCGGACCGAGCAGCTACGGCAAGCACACCAGCTACACAAGGAGCAGGGCGCGACGCCGTTCGGGCGCACGCAACCGTTGGAGCAACAGCGAGCGCGTCGGCTGCACGCGGTACTGGTCGAGCGCACACAACCGTTGGAGCAACAGCGCTCAAAGAGCACGCCCCGTCGGAGTCGATCGCGCCGGACGGAGATCGCCACCGTGTCCCCGTGCAGGCGACCACCCTGCGTGCTGTGCCGGCAGCTCGGGCCACGGTGAAACGGCCTACCCGTCCGGTTCGTTCAGCCCTGTGGAAACGGCGTATTCGAACCTTCCTTGCGGGACTACTGCTCTTCGGGGTCGTCGCCATTGCCTTCGCGGCGATTGCCATGCACTCGCAGCTGGCCAGCCGACAACTTCGCTTGAATGTTCTTCGCTCCGACGTTGATTCAGCCGAACGTGAGCACCAGCGACTCCGTCTGACCGTCGCCGAGCTCGACACCCCCGAACAGGTCGTGTCGAGTGCCTACGGCCTCGGTCTCGTTGGTGCTACCGAGGTCGAGTTCCTGCCGACCGCCTCCACGATGCAACCGGTGCAGCGATCCGCAGGACCGACTGTTCCCGATCCCTCCGGAGCTCGCTGATGGCACCGTCACGGACGCCACCGAACCGTCGCGCTCGGAACGTCGGACCCGGTCGAACAGTTACCGCGCCCACAAGGTCGCGTCCACGCGTGGCCCAGCCCCGGTGGTCGCGACACGGCGCGACGTCACCACATCCGAGCACCGGGGGAGGCGTGTCGGCGAGCGACCGGCGTCGTTCCCGACGCCGCCTTTTCGCGCTCAACAGCTGCGGCATCGCGTTGGTGGCAACAATGATGGGTCGTTCGGCCCAACTACAGGTCATGCAGCGTGACACTCTTGCCGAACGCGGAGATCGCCAGCGACTCCGAGAGATCCCGATCCGTGCCGAGCGCGGCGACATCCTTGATCGTTTCGGTGCGCCGCTCGCCATGAGCGTGCGGGATTGGCGCCTCATCGCCGACCCCCGGCTCATCGCCAACCCGTCGGCCACGGCCGATCTGCTCCTTGCCAACCTCCCCGCCAATGCCGTCGAACGGTCCTGGCTCCTCAGCAAGCTTGCGGAACCGACCCGCTACGCGATTCTCGTCAATGGCATCGACGAAGACCTCAAGGTGAAGATCGAAGCGGCAAAGATCAAAGGCGTCTACTTCGCGGAGCGCTTCCGCCGTGAAAACCCTGCGTCTGACCTTGCGCGTTCGATCATCGGACGAGTCGACACCGAACAGCGCGGTACCTCTGGCCTGGAGAAGATGCTCGAGGACAAGCTCACGGGTCGCGACGGGGAACTGGTAAGCGAACGTAGTGAGCGCGGGTCGCAGATCCCGGGAGGCAAACGGACACTCCGTCCTGCCGTCGCCGGCCGGACCTTCGTCACGACAATCGATCGATCGCTGCAATACGCCGTCGACGGCATGAACTCGAAGGGCATCGCGGACTCCGGAGCCCGTGCAGGCGTGGTGATCGTGTCCGATGTGAGAACCGGCGAGATCCTTGCACTGTCGAACATGGAAGTCACCAAGGACGGCGGCGTCCGCTCGACCGGCCGGAACACCGCGCTCGTCTCGGTCTACGAGCCCGGTTCGGTCAACAAGGTCATCACCATGGCGGCGGCCATCGAGGAACGCGCCGTGACCCCGCAAACGCCACTCATCGTTCCCGACTTTTATCAAGTTGGCGATCACCGGTTCAAAGACGACGTCGGACACAAGACGATGCGATGGACGATTCGCGACGTCCTCGTGAACTCCTCGAATGTCGGCACCATCAAAGTCGCCCAGACCCTCACCAAGACCCGTCTCGACCGGTACCTTCGAGGTTTCGGTCTCGGCGCAAAGACGGCCATCGACTTCCCGGGCGAATCGGCCGGCATCATGCTTCCGCTGAACAAGTGGACATCGACGTCGATCGGCACGGTTCCGATCGGCCAGGGCATCTCGGTGACCGCAGTGCAGATGCTCAGCGTGTACAACACCCTCGCCAACGGCGGCGTGCGCATGCCGATGCGGCTGCTTCGGTCGAGCGTCGACGACCGAGGAGTCGAGACGCCGGTGGCACTCCGTGAACAACCGGTGTCGGTGGTGTCGCCATCGACTGCGGCAACGATGACGTCGATGCTCGTCGATGTCGTCGACAGGGGGACGGGACGGGCGGCGCGGGTGAAGGGCTACAGCGTGGCCGGCAAGACCGGGACAGCGCAAAAGCCGAATGAACGCAGTCGCGGATACCGAGCCGGGGCGTACGTCGCCAGCTTCGCCGGATACTTCCCGGCGGAAGCACCACGTCTCTCGGTGATCGTCGTGCTCGACGAACCCCAGACCTCTATCTACGGGGGCGTCGTCGCCGCACCACTGTTCGCGGAAGTCGCTCGCTGGTCCGGTCAGCACTACCGGATTCCCCCCTCGGCTGGCTCCCGGGTTGTGCTCGCGCCGGACCCATCCTCGGTCTTGAGCGCCGAGATGCGGGCGGTTGCCCGGACCGGAAACTGGCAGGCTGCGACGATTCGCCAGAACGCTCTGCCAGCAGCGGCGAGCATCGCCCGTTCGGCGCGCGCGGCGACACCCAATGCGCAAACCCGGCCGTCGGCAACAGTCCCACCGGCTACCCGTCGTGAGCGCACCGTTGCCCCGGCGGCCCCGGTCGCAGATGCGCCGCCGTCAAGCACCGCACCGCCAACGACCACCCCTCCGACCGTGGAGGCTGTCGCAACGGTGCCATCGACAACGAATGCCCCGCGGCCGACCGCTCCGGACCTGGCCCGCCGCGAACCGGAGAGCCCACGCGCCACCGTTGCCCCGACTGCTCCGCCGACACCGGCTGCCGTCTCTGCTGCCGGAGCTCAGACAGCCGGCGCATCTGCGTCGGTTCAGACGAACGCGGTCGTCGCAACCGGTGGCGCGATCGTCTCGAACGTGGACGCTCAGAACCCGTAACCCCCGATGTCCGCCTCTCTCGCATTTCTTGTCGCCGAACTCGAGCGCCGTCTCCCGCGCTCAGCGCTTCACGCTGTCGGAGATCAGATCGCAGACGGGGGAACGGAGATCGGCGACGTCACCCATGACTCCCAAGAGGTGCCACATCTTGCCTCGCCGATGTTCTGCTGTGTTCCCGGCCTTCGGCGCGATGGACATGACTTTGCCAGTGCCGCGGTAGCCGCTGGCGCAGTGGCGCTTCTCGTCGAGCGGCCGTTGCGAGTCGCTGTTCCGCAACTCCAGGTACGCGACGTTCGCGAGGCGATGGGTCACGTCGCCTCGCTCGTGCACGGCGACCCTGTCCGATCGCTCAACCTGGTCGCCATCACGGGAACCAACGGCAAGACGACGACCGCCCATCTTCTCGGCGGCGTCCTCCGAGCGGACGGTCGCCGCTTCGCCGTTCTCGGGACGCTTACGCAGACCCGGACAACGCCGGAGTCGACGGATTTGCACCGACGACTCTCCGAGCTCCTCGCGGAGGGCGTCACCGATGTGGTGATGGAGGTGACATCGCATGCGATGGAGCTCCATCGAGTTGCCGGGTGCCACTTTCAGGTCGCTGCGTTCACAAATCTCAGCCAAGACCATCTAGATTTTCACGGCACGATGGAGGCATATTTTCGAGCAAAAGCGAAGCTTTTTGTCCCTGAATTCAGCCATCAGGCGTTCGTGAACCTCGACGACCGGTACGGGTCGCTCCTCTATGACTCCGCGGTCATCCCGACTTCGGGAGTTCGGCTGACCGATGCTGAGGACCTCGTTCTCCGACCGACTGGAAGTACCTTCCGTTGGCGGGGCATTGATCTCAACCTGGCTATGGCCGGAGACTTCAACGTCCGCAACGCAGTCCTCGTCGCGGCAGTGGCGAAGCACCTCGGTGTGACCGATGCAGCGCTTGTCGCGGGGCTCTCGACAGGTGTGGTTCCTGGCCGCTACGAGATGATCGACGAAGGTCAGCCGTTCGCAGTCGTCGTTGACTACGCCCACACCCCCGACGGTCTCGGCCGGGTTCTCCAAGCTGCTCGGCGCACCCTAGGAACACCCGGCCACGTCATCGCCGTCTTTGGATGCGGGGGAGACCGAGACCGTGGCAAGCGGCCCCTGATGGGTCAGCTTGCGGCGGCGAACGCTGACCGAGTGATCGTCACGACGGACAATCCACGCTCCGAGTCGCCAACGGCGATCATCGACGAGGTGCTCAATGGCATCTCCGACCCAGCCAATGTGACGGTGATCGAGGACCGTCGCACGGCCATCGAGGCGGCTATCGCCATCGCTCGAGCCGGCGATGTCGTGGTCATCGCCGGGAAGGGCCACGAAAGCGGCCAGGAGCGTGATGGCGTGGTCTCCCCCTTCGACGACCGTGCCGTCGCCCGACTGGTCCTGCAGTCCATCGCCGGGAGCGCACGATGACTGAGCACGAGCGGACGCTCCCGAAGACCCGTTTGGCGTCGGCCATCGCGGCTGGCGTCGATGGGCACCTGGTTGGTCCGGAACGTGACGTGTCAGGGGCCTTCACCGACAGTCGAATCGTTCGTGCCGGCTCCCTCTTCGTGCCCCTTTTCGATCAGCGCGATGGCCACGACTACATCGACGCGGCCCGGACCGCCGGAGCTGTCGTGTGGTTCACCTCCAAACCAAAGGGTATTCCTGGAGAGATTGAGGTCGAGGACACGGCGGTGGCCTTGACGACGTTCGGTCGCGCGGCACGAGATGAACTGCCCGAACGAGTGATCGCCGTAACAGGCTCCTCCGGGAAGACTTCGACGAAAGATCTACTCGCCGCGATATTCCGACAGGAAGGCCCGGTTGCTGCGAGTGAGAAGTCATACAACAACGAGATTGGCGTTCCGCTAACGCTCATCAATGCTCCGCAAGATGCCGTCGCCGCCATCATTGAAATGGGTGCTCGTGGTCCGGGGCATATTGCCACGCTCTGCGCGGTCGCACGACCTACGGTTGGGGTCATCGTGAACATCGGCACTGCGCACCGCGAGCTGTTCGGCACCGCTGAGGGCACGGCAGACGCGAAGTCGGAGATCTACGACTCGATCAGTCCGAGCGGCGCCTCTGTTCTCAACCGAGATGACGCGCTCTTCGGTCGCATGCGCGCTCGAGCCCGCGGACGCGTCGTGGCGTTCTCGGCGAGCGGGCATCACGGCGCCCTCGTCCTCGCCGAGGAGGTTTCACTCGACGATGAGGTCCGCGCTCGATTCGTGCTTCGCACCGCATGGGGTGATGCGTCCGTTCGCCTTGGCGCCCGCGGCATCCATCAGGTCGAGAACGCGCTCGCCGCGTCGTCCGCCGCGCTGGTGAGCGGTGTCTCTCTCGAGAACGTCGCCGCCGGACTCGAGACCACCGATCTCTCCCCTATGCGCATGGACCTGCAACGCGGGGCAAGTGGTGTGCGAGTTCTGAATGATGCGTACAACGCGAACCCCTCCTCGATGCGCGCCGCCCTCGTTGCGCTCTCTCAGCTGCCGGCTTCTCGGCGGTTCGCCGTGCTTGGCACCATGGCCGAACTCGGCTCGGGAAAGCTGTCCTTCCACCTCGAGATCGGCGCACTTGCCCGTGACCTCGGCATCACCTTCGCCATTGCCTTTGGCGAGCAGGACTACGGGCTGGTCAACGTGGCGTCGATCGACGAAGTCGTCGACACTCTCGGCCCCCTCGCCGATGGTGACGTGGTGCTCGTGAAGGGGAGCCGCGTCGCCGGGCTCGAACGTGTCGCCGACGCCTTGCTCGCGGCACCGCTCTCGGGGGAAGGGTCGCGGCCGTGATCGCACTGCTCGTCGCCGGGATCGTCTCGTTCTTCACGTCGCTGCTCGGCATGCCCCTCCTCATTCACTGGCTCGCCGCGAACGGGATCGGCCAGCCGATCAGATCAGACGGTCCGCAGACGCACCTGAAGAAGAAGGGCACACCGACGATGGGCGGCATCGCCATCGTCATCGCTGCTGTTGGCGGGTACGTCGTGCCCCACCTCGTGACGACGCTCCCGTTCAGTCGGCGCGGCCTTCTCGTCGTGTTCGCCTTCGTGGGGGCGGCTGTCGTCGGACTGGCCGACGACTGGATCAAGATCAGCCGAAAGCGCAGTCTCGGGCTGAACAAGCGGGCGAAGATCGTCGGACAGTTTCTCGTCGCCGGCATCTTCGCCACCCTTGCGATCTCGTGGGCGAAAGTCGACCCGGTGCTCGGCTTCACCCGACCTCAACGGCCCGGTTGGGTTCTCCCGACGGCGTTGTGGGTCATCGTGATGATGTTCGTCGTGATCGGCTGCTCCAACGCGGTGAATCTGACCGACGGCCTCGACGGCCTCGCCGCCGGAAGCTCGGTCTATGCGTTTGCCGCATACACCGTGATGGCGTTCTGGATGTTCCGGAACTTCGGCGACTACCGGATCGAACGGGCCCTCGACGTCGCTGTGGTCGCGGCCTCGATGGTCGGCGCGTGTGCTGGCTTCCTCTGGTGGAACGCAGCGCCGGCGCGCATCTTCATGGGCGATGTCGGCTCGCTGGCGATCGGTTCTGCGCTGGGAGCGATTGCCGTTGTCACGTATACGCCGCTGTTGCTGCCGATCATCGGCGGCCTGTTCGTGATGGAAACGGTCTCGGTGATGCTCCAGGTCTTCACCTTCCGTCTCATGGGCGGCCGGCGGATCTTCCGGATGGCTCCCATCCACCACCACTTTGAGCTCAAGGG
>JANOHI010000059.1:0-26914 GCA_031406385.1 Acidimicrobiia bacterium
GCCGTGGCGGTCGGCAGCATCGCCCGTTCATACCGCTCGTAACAGCGGCGGTAGAGCTCGGCGAGCTCGGAGCGAACAGCGGCGTCGTCGACCACCACGAAATGCCACGGCTGGATGTTGCCACCACTGGGCGCCTGCACCGCGGCCCTCAGACACGCCTCGATGGCCTTGCGATCGACCGGCTCGTCGGAGAATCGGCGCATCGCCCTCGTTGTGAGCAACGCGTCGTACAGCTCAACGCTATCCATGGAACATCCCCTTGCCGGTTTTGTCTGCATACTGATTATCAGCGTGCGGAGCATTTCTGAACAGGCTCGGCGACGGGCATCCGCCGAAGCCGCCTCGAGACATGATCATCGTTGCGATGGCCGTCATCGGCCGTGGAACATCGGAGCGCGGCGTTCTGCACGGGCCGACAGCGCTTCGATATGGTCGGCCGAGAGCAGCGTGATCAGCTCGGCGTTCGTGGCAGTGTCGAAGGAAACGTTCAGCGCGTCCTTCACCAACTTGTTCACCGCCGCCTTCGTCGCCCGCAGCGCCAGCGGTGCGCCATCGGCAAGGCGTCCGGCGAACGCCATCGCATCGGCCAGTACCGCTGCCGCGGGTGAGACATGGGAAACAAGGCCGAGGCGGAGCGCGTCGTCGGCTCCAACGGCGTCGCCGGTGAGCAGGTAGCGCTTCGCCAACATCGGTCCGAGGACCAGCGGCCAGATCGTTGTGCCTCCGTCGCCGGCAACGATCCCGACACGAACGTGGGGATCGGCGATCGTGGCGTCCGAGGCCATGAAGATCGAGTCGCTAAGCAGGGCGATCGATGCCCCGAGCCCGACCGCCGGACCGTTGAGGGCGGCAACGATGGGTATCTCGATGTCCAGCAGATCCCAGATGATGGCCTTGGCGTCGCGGCGGAGGTGCTCGAGGGACGCAATGTCGTGGAGTTCATCGAACCAGGCGAAGTCGCCACCGGCGCAGAATGCCTTCTTCGATCCGGTGAGCACGACCGCACGGGCGTCGGGCTCGTCTCGGAGAGTCCGGAAGAGCAACGCCAACTCACGGTGCAGGGTGGCGTCGACGGAGTTGTACGCGCTCGCCGGGTTGTCGATCGTGCACACGAGGATCTCGGACCCGGAGGCGAGCCTGATGCGCTCGGTCCTGATTGTCGCCAAACCGAGCGACTCGACCCGTGCGCGGTGACCATCGGACATGCTCGCCCACCCTAGCGGGGCGCCGACGGCGACCCCCAGGCGCGTCGATTACCCGGTCGCCGTCCACGGGTGCGCCGCGTTCACCCCGAGCACCGGAACGCTCTTGCGGGTCGGTCGCATCCCAGATCGCGGCCTGGACCATCCCACATGCGCGTTTTCGTGGGTGTTTTCGCTCAGAAAAGGGCGATCTGGGATGTCGATCCAGCGGAACTGGGATGACGGAGGGGACCGCGGGTTCTTCGAGGACACGCCACGGCGCCCTCGGCAGGGCACCCGCGCTCCCCAGCACCGCGCTCCCGGCACAGCGACCATCGACGGATCAGTACCCTGGCGGCGATGGGACGGTCGTGGAAGAAGCCTGGTCTGGGCGGGTCCCTGCTCTATTCGGTGCTCGCCTTCGTGGTGAGCAGTGTGATGGCCACTTTTGCCCGGCTCGAGATCGCCCGCGCCCGGCAACGCGCCAGCGCCCTCCACGAACTCCCACCGGGCGGCCTCATCGTCGTCGCCAACCACACGAGCATCGCCGACGGTGTCTTTCTCGCCCTGGCCGGGCGCCAGCTCGGGCGCCCGCTTCGCTTGCTCGGAACGGCGGGGATCATCGAGGCACCGCTGCTCGGCCGGGTCTTCCGAGCCCTCGGGTTCATCGCCGTGCATCGCCACGGGCCGAACCCGGGCGAGGCGCTGCGACCGGCCGCGGACGCCTTGCGGGCCGGTGAAGCGATCGCCCTCTACCCCGAGGGCCGGATCACCCGAAACGACCGGTTCTGGCCCGAGCGAGCCAAGACCGGCGCCGTGCGTCTCGCCGTGGAGGTCGGCGTGCCGATCATCCCCCTCGCCTCCGTCGGGGCGCACCAGGTGGTCGGGCGACGGCGATGGCTCCTGAGCCTGCTCAAGGCCGTCTTTCGACGCCCCAACGTGACCATGCGCCTTGGCGCAGCGTTCTCCGCCCGTGACTACCTCGGGCTCCCGCCCGCCGGCCCGGTCCCATCTCCGTCCAGCGCAGACATCCGGCTGGCCACCGACGAGATGATGCGACAGCTCGTCGCCCTTGTTGCGGGTCTCCGCCACGAGGCCCCACCCGACCCGCTCGGTGTTCCGCCAATCGACGACGACAACCCGCCGTCGTCACACCCCTAGCGTTGCGGAGCGCTGAACCCGTAGCGTTCGGAGCGTTACACCCCTAGCGTTGCGGAGCGCCGAGCGGCCCGGGCACTGCACGCGCCGGTCGGCCGTTCACCACCACCAGGGAACGGCCGACCCGGGCACCGCGTCCTCACGGACGCAGCGCTCTCGCGCGAACGCCGGGCGGTGGACCGCCCGGCGTTCGCCATGAACTCCTGCCGTCAGACGACGGCGACGTTCAGCTTGATGGTGGCCGACAGGGCACCCGAGGTGCCGATGATCGAGACCTGCACGGGCGCTCCGGACGGGGTCGGAGTGGCCCCCGCCGCCGCATCGAAGATCAGGGCGATGATCGACGGCGAGTTGATTGCCGTGGTTCCCGGGCGGAGCGTGACGCCGGCGGGCAGACCGGAGACCGACAGCGCAACGTTGCCGTTGAATCCGCCGAAGGACTTCAGCGTGACGAACGTGGTCGCTCCGCTTCCTCGGGCAATCCCGAAATCAGACGGCGAGGCGGAGAGCGTGAAGCCGACCGGGTTGTTCACGACCAGCTGTACGTTGGCCTGCTGGGTGAATCCGCCCGAACGACCCGAGACGATGATGTTGTAGACCCCCGGAGGCGTCGACGATGTCGTCGTGATGGAGAGCGTGACGTTCTTGTTCGTCACCGTCGACGAGAGCGCGTACGTGGCTCCCGCCGGCACTCCGACGACGGAGAACGACACCGTCGGCGTGACCGAGCCGGTCCGGCGAAGCTCGATGACCGTGCTCGCTTTACCTGGTGAGTTCAACGTGAGGATCGGGGTCTTCGGCACCAGCTGGAAGTCGCTGATGGCCGTGACATTCAGGGCGACCGTGCCGGTTCTGACCGTGGTTCCGGCAGTGGCCGAAACGGAGATGCCGTAGCGCCCGCTGGCCGTCGCCGCCCCGGGCGTGATGTAGAGGTTGGTGCTGGCCGTGGTGGGGTTCGGCGAGAAGTTGGCCGTTGACCCGACCGGAAGCCCGGCGAGCGAGAACGAGACCGGTCCGGTGTAGCCGAATGAACGGTCCACCGTGAGGCCGAACACCGCGGTCTGGTTGGTCGCCACGGTGAGGTCAGGGTTGTCGAGGCGCAGACCGAAGTTCGGCGGGGCCGACGTGACCGGAGGCTGGGTGACCGGCGGCGCAGTGAACGGCGGCTGGGTGACGGGGGCGGCACCGTTCACGACCAGCCGGAACAGCGCGCTGCGCTCGCGAGTGCTGGTGACGCCGAACAACTGGTACACACCGTTGGAGCTCGGAGCGTTCGACGGGACCAGCACATCGAGGCGGTAGCGGTTCGTCGAGGTCTTCCGGACGCTCACATCCATGAAGCTGGGGACGCCGTCGACATCCCAGCGGAGCGCCGGGAAGTACCCCGCCGTTGCCCGGACGGAGATCGGAAAGCTGGCTACACCGCCGGCATTGACGGCGACGGCATCAGGCGAGATGGCGATCGAGTAGTCGGTCTTGGTGGACACGCGACGCCGGGTCGAGGCGTCAGCTGCGGGCACCATCGCCGTGGCGCCGAGACCGACGACGGCCACGAAGGCGAGAAAGCGGGTCCGACGGAATCGTCGGCCTCCTCGAGCGGTGGTGCTGGCAGCGGTGGTGGATACGGAAGACATGGCGACTCCTGAGCGAAGGAACTCTGCAGCGCAGATCCTTCCCGATCGGTGTGAAGGAGGCGTGAAGGAGCTGCCAGGAGCGGGTGAACCCGGCGTCAGCCGGTAGACGGGTAGTGCGGCTACCTTCGACGGGATGCGCTTTGCCCGACTTCTCGCCACGCCGGGCGTCGAGGAACGGGTCGTGCTGCGGTCGTCGTTCGGCTTCATGGCCTTCCACGGCGGCAACCTCGAACGGGGTACCGATGACATTGCCGAGGAGGCGGCGCGGCGCGCCGGTGCTTCGCTCTATGCGGTCGTGCAAACCGCGCCGCTGCGCGAGCACCTTCCCTCGACCGCAGTCCGCGCCGCTGAGTCTGCGGCGTTGCGCGACTTCTTCGGTCACGTCGACGTGGTCATCGCCGTGCACGGCTACGGCCGCGAAGGGCTGTGGACCTCCACGCTGCTCGGAGGATCCAACCGCCACCTCGCCTCGTCGCTGGCGTCGAGACTCCGCGTCCATCTTCCCGCCTTCCACGCCGTCGACGACACCGAAGCAATCCCGACGGAGCTCCGCGGCATGCACCGCGACAATCCCGTCAACCAGCCGCCCTTTGGCGGCGTGCAGATCGAGCTCCCGCCGCGCGTTCGGGGTTTGACGCCACACGCCGCCCGGTTCGAGCGGATCGACGGACGCATCCCGTGGACCGAATCGTTGATCTGCGCGCTTAGCGAGACGGCGGCGGCGTGGAGCCGTCCGGCCGAACCCAGCCCTCACCCTCTGCGTAGCGCCTGACGACACGGGCCGGGCTTCCGGCGACGACACAGCGGGCGGGCACGTCCTTGGTGACCACCGAGCCGGCGGCCACCGTCACATGCTCGCCGATGGTCACACCGGGCAGCACGATCACACCATGGCCGAGCCACGAACCCGAACCGATCCGCACCGGCTGTTCGGGCATCGACTGGCCGCCGATCGGGCGGGAGATGTCGTCGTAGCCGTGGTTCTGGTCGGTGATGTAGCAGTTGTGGCCGGTCCACACGTCGTCACCGATGTCGACACTCCAGTGCGACACGATGGCCGTGCCCTTGTTGATCAGGCAGCGATCACCGATGCGCAGGACCGACTCCGACATCATCGTCTGGTCGGGCGCGATCCCCACGGAGAGAGTCACGCCGGGCCCGATGTAGGTGTCGGCGCCGATGCGCATGTAGCGCTCGCCGTAGATCGTGTTCCACGGGAAGGCGAGGAACGATCCCCGGCCGAACGCCCCGAATCGACGGGCTCGTCGGGAGTGCGTACCGACGGCACCCCACAGCTGCACGCGCTCCCAGCCGTGACGGACCGCCTCGCTGCGATGTTCGGCGAACCAGGTCCGCAGCCCAGCGGGGAGAGGGAGACGCACGACCACGGGCGGCGACAGTAGCGCGAGTGGTGTGTCGCCCATTTCGCTGGAGCGCCTTTCGGCCAGCTCGCAACTCGCCCAACTCAATTGAGCGACACATCACTAGCGCACTGACACCGCGTCGCTCGATGCGACAGCAGGCGATGTCACGTGCTGAACTGCCGATGGCCCCTCCCGCCGTTTCCTACTCTCTGCGAGGTCCCCGATGAACCGCTCGCTCTTCCAGGTCGCCTATCTGGTCAACGACATCAACGCTTCCATCCAGCGTTGGAGTGACTTGCACGGTGCGGGCCCGTTCGTCGTGACCCATCACCACAAGACCGACCGCTTCATGTATCGCGACACCGACCAGGAAGCCGACGTGTCCTACGCGTTCGGGTACCTCGGCGACGTGATGATCCAGTTCATCACCCAGCACGACGAGACCCCGTCGATCTACCGCGACATGTACGCGGCGGGCGAGGAGGGTTTTCACCACAACGCGTATCTCGTGCACGACTTCGAGGCCGAATACGAGCGGCTCACGGCGATGGGCTACACACCGGCCTGTCGCCTCTACGCCGACGGGGTCGACGCCGCCTACTTCGATACGAGATCACTCAACGGCGGTTTCACCGAGATCCACGGCGATCCACCCCACATCCTCGGGGCCTTCGCACAGTGGCGACGCGCCCATGAGCTCTATCGACCCGGCACCGATCCCGTGATCACCGAGCGTCCGCGCCGCTAAGGGTCCGCCTCAGGATACGGCGCGCGTTTGTGGCGACGACCTGCCGTTCGCAGCAAGGACGCACAACGCAGTGCCTGTCTGGTGCAACCGCAAGGCGGAGGACGCCGCCACGGACGTCTGCGCCGCAAACTCCTGGTGCGATGGAGTCCTGGGTTCACACTGCGGCCCGCCCTTGGGGGAAACTTGCCCCCCATGGATTTGAACGACAACGTCGCAATCACCCGCTCCGGGCCCGTGCAGGGGACTGCTCTCGCCCTCGATGAGCGGCACCAGCGGCCAGTCACGCGTTTTCTCGGCATTCCGTTCGGTGCGCCGATCTCCGGTCCGGCCCGCTTCGCCGCACCGCGGCCCGAGGTTCCGTGGAGCGAGATTCGCGACGCCACGTCCTACCGAGCGTTCTGCCCGCAGAGTGTGTCGATGATCGGCGCGCTCCTCGGTGCGCGCAACGTGCCTGGAGCCGACGAGTGTCTCAACCTGAATGTGTGGACGCCCGGCACCGATGACGCCGCCCGTCCGGTGATGGTGTGGATCCACGGTGGCGCATACGTCACGGGGGCCGGCTCGATCCCTTGGTATGACGGCCATCGCTTCGCCGCCAACCACGACGTCGTCGTCGTCACGATCAACTACCGACTGGGCGCCCTCGGGTTCCTCGATGTCTCCGCGATCGTCCCGGACGCCGATGACCTCGCTGCGCCGAACGCCGGTCTCCTCGACCAGATTGCTGCGCTCGAATGGGTGCGTGACTGCATCGCATCCTTCGGCGGTGACCCGGCAAACGTGACGGTCTTCGGGGAATCGGCGGGAGCGTTCAGCATCGCCACCCTCCTCGGAGTGCCTTCGGCTCGCGGACTTCTTCGCCGGGCCATTCTGCAGTCCGGCGCAACCGCCCACATCTCCGGTCCCGAGCGGGCGTCACAAATGGCCCGGGCGTTTCTCGACGAGCTCGGCGTCGACCCGACCCGGGACGGGATCGCGTCGCTGGGCGACCGCGGCATCGACGAAATCATCGCCGCATCGGAAGCCGCGGCGGTGACGACCAAGGTGCCCGACGGACTTCCGTGGCAACCGAGCACCGGCACGCCGTCCCTGCCACAGCACCCCCACGACGTGATCCGTTCCGGCGCGTGGGAGGGCATCGACGTGCTGCTCGGCACCACCCGCGACGAGATGCGGCTGTTCACCGCGTTTGACCCCACCCTCCGAGCGATCGACGCCGACGGGATCCGCCAACGCCTGGCAGGATCCGTCGGCCCGGCCGCCGCCGAGGCGATCGCCGACGCCTACCTCGCCGACCACCCCGAGCGGTCCGCCGCCGACACCTGGTCGGAGATCTCGACGGACGAGGTGTTCCGCGTGCCCGCCCATCGTCTGGCGACGGCTCTCCACGAGGGTGGGGCAAACAATCTGTGGGCATATGAATTCGTGTGGCCGACCCCGGTGTTCGGCGGCGTACTCGGAAGCTGCCATGCCCTCGAGATACCATTCGTGTTCGACAACCTGCACCAGCCCGGCGTCACGATGTTCACCGGCGACGACCCGGAACGCCAGCTCATCGCCGACCTTCTCCATCCAGCATGGGCGAGCTTCGCCCGACACGGCGACCCGAATGTCGATGCGTCGCCGAAGGCGCCGGAGTGGCTCTCGTGGGACCCCGACGAGCGCCACACGCTCCTGCTGTCTGCGACGCCGGAACTCGTGAGCGACCCGCGCGGCGAAGCACTCCGTCGCTGGCCGGCCTAGCTCCAGTGCCCGGTGTTCCTGGGTCGGCTGATGTCGTTGGGTCAGCTGGTGTTGTTGGGTCGGCAAAATGGCGATTTGTGCGCAAATCCCGACCCAACGCGCTGAGCCGACCCAGATCGATGCGCCCCACCTCGCCCCTCGTGCAACAGAATGGGAGCCCCATGTTGCCGCTCACACCCGTGGCTGATCCGTCCGAGTACGGCGATCAGGACCTCTTCAACACGATGCGCCACGTGAGCGGCTTCCTCCGGGCGAACACGGCCGGCGCCGACGACACGTTCGTTGCCCCGTTCGACGCCCGCCTGACCGAGGTTTTTCTGCGACTCGCCCCGGCGATCGGTGCACACTTCCCCGATAACGCCGACGCCGAACAGATGAACGCGATCGTCGCGCAACGCCTCTCGGCCAAGGATGGCGCAGGCGTGGCGAGGGCGGCCGTCGAGCAATTCGTCCGGGAAGGCATCGCGATTGCCCGTGAGGCAGGGCACGCCCATCGCTTAGGTCGCCACGCCGCCGGAACTGTGGCCCATCTGTTCCGCGCCGACGGCGGCGTCCCGAAAACAGCCGTACCCGAAGTCAGCGTCGGTATCCGAGGCATCGTCGGTGACGGACAGACGCATCGACAACATCACGGCCGGCCATTCCAGGCACTCTCGCTCTTCTCCCTCGAACTGGTCGAGGAGCTCCGCCGGGAAGGCCACCCGATCGCACCCGGCGGCGTGGGCGAGAACATCACCACCCACGGCCTCGACTGGGACGCCCTGCAACCGGGTGCGCAGGTCCGCATCGGGACCGTCCTCGCCGAGGTGTCGTGCTTCGCCGATCCGTGCAGCCAGATCGCCCACAACTTCGCCGGACGCAACTTCAACCGCATCGACGAAGACCGCATCCCCGGTTCGGGACGCCGCTATGCGTGGGTCCTCGAGCCCGGGAAGATCTGCGTCGGCGACACCATCGTGATCGGCGCTTCTGCCGTCCTCGGATCCTCCGTCGAGGCTGCGCGACCGTGAACGCCCCTATGACGCAACGCCGGGTCGTCATGCCCAAGCCACCGAAGCCGCTACCGTCGGCGGGAGATCCGCTCGTCGGGCTGTACAAGCCGACGCACCGCGGCCGGCTCCACCAGTGGTGCGCCCCGGTGGCTGGCGTGGCCGGCGTCGCACTTGTCGTCAATGCCCAGGGGGGCACGAAGCTCGCATGCGCGATCTATGCGCTGTCGCTGGTCGGGCTGCTTAGCACCAGCGCGCTCTACAACCGTACGGTCGGGACCTGGTCCTTCCGGCCGTGGATGCGGTGGCTCGATCACTCGATGATCTACATGCTCATCGCTGGGTCCTATACCCCCGTCTGCCTCCATGTCCTGCCCCGATCATGGGGGGTTCCGTTGGTGACCGCCGTGTGGATCGGCGCGATCGGTGGTGTTCTGTTCAAGATCTCACCGCTACGCGTCCATCGACGTGTGGCCGGCACGCTCTACGTGGTGCTTGCGGGCGCCTATATCGCAGCAGCTCCGAGGCTGCTGTCGTCGCTGTCGGGCAGCGCGCTGATCGGCTTCCATGTGGCGAACGCGGCCTATGCGATCGGCGCGATCGGGCTGTGGCTCCGTCGGCCGAATCCGTCGACGGACTTCGGGTACCACGAGGTCTGGCACGTCTGGGTCGTGGTCGGCTGTGCCGGTCACTTTCTCATGACCTGGCTCAGCGTGACGTGACCACCGGAAACGACCGGTTCCCGCTCCCAAGAAGCTCAGCGCGCAGACTGAATTGCCCGCCAGACTTTCTCGGAAGTCATCGGGATGTCGATGTGCTTCACCCCGAGATGGGCGAGGGCGTCGCACACGGCGCTCTGGAGGGCGGGCGTGGAACCGATAGCCCCGGACTCACCGATTCCCTTTGCCCCAAGCGGGTTGTTCGGCGTGGCGGTCTCCATCGTGACGAGCTCGAAGCTGGGCAGCTCGGCCATCGAGATGATGCCGTAGTCGGCGAAGTTCGAGGTGATGGGGTTGCCATCCTCGTCGTAGCGGATTTCCTCAAGAAGCGCCTGGCCGATCCCCTGGGCGATACCGCCGTGGCGCTGACCCTCGACGAGCAGCGGGTTGATGAGGGTGCCGGAGTCGTCACACGTGATCATGCGAATCAGTCGCGTCTCGCCGGTGTCGGTGTCGACCTCGACCACTGCGACATGCGAGCCGAACGGGAAGGTCGGTGTGCTGGCGAAGTCCTCCGCCGCCGAAAGACCGCCGGTGTCGGCAGCGTGATGGGCGACCTCGGCCCACGTGCGGGACACCGCCGGAGTGCCGGACACGTGGAACACACCACGGGTGCGGTCGAGCACCACATCGTCGGCGTTTGCCTCGAGCAGGTTGGCGGCGAGCTCGCGGGCTTCGGCGACGACGGTCTGCGACGCCTTCTGCACCGCCGCTCCGCCAAGCTGCAGTGAGCGCGACCCAAAGGTACCGACGCCCTTCGGGACCTCGTCGGTGTCGCCATGAACAACGGTGATCTTGTCGAACGGGATGCCGAGCTCGTCAGCGGCAATCATCGACCACGAGGTGACGTGGCCCTGTCCGTGCGGGGACGTGCCGGTATAGACCTTCGCGGAACCGTCGGCGAGGATCTCGACCTTTCCCCACTCCTCGCCCGGTGTCGGGCCTGCGGTCACTTCGACGTAGACCGCCACACCGATACCTAGCTGCTTGGTGGCGCCCGACGAGCGTCGGGCGGCCTGCTCGGCCCGGAGGGCGGCGTAGTCGGCTTTCTCCAGGGCCATGTCGAGTGACTTCTCGTAGTCGCCGCAGTCATAGGTGGTGCCGACGGCCGTCGTGTAGGGGAAGGCGTCGGCCTTGATCAGGTTCTTGCGACGCAGCGCCACGGGATCCATCCCGATCTCGGCGGCATAGAGGTCCATCATCCGCTCGGCCGTCAAGGTTGCTTCGGGCCGACCGGCGCCGCGGTATGCCGCCACCGGCGTGGTGTTCGTGAGGACCGACGTGGCGTTGCACTCGACCTTCGAGATCACGTAGACGGCCGGGGCCATGGTGCGTGTCATGAAGGGAAGGAATGCGCCGATCATGCCGTAGGCGCCGGAGTCCTGGATGACCTCGATGCGATACGCCTGCACCTGTCCGTCCTTGGTACCGCCCATCGTTGCGTGGTGGATCTGGGCGCGGCCGTGGGCGAGGCCGGTCATGTTCTCCGAACGCGTCTCGGTCCAGCGAACCGGACGGCCGGCCTTCTTGGCGAGGTGGGCAAGCAGCAGTTCCTCGGCGTAGATCCCGATCTTCGGACCGAACCCGCCGCCCACGTCGGGGGCGATCACGCGCACTGCGCCTTCAGCGAGTCCATAGATTCCCTGCAACGCGTCGCGAGCCGCCTGCGGGGTCTGGGTGGAGCACCAGTGGATGAGCCGGTCGTTGTGCCAGACCGCCGCCGACGAACGTCCTTCGAGCGGCGCGGCGGCAACACGGTTGTGCACGACCCGCTGACTGACGACGACCTCACACCCGTCGAACAGGTTCGGGTCGCTGCCGAACTGCAGCGCGAAGGCGACGTTCGAGCCGTGCACCTCGGAGACGAGCACGTCGCTCGCCGCTGCCGTCTCCATGTCGAGCACCACGGGGAGCGGCTCGTATTCGACGACCACGAGCTCCGCCGCATCGGCACCCAGAGCGGCGGACTCGGCGACGATCACGGCGATCGGCTCGCCGACGAACCGCACCTTGCCGGTGGCCAGGATCGGACGACCCAGCGTCGGAGGAAGCATGACGAAGCCGGGAGGCATGTCGCGTCCGGGCAGGTCGGAAAGGTCGTCATAGGCATAGACGGCGAGCACGCCGGGCGCGGTCTTCGCTTCGGACGTGTCGACCGATAGCAACGTTGCGTGCGCCATCGTCGACCGCACGAACACCGCGTGAGCTGCGCCGGAGAGAAGTTGGTCCTGCACGTCGGCGGTGTAGGTACCTCCGACGGTCAAGAACTTCGGGTCTTCCTTACGAACGACGCGGGTACCGACAATGCTCATGCACAGGCTCCTGATGGGGAAATGAACGACAAAACGACCGGCCGATCGACCCTAACGGCGAACCCCGCGCAACTGACAACAGACACCAGACACCGACGGCTGAATCGAGTTCCTGGCGGGGTCCTGTGCGGAGGCTGAGATGGCCGGCACGGTTTGTCCGCGCCGCGGACGAGAATGGAGGAATGGTCCTCGCGCTCTCTGCCGGCCCCCTCGCCCTGGCGCTGACCGCCGGGGTGATCGTGGCCTTCAATCCGTGCGGATTTGCCATGCTCCCCGCCTACATGGGCTACTTCGTCGGGAACTCCGCGATCGACGGAGAGCGACCGCTCGCCTACCGCCTTGTTCGCGCGGCCAAGGTCTCCGGTGTCGTCACCCTCGGGTTCGTCACCGTTTACGGCACCCTCGGTCTGCTCGCGTCGCAACTCCTGTCGCAGATCAAGCAGACCGTCCCGTTCATTTCCATCGGGGTCGGCAGTGCCCTGGCGCTCCTCGGCGCCACCATGCTCGGCGGCTACGAACCGAAGCTCTCGTTCCTGAAGGTCGGCGCCATCGATCAGGGCAAGGGCCTCCGCTCGCTCTACGTCTTCGGGTTGTCCTACGCCGTGGTCTCACTCTCGTGCGGGTTCGCCGGATTCTCCGGCGTGGTCGTGAGCACCCTGCGAGACGGATCAGTCTTCGGGGCGGCAGCGACCTACCTCACCTTCTCCGTCGGAATGGGGCTCGTACTGATGGTGCTCACACTCGCCGCGGCGCTCGCTCAGCAGACCGTGGCCCGATCGATGAAGCGGGCACTGCCATACGTCAACCGGGTGTCCGGCCTCTTCCTCGTTCTCGCCGGCGCCTACGTGGCGTATTACGGCTACTGGTCGTATCGGATCCAGAATGACAATGCAATCGCTGGCGGACCGGTGGTCTGGGTCGAACGGTGGTCGGCGTCGATCAGCTCCCAGCTGCTCGATCTCTCCACCGCCACGATCGTGACGGCCATCGTCGTGGTGGGCGCCGTGGTCGGCGCCGCGGTCGCCTTCAGCCGTCGCACGCTTGGCCCAGAAACAACCAATGTCCCCAAGGAGCAACCATGACTTCCCCCCGCCCCAGTTCCGCCCGCCTCCTCATCGCCACCGTCGCCGTGAGCGCCGCTTCACTGGTCGGAGTAGGCGCGATCACGGCACCTGCAATCGCCGCGTCGAAGACATCCAAGCCGGTCAAGACAAAACCAGCGGCGCCGACGACGTTCCCGAAGCTCAAGGTCCTCGACCTGGCGACGGCGAAGACGATTGACCTGGCCAGTCTCAACGTGTCGACGAAGCCGCAGCTGGTTTGGTTCTGGGCACCCACTTGAGGCTCGTGTAACCGGGAAGCCCCCGGAGTCGAGCAGTTTGCTCGCGATCATGCAGATGTTGTCTCCGTTGTTGGCATCGGTTCCTACGACACCGCCGCCCAGGCTCTCGATTTCCGCAAGCGCCACGATCTCAAAACCGTCCGGGCGATCTACGACGGCGACGCGAAATCGCGCCGGGCACTGAAAGTGCTCTCGCAGCCGTCGGGCGCACTCGTGGCAGCGAACGGAAAGATCCTCGCCCGCTACAACGGCGAGATCGATTTCGACGACGTCTTGGCGAGAATCTGACCCCCACGGGGGCGGAGTCCACGGGGGCGGAGTCCACGGGGAGCGACATCCCAGATCGGCGACACCGGCATCCCGGACCCCCGATTTCACGCGGCAGATCAGACAACATCGGCCTATCTGGGATGCCCGGGTCAGTTCCCGAGGGCGGCGACGACCTGCGACAGCGATGGGTTCACCATCGGCTGGCCGTTGACCACAAGTGTCGGGACGGTCTCGTTACCCCTGGCCACCGAACGGACGAAGGCCGCCGCCGTCGGGTCGTCCCAGATGTTGTGCTTCTCGAACGCAAGGTCGGCCTTGACCAGCTGTCGTTCCAGTGCCGAACAGAAGCCGCAGCCGGGCCGCCAGTACATCGTGATCTCCGGTGCGGTCTGCTCAGCCATGGCGTCGACGATACCGGCGGTTCATGCCCGACGGCGCCGCAACGGCGGCTCCACCGCCGGCGGGACCCGACGATCGGGCAGCTCGGCGAGCAGCGACTCCACGACGCCGGCGATATCTCGCACCGCTCGCGCCACGACCGCCTCCGAGCCCACGGGAACAGTGGAGAACGCTCCTACCTTGCGCACGAACTGCAAGGCCGCCGCGCTGACCTCATCAGCGGTGGCCGGAGGCGCCAGACCCCGCAACGGCGTGATGTTTCGACACATCGGCCCACCGTACCGAAACGCACCGGGCGTCGCCGCGGGCCGGAGCCGCCCAGATCGCCGGGCAAAGACTATGGTCAATGACTATGGTCATATCGTGCGCGAACGCTAGTCTGGGAACATGAACTCGACCACGATATCGGCCAGCGAATTCAAGGCGTCGTGTCTCTCGTTGCTCGACCGGGTGGCGCAAACCCATGAAACGATCGTGATCACCAAGTACGGGCGGCCGATCGCCCGACTCGTCGCCCTCGAGGACGGCGAGCCGATGATCGGATCAGTACGCTTACTTTCCGACGACGACGCCGACTACTTCTCGTCGTCCTCGACCTGGGATGCGGATGCCTGAGACCGATTTTGGTTCCCGCATTCTTCTCGACACCCACGCGCTGCTTTGGTGGCTGGCCGGGTCCGAGCGATTGTCCCCCGATGCGCAAGGTGCGATCGAACATGCTTCTCACATCGCAATCTCGCCCATCTCGTTTTGGGAAGTATCGATGTTGCAGAACAAGGGCAGGATCGAACTCGCCAAACCAACGCGCATGTGGGTCAACGATCTCCTTTCGATGCCGCGCATCCGAACAGCACAACTCTCGGCCACGTGCGCAGTCGACGCTGGTGAACTTCCCGAGTTCCATGGTGATCCGGCCGATCGCATCATCTACGTGACTGCGGTGCTCGAACAACTTGCGCTCGTGACGAAAGACGAGAAGCTCATCGGGTATGCAAGCGCAAGCGGCTCGATTCGAACTATCTGGTAGCACCGACCCACCCCAGAATTCCGCTGATGTCAAAGCAAGATGACGTTGCGCTCGGGCACACGCCTCAACCGCGTCACCCGCGTCGGGGAATGCACACAAAACGCATCGCCCGGCTCGACAGGCCTCTTCCGACTTTGGGGATCCGACGGGAGGATATACCGTCGCGTCATGTCGAACCCGACGGGCACCCTTCGCGCTCATCTCTTCGCAACGCTTGCCCCCGGTGTTCTCACGATGTTCGGGCTGTTCCTGGCCTTCTGGTCACTGATTCTCACGACAGACGGCCGCTACGAGGCCGCCGTATGGGCCATTTTCGCCGCCGCACTCTGCGACACCTTCGACGGCACCGTTGCCCGCGCCCTCGGGGTGATCTCACCGCTCGGCCGCCAACTCGACTCGCTCGTCGACCTGGTCGCCGCGGGTGTCGCACCGGCGCTGCTGATCTACCGCGTGTACTTCGACGACTGGGGCCTCGTCGGTATCGTGTTCGGCTTCGGATGGATCGCTGCGGTCGCGATCCGACTCGCCCGGTTCAACACGGCCTCCGGTTCCGACTCCGTCTTCTTCGTCGGCGTCCCCTGCCCCATCGCAGCCTGTGTCGTGACGCAGTTCCTGTTGTTCTGCCGGGCGACGTTCGGCACCGACGGTGCTCCGTGGATCTGCGCCGCACTCGTCGTCGGGCTGGGCGCAATGATGTTGAGCAAGGTGCCTTACTGGAAGAGCACGACGCTGATGCCGAAACTGTACTTTCACTACGTGTACGGTCCGGCGACGACGCTCGTGCTGCTCGGCTGCATCCCGTTCCCGCACCAGTCGCTGTTCATCGGCACCGGGGTTTCGGTCCCTGGGGCCGCGATCATTCACGCGTCCCGACGGGCCCTTGCTCGACGGGCCCTCCCTTCACAGCTCAAGTCACAACCTCACCCGCAGCCCGAACAAGCTCCTTCATGACAGAGCAGACCGGCCCGACGCCCGAATCACGGGATCATGAGGATCACGAGGATCATGAGGATCACGTCCTACGGACAGAACTCCAGCGTGCTGTCGCCATCTTTGCGCGCAGGCGCACCGACACGGGAGTCGTTTCGACGGGCACGGCGGGCACGTCCACCAGCCCGACGAACGACCCGTTGATCGACACGTCTGAGCTTGAGCGTGCGCTGGAGCGCGTCGACGTGCCCGGCGGCACGGAGCTCTTCCATCGGGGCGACCCGGGCGACAGCCTCTACGTGATAGCCCGCGGCCGTCTACGCGTGATCCTTGACGAAGACGGCGACGTGAAGACGCGAGAGCTCGGGCGCGACGAGACCGTCGGCGAACTTGCCCCGTTGACCGGCGAGCCTCACCAGGGCACAGTCGTAGCCCTTCGCGACTCCGTGGTGTACCGCCTCGGGAGAGAGGACTTCGAACGGAGCGTGCTTACGAATCCGGGGCTGATGCGCAACATGCTGGTCGCACTGGCCCAGCGGCTGAACCGACCACCCAAGCGTGGTCGTTCCACCGCGGCACCCACGATCATCGCCGTGCTGCCCGCCGGCGCTGGCGCACCCGTTATGGACTTCGCCCGGGCGCTGCAAAACTTCCTGTGCGCGCATACTGATTCGGTTCTCGTCACGGCTGAGTCACTGGAGCACACCATCGGCGCCGGAGCGCTCCACGCCCATCCAGCGTCCTCACTTGGCATACGGGTCGACGAACACCTCACCGACCTCGAAGAGCGGCACCACCTCGTGATCAGCGTCGCCGACGACCCCGACTCGGCGTGGGCCACGAAGTGTGCGCGTGGTGCCGATGTCATTCTTCTCGTCGGTGAAGCCGACCGGTCGCCCGCACTCAACAGCCTTGAGCAACGCCTGCTCGACCCGTTACACACCGACCGGAACGCCAGCACGGTCAGCACCGCCGGCAGAGCACGACTGCACCTCGTGCTGATCCAAACCGACGCCCAAACCACACCGACAGGTACCGAAGCCTGGCTCAGCACCCGACACGTCGAGATGTGCCATCACCTGAACCTGGATTGGCCGTCGCACTTCGCCCGTCTGGCCCGCTTCCTCGTCGGCACGCCGGTCGGGCTCGTGCTCAGCGGAGGAGCAGCACGAGCTTTCGCTCACCTCGGCGTCATGCGTGCCCTGCGGGAAGCGTCGATCCCGATCGACATCGTGGCCGGAACAAGCGCCGGGGCACTCGTCGGCGCCCAGTTCGCGATGGGGTGGTCGCCGGAGATCATCGAGCGTGTCGCCGCTGAAGTTTTCGGCGGGTCGAAACGCAAGATGCTCGACTTCATCCCACCGAAGGCCGCGCTTATCGGTGCCACCCGCTTCAACGCGGTCCTCGACCAGGTGTTCGGCAGGATCCGGTTCGAAGACCTCTGGATCCAGTTCCTCTGCACCACCACAGATCTGACTTCCGCCCAGCCACTTACGCACCGACAAGGCCTGTTGCGGCCCGCCATACGGGCGTCGTGCTCGCTCCCGATGGTCATGCCCCCGGTAATCCACAGCGGGCACCTGCTCGCCGACGGCGGGATCATGAACAACGTCCCCGTCGATCCGCTGCTCGAAGTCACGAGTGTCGGGACGCTCATCGTCGTCAACGTGACCAACCCCTTTTACACGGCCGACGAGAACTACAACTACGAGGACGCCATCCCTTTCAAGCGGGCCCTGGCCGGGATGCTCAACCCCCGGGGCAACAAACTGATCGCTCCCAGCATCATCGACGTGCTGATGCGCTCGTTGGAGATCGGGAGCAAGAGTCTCGAACCCGCCCAGATGGCCAAGGCCGACGTCTACATTCGGCCCGATGTCTCGCACTTCGGCTACACCAACATTGCCGATATCCACGAGATCACCGCCGCCGGCTACGTCGAGGCGGTGGCCCGACTCGCCGAGGCAGACCTCCCCGAAATTCCGTTCAGCGCAGCTGTGTAGTGCATTTTCGCTGAAGTCCTCGAACGTCGTCAGGCCGCATTTGGATCGACCCTGCGGCACTTCTGTGTCGTTCAACATTCAAGGCACTTCCGCTTCAGTGCACCAAGTCCTATCCAATAGGTCACACATGTCCCTTCGCTCTAGGTGATGATATGCAAACATATAGATGGCTGACCACGCCACACGACATCCTCAACGATCCGACCGTGCGGGCGAACGCGAGCATGCTCGCGTACTGCACGCTCATGTGCAGCCAAGGTCGCCGACCGGTCGGGGCTGCCACCATCGTGTTCCGCGACCTTGTCCTGCAATTCGGCGTACCGACTGAAGCGGGTGCCAGGGCTCTCACACGGGCCCATGTCGAAGGTCTCGACTCATTCGCCGGCACGGCCCCGTCAGCCCGATCGGCTTCGGATCCCCTGCCGGCGTCTGAATGCGGATTTGACCTCTCACTCCCCGACCTCGGTCTGCTGACCGAGGTCGACCGGCGATTCCCTCAAGCAGTCATCCGAGATGACCGACCGGGTCAGTGGGTGTTCCCGGTCGCGAAAATCAACGACGCCGCCTTCTTCACCCGGGTCATCGCCCAACGCAACCTGGGCATGGGCGAAGCATTCCTCGCAGGAGAGTTCGAAATGCTACGCGGGTCGGTGCACCACCTGATCTCCTTCATCGTGGCGAATCGCATCGACCGCGGCGTCACGATGCCGGTGAAAGAACAGGCCAAACTTGTCATGCAGTATGCCAAGTGGCGACTCGACCATTCGCACAACGAAGACATCGCGGACCATTACGACATCGGCGACAACATCATGATCCCCATGCTCGGGGCGACAGGCTGTTACTCGTGCGGGTACATGGAACACGAAACCGACGATCTCGACACCATGCAGGTCAACAAGATCAACCTGATCTTTTCGAAGATGCGACTCACTCCGGGGATGCGGATTCTCGACACTGGCTGCGGCAACGGCGGCATGCTCACCCACGCCGCACTCGCATGGGGCTGCGAAGGTGTCGGCTTCACGAACAGCTTCAACATGGCCGCGTTGGCCCGCCGCAACGCGCAAAGCAACGGGGTCGGCGACCAGGTCACCATCCACCACGCCGACTTCTCGCTATTGAGTACCTTTCCCGACGAATCCTTCGACGCGATCTACGAGGTCGGCGTGTGGGAGCACCTCGCGTTCGACGACTACGAAAAGGTGATGAACGAGTGCCACCGCATTCTCAAGCCGCACGGTCGCATGCTCATCCATTCGATGGGCAGCCACGAGAAGAAGCACTTTCGAGACGGCTACATCCAGAAGTACATCTTCCGCGATTCGAACCAGATCCGTCTGCACCTGCTCCTCGATGAAGCCCGCAAACACGACATGTACGTAGGCGACGTGGAGAACATTGCGCGGCACTATTACTGGACGCTGTGGTGGTGGCGGCACAACCTTTTCGACGCGTTCGAGAACGATCCGTCGATCAGCGAGCACGACTTTCGCGTCATGCTCTACTTCCTTGAATGCGGGATGACCGCGAGTCGCTTCGGTAATGGGTCTCTGTATCAACTGCTGCTTTTCAAAGAGGCCCGCGACCACACCTATACGTGGCGGGTTGATGAGCGGGTTGATGGGCGGGTGAACGGCGAAGGGATGCAGCATCGGCCGTTCGCGATGATTCCGTCCAACGCGAACCCCGCCCTTCACCTCGCTTCTGGGCCGGACAAGCTTGCCGAACCGGTCTACGCAAATCCGCCCATCACGAAACGAATGCGCCAACTGCTCAGCAGCATCCGCAACACTCGCATGCACTGACGGAGCTGTGGGCGGCCACAACACCCGTCTCAAGAGTGTTCAGAAGATGAGCCCCGAGAGGTTGACGAGCAGCACCATTCGCGCGACGCGTCCGGCGATCGTCCATAGCGAGAACGGAAGGAGCGGAACCCGCGCGAGGCCACCGGCGACCGTGAACGCCTCGCCGATGACGGGCAACCACGACAGCGCAAGCAGCGGAGTGCCCCAGCGGGCGAAGGCGCGGGTCATGCGGTCGAAACGATCGTTGTGTTTGGGATGTCGCTCGCGCCACCAATCTTCGCCTTTCCGGGCCAGCCGGTAGTTCACGAGCGAGCCAACGTAGCCTCCTGACGTCCCGGCGAGCACGATTGCGACCGAGGAGTACCCGCGGGCGAGCATCAACGGCACGAGGGCTTCGAGTGGGAACGGCAGGAGGCTCGCAGCAAGAAGCGCGGCGATGAAAAGCCCGGCGATTCCGAACGAGGCGATGAGATGTTCTCCCACGCGTCGCTCAGCCCGCGGCCCGGTAACCCACGTAACGTCGGGCGTCGTCGTCCCACAACTTGAGTCGACGCGCACCGAGGCTTTCACGAAGGCCGAACTCGTGCTCGGCGTGAGCCTCGGGGTGTTCCCGGAGGCACCTGGCCAGGTTGTAGTTGGGGATACGAGCGTCGAGGTGGTGCAGATGATGGAGCCCGATGTTGCCCGACGCGTACTGCAGCACCGGGCCGAGGCGCAGGTGCGAGCTGCCCTTGAGCGCGGCGTCGACGAAGCGCCACTGATCCCGGTGCTCCCAGTAGGTACCCTCGAAGCGGTGTTGTACGTAGAACAGCCAAATCGCCCCTGAACCACCGATGACGAGGATCATGGCCTGCGTGATCAGGAACGGCACGACACCGACAACGACCATCATCGTGACCGAGTACGCAATGACTCCGACGTTTGTGAAGTGCACAGATCGCTTTACCCGGGTCGGCGTGACCTTCGGGCGGGTCACGATACGTTCAATGATCACGAACTTGATCAGCGGGCCAATGGTGAACATCACCCACAGGCTGTGATAGCCCCGGTACGCGAAACGTCGCGACGCGGACGCGATCCGGAATTCTTCGACGGTCATCGTCCAGATGTCGCCGACCCCCCGCCGGTCGAGATCACCAGCAGTTGCATGGTGCACCGCGTGCGCGTAGTTCCAGTGCCGGAAGGGTGTGAACACGATTATGCCGAGCAACGATCCGACGACATCGTTGATCGTGCGTGACGTTGAGAACGAGCCGTGCCCGCAGTCGTGAAACAGGATGAAGCAGCGCACGACCGCAACGGAGGCAAGCAACGCCGGAAACGGAGCGAACGCGGGCCAACGGTCAAGGGTTTGCAGCGTGAGCCACCACCCGCCGACGAGCATCATGAGTGCACTTACTAATTGCCAGACGCTCCTCCAGTCGGGCTTCTCGTACGCTCGCAGCGCTCGACGCCAGCCCACCGTTCCGGCCAGTCCCGTGGACGGCAACGTCACGGCCCGGGGCTCGAGTCCGAGCGGCGACGACGCGGTCGTCACCGCACCCATTGTGGCGTCGAGCGCCGCACCCGCGTCCTCTCCTGCTTCCGGGCTCAATCGCGCAGAACTCGCCGGCCCAACGCTCACGTGATTCCCGCTCACGGGTTGCCGTCCGCTCCGTTACGGAGGCGGCGGGCCAGGACCCGGGCGATTTCGGCCATGACGAGCGGCCGCCGGTCGGCCAAGGCCAACACGGCGGAGCGCGGTACGACGATCAACTCACACGCCGTCAGGGCGGTGACCGTTGCGCTTCGGGGCGCAGGGTCGATGATCGCCAACTCGCCGAACACCGTGCCCTGATCAAGGCGCCGCACCCGTCCGGCCGGCGTGCGCACCTCGACCGAGCCGGCCACGAGCGCATACAGTTCCTGCCCCACCGAACCGGTTGTGATGATCACCGATCCCGCCGGTGCCGAGTGCGGATAGACGAGATCGGCCAGTTCGGAGAGCGTCTCGTAGGAAAGGGTCGAGAAGATGTCGACACGGCGAAGCGACAGCACACGTTCAACTGTTGGGTTCATGGTGCGTTCTCCGTCGTGGTTCAATTGGGTAAGCAGGTCGGCCGCCCGATCACGCGTCCAGCGCGTGAGGCGCGTGTCGCGGTTGAGTGCATCGAGCACCTCGGCAACAGGTCGTGGTGACGGAAGGCCTTCCATCGAGCGCGAGGCTTCGGCAACGTCGAGCGGCTCCAAAGCGCCGATGATGGCCCGCCGGTGATCGGCATCGAGCAGCACGTCGAGCGCCTCAATCGCATTCGCCCGGTCGTCTTCGTCGCCGCTCAGCGCCAGGGTGAAGATGTCACGCATGCGGTTGCGTTCGTATTCGACAGCGATGGCCGAGTACACCGAGCGACGTCCGTACTCGAACTCGTCGGAGACGGCGGCGCGCACCGTGGCGACATCGCCCGCGCCGATCTCATCGGATGCCTGCCCGTTCGCTCCGACCTCCCCATTCGCGTCTGCCACCCCGAGGTCGCGCCAGAACCCCGTCAACTGCGAAAGCAGGGAAAGATCCACCCCGAGTTGCGACCTCACCTTTCGGACTGTTCCGTTCGCAGAGAGCAGTTCGTAGCCGATGCAGCGCATCGCTGACCGCATGCCCGGGGCGAGGCACCGGTCAACGATCTCGTCGAGTTCCAGGCGGGGCCCGACCACTTGGCGGAACACCTCCGCAGCTGCCTCGTCGGGCAGTTCAGCGAGATACGGTTCCACCACGGCTGAAACGAATCCCTGGGTTGATCCGGGGTCTGCAGAACCGCTGGCGAGCGCACGCACCGCGTGACCCCGACGCTCGGCAACTCGAAGGTGTCGCGCCACCGCGTTCGCGATATCAGGCGTGAGCCGATCCTGAGCCGCGTTGAGCGCAGCGAGGGCAACGGACGGGTCGTTGTCGGCGAGGAGCGCTTCGAGGTTTTCTCCAATGGCATCGACTGCCTCCGCGTTTGCGGACAGGTGGTGGCGGTCGAGTTGGCCGATGACGTCACAAGCGGTGCGCCTGTCGGCTGCGTCTGGCGACGCTGCAAGCCGACCCAGTTGGGTTATCGCCGATTGGCGCGTGACCAGGTCGGTAAGTCCGGCACCGATCGCGACAGCGGGTTTATCCCCGTTCAGTGCGGTGCGTATGCGATGTTCCGCCTGTTCGGGTTCGAGCGCGGTAAGCAGACCAAGCGCCTGTGTTCGCATACTCAGCGGGAGCGTTTCGTCATCGATGGCCCCAACCACGAGTTCGGCATACGCAGCGTCGTGGCGTTTCGACATCGAATCGAAAGCCATCCGCACAAGGTCCGGATCCTGACGCAGCGACAGCACCGGGAGCAGCGCCCGCAGCGGATCGTCGGCCATCGAGCGCGCCATGAACGCCAACGCGAGGGCGCTGCCCGGATCGTCGGTGCCGTGACCCTCAGCAAGCAGGCCGCCGTCGAGAAGGTCGGTGGTGGCGTGCGCTTCGGTGTCGGCGAAGGCAAGCGTCGTCGCCCGGCGAAGGGCGTTGAGATAGTCACGGTACTGCGCAGCGGCCACGATGAGACCGACCAACGCAATGCCCGAAACGAGGTACAGCAGCGGCGCAACAGAACGAAGGCGCATCGCGTTGAGTGCAAGCAGTAAAACGCCGGCCAGGACGAGTGCAAGTGAACCGAGCCAGCCGTGCACGGCGAGGCGCACCCGCATGCGGTTGAGTTTGGGCATCGGTTGAAACAGGACCGCACTGGCCGGTTCTGCGATCGCGTTGCCGAGCACATGGTTCGTGGCGAGAGCGATGCACACGAGCACAAAGAAGCCGCCGTCGATTCCGGCGAGCGAGCCGTAGAGGCCGGCGGGCAGCGCGATCATCAACATGCCGGCGGGCAGCGTCATGGTCGCCGTTCGAATTCCGAAGCGACTGATGTACCGCCCCGACACGAGTCCGGTGACGAGCACCATCACGATCGTCATTGCTCCCATGAAGATGCCGAGGAAGCCGGCGAGCGATGCTTCGGAGTCGAACTTCCGGGTGGACTGCTCGTAGAAGACGTACTCGGTCACGTACATGAGCAGAATCGTGACGGTCTTCATCCACACCATGCGTCGGCTGAACCGGTCGGCCAGGATCTCGGTCGGCCCCGCCGGCGCCACTGCCGCATCATGCCCGCCACCGATGTTGAACCGGGACAGCAGACGTTGGAACATGACCGTGTACGCCCCGAAGAACAGTGCGGAGATACCTACGAGTTGCACGGGGCCGAGGAACGGGCTCACGATCGGGGTGAGCGCACCGCCGATCACAAAGGCGACCATCATTCCCAGGGCGACCGCCGGGAACAGTCGCTTGGCCTGGCGGATGTCGAACACGGCGGACGCGATTTCCCACAGTCCGAGCACTGCGAAGATGAACAGCAATCGGAACCACATCGCCATGAGGAATGCAACGACGCGGGCATCGGACAGCGTCGCCCAGAGCCACAGCCCTCCGACGCTGACCGACATGGCTCCGGCCAGCACGACGAGCGCCCTTGCTACCGGGACCCGCGCTGACCAGGCCCCGTAGCCGAGACCGACCACGATCACCGCCAATGCGTTTGCAATGTAGACCCACGGCAGAACCGTGATGTCGTAGCGGGTAAGGAAGATCGCATTCGCCGAGCCGTAGAAGAACACCAGGCCCAAGCCGAGCAGCATCGATGCAGCGAACAGCGCTCTTACCCGTTCGATCTCATCGGGTCGAACCCCAAGCAGTCCGGCGACCGGGCCTTGCGACTGCGGACTCGACGGGGCGGACGGGGCGGACCGTGTGACCTCAGCGCCCACGTCAGCTGCCATTCGATCCCTCCGCGCCGGGTAACCCGTCATCGCCGCCATCTTACGCGTCGACCGCGACGGGCCACTTGCCGACAAGTTGACTCCGGTCTGGCGGGTGCCGGCTGGCCGACGCAGCCGCCGATGCAGCCACAACTGAAATCTTTGAGGAGCCTCTCGGGTCAACTCCGCCCGAACACGGGCGAGTCCGTTTCCGGTCTGTTCGACGGATAGCCGCAACCACGAGGCACCCGTGATGTCGGCGGAAACGGTTGCTTTGGACGAACCAACAACAGTCTCTGAGACCAGACGACCGTCCACATGGATCGACTCGTGCCCGTCGCACAATCGTGCCCCAACCGCCACCATCAACCATGCCTTCTCGACCCAGCACTACCGACGGGCGTTTTGGTTGGTGCAATCACCCCGACGACCAAGAACCGTGAGCATCAACCGCGGAACTCGGTGAGCGCCGAACGCGCCTTCTCCTGAGCGCTCACACCAGCAGTCGCACGTGCCGGAGTGGCACCGCTGCGGATCCACGATCTCCGCCATACGGCCGTGTCGCTTTGGATCGCGGCCGGAGGTAACCGAAACAGATCGCCGCTCGAGCCGGCCATGCCGGGTGCGCAACCGCGCTCGATGCTTAGTCCGGCGAACCGCACTTGTCACCCCGGCTCGCCCGGCCAGCGATGATGAGCGTGCGTCGGCGATCAGGTCGGATTTCCATCGCCTTGACGCCAGTCGGTTTAGGGCCATGTCGGGCCGTGTCGCCGTGTGCCCTCTAGCCCGAGTTTGTTGGGTTTGCTGGTCCGTCCCGTGGGCCTCGGTCCGCCCGGTTGCGCGGTCTATGCAGGCATTTCTCCTGCACGATCACACGCTCGCTTACTAGTTCGGGCTGGAGCCGCTTCCGGAGGAGCATGGCAAGCGAAGGTCTTCGCTATCGAACAAAGCACAAGTTCCGGTCGTGCACCGAGTACTCGCAAAGGACCCTGGATACTGACTTCCGAGTCGTATTCGTTCCGCTAATCGACGCGGCGACCCGCCGCACAACATGCGCATCGGAGGCTCGTGATCCTTCGGGCTGGGCGCGTCTGAGGCCGGAGAGGACCGACGACCAGTGGTCCTTTCGGCGGCGCCGGCCTACTCCTCGGAGCTGATGGCAGCCCCGAGGTCGAGGCCAGCCGCGTCACCGGTGGGTGCGGGGACTTCGACAATTGCGTCGGGCCGGTCATCGAACTCCAGCCGCAGGGCGCGGCTCATCGTTGCGTGCATCTCGTACAGACACGTGATGTAGGTCAACTCGAGGATCTGCTCGTCGCTGAGGTCTGACTTGAGCGCAGCGAACGTCGCGTCGTGAACCCGCCCGCCGTTGCCAACCAGCTCGTCGGTGTAGGCCAGTACGGCCCGTTCTATGGGTGTGAAGCAGTCGGCCACGCCCCAAGACGCAATCGCTGCGATGCGTTCCTCGCTCATGCCCAGGTTGCGGCACGACTTGCAGTGCTGGGAGTACACGAACTGGCTGCCGCGCAACCATCCGGCACGCGTCTGCCCGAGTTCGCGCAGGACCGGATCGAGGAGGCGGTTGGGGCTGGCGTAGAGCGCGAAGCCGCGCGTGGCATGCTGAAAAACGTCAGGCACTAGTGCGAAAACCGTCCACCAGTTGCCCGGCGTGCCGGTGGCAGTTCCCGGTTCGGTGACCGGATCTCGGTCACCGAAGAGCCGGTTGTACATCGACGTGATGAGCCCCTCGGGGGCTTCGGCTCGGGTGACCTGGCGGAGACGGGGCATGTCGTTGTCCTCGGATCGGATGGTCGCGTCTTTCAACACGGTGTAGTTCTGAACCGCAGCCGCTGCGAGGTGGCCCAGCAGAGGTCGATGGCCCTGCCGGCTGCAGGCGTAGGAGGGGTCCTCCCCGCGACGACGATATCCGAACGTCGTTCGTCGGGACCAAGCCGTCGCAGTCGCTGTCACGCCGCCGATCATGTATCTGATGGTGCGTCAGACGGGCAGCGACGTTGAGTTCTTTAAGGACTCACTGTCCGCAGGTCGAAACGACTGGCTCAGCCCTAGCGGGGCCGGAGTCGGACCGCCACCCGCGCGGCGTCGTCCACCATGCCGCGCAGCCAAGCGCACGGCGGGACCGGCGAGCAGTCCAACATCGCCACCCATACAGGCGAGTTCCTAGGACCGAGAGTCTTCGATGACGCTCCGCTGGGCCTCGCTCTGAGTCCCGGACATGAGCTGCTCGGCGAGCAGGTGCTTCTGGACCTTGCCGTTCACGTTGCGCGGCATGTCTTCGACGGAGAACACCCTGGCCGGCACCTTGTAGGCCGCAAGGTGAGCGCGGCAGTGAGCACGAATTGCGTCGGCGTCGATGATCGCGCCGGCCACCGGCGTAATGGCCACCGCAACGATCTCGCCCCAGTGGTCGTCTGGCAGTCCCACCACGGAGACCATGTCGACGGATGGATGTTC
>JANOHI010000103.1:0-13399 GCA_031406385.1 Acidimicrobiia bacterium
CCCGACACCAACGACGCCCACCATCGTGAACGGCGCGGCGACCTTGCGGTTCGCCGGCGCCGACCGTCGCTACGTCGTGCACCTGCCGAATGGAACCCCACCGCGGCTGCCCGGTCCGCTCGTGGTCGTGCTCCACGGTGGTCTCGGCGGCGCCGAGCAGGCCCAGTCGGCGTACGGCTGGGATGCCGTCGCCGACCGCAACGCGTTCACCGTCGTGTACCCCGAGGGGCAGCCCATCGTGATCGGCCACGCATGGAACGCCGGCTCGTGTTGCGCTTTACCGGCCGCGCGCGGCGTCGACGACGTCGGCTTCATCAGCGCCGTCATCGACGCGATGGTGAATGCAAAGGTCGTCGACCCGAAGAACGTGTTCGCTACCGGCATGTCGAACGGCGCCATGCTCACCTACCGACTCGCCTGCGACCGACCCGGCCGCTTCGCCGCCATCGGTCCTGTCGCCGGCACGATCACCTCAGAGTGTCCGACCCCGGCGCCGATCTCGGTCCTGCACATCCATGGTGAGGCCGACGCCAACGTCCCGTTCGATGGCTCCGCAACGACCAAGGGTACCGCCGCCGGAACGGTGCGGATGTCGGTTCCCACCGCGCTCGAACGGTTCCGCGCCGCGGCGAAGTGCCCGACGCCCACGACGAGCACGGCGGGGCCGGTCACCCGTCAATCGAGCGCGTGCCCCGGGGGCATCGACGTGAACCTCATCACCATCGCCGGCGCGGGCCATCAGTGGCCCGGCTCCCCCGTCCAGCCGACGGCAGCCGCGGCGGCGATCGGCGTCGACCCGCCCAGCCAGGCCCTCGATGCCACCGCCCAGCTCTGGGACTTCTTCGCCTCCCACCGCCGCTGACGCACCGCAGCGGCACGGCCCGATGCGGACACGGCCGCCGACACCGAGTGCTTGGTCATTTCGCTCGCCCTCGAGCGAACCGAGCGACCGCGAGCGAACCCAGCATTGGACGATCCCGAGCAAGGACAAACCCGACCAAGAATGGAGCACCGAGCCTCACAACCCGCACCCGTCCTAGACGTCGTACCCGGTACCCGCACGCACCCACCCGCACCCGCACGCGCACCCGCACCCGGCCAAGGCCAAGCCGCAGCGTCAGTCGGTTTGCTTCCAGCGATTGAAGAACGTGATCTCGCGGGCCGGGCGACGCGGCGCCGGGGAGAAGTCGTCGCCGGTGTAATACGCCACCGGCAGGAGCGCGATCTGGGTGACGGTGGGCGGGATGCCGAGCATCTCGGCGATGAGTTCCTCGTAGTGGAGATGGAACGTCGTCCACGCCGAGCCGAGACCACGGGCCCGGGCGGCCAACTGGAAGCTCCACACACCCGGGGCGACGCTGCCGTGGTACGCCGCGAGGTCGCCACGCGGGGCATCGTCGGGAAGGCGGTCGAGGCGCATGGCGATGACCCACGCGGGCACCTCGGCGATGTGGTCCACCAGGTACATGGCCGACTCGACGACCCTGCCCTGTCGGCCCTGGGCACCGGCGCTCGCCGCCAGATACTGGCGACCGTATTCCTGGTAGTACGGCGCGATCTGGGCCATCAGCTCCTTGTCATCGATGATGAGCCAGCGGTTGCGTTCGAGGTTGCCGCCCATCGGCGCATGACTCGCCACGTCGATGCAGTCGAGCAGGAGATCTCGAGGAACGGGACGGGAAAGGTCGAGACGCTTACGAACCTGCTTGGTGGTCTTGAGGAGATAGTCAGACGCTTCGATATCGATCGGGGGCATGGCGACAGGGTACGGCCCCGTTCAACAACGCACCACCATGACCGTGCGCCGAGCGGTGAAGCCGGGGCGATCCCGCGCTTCGTTTTGCGGTGCCGGACGCACCGATCCCGAGCCGACAACGCGAGGCTGCCAAGTTCTTCTCGATGATCTCACCGTGCTCGCGCTCGAAGTCGGCGACGGCCACCGACAACTCGTCTTGGCGGATCCTGCGGCGGGCGGCTTCCGCAAGCCACAGCAACCAACCACGGGCTGGGCCAGGGTCGGTTCAGGGTTCTCCCTGGTTCCACTCGCCAACCTGCGGGCGCACCATCGAACCATGACGAACATGCCGAACTCGCCGAGCATGCCGCACTCGCCGCACTGTCCCAGCAGCGGCCCCCAACGAGCTTTGAAACGACGACAACGCCTCGCCCACCTCGCGCTGGCCGGACTGATCGTCGCCATCTCCCTACGGACGAACGCGGCCGCGCCCTTCCTCGTCGTCGCCCTGTTCGTCCTCGTCGTGCCGTTCGAGAAGCTCTTCCCTCGCCATCGCGGACAACGTGTACGACGCCAAGGTCTCGGCACCGACCTCACCTTCGCACTCGCCACGCCGTTGATCTCCGTCGTCGGTGTCATCGTCGCCCTCGTCGCCGGCGTTGTGAGCCTGGCGTGGCTGCCAGGACTCGCGCTTCGTCCACTCGTGGCCATGCTCTCTGCGCCCGCGCTGCCGATCCTCGGCGCGGTGCTGTTCGACCTGGCCGGCTACTGGGTGCACCGCTTCGCCCACGAGAAGGCCACGCTCTGGAGGTTCCACTCCGTGCATCACACCGCTGAGCAACTCGACTGGCTCAGCGGCATACGCGTCCATCCCCTCGACGGGTTTCTGCTCGGCCCCCCGGTTCTCCTTCTCATCGCCGCCGGGTTCCCAGCGAAGATCACCGGCGGCATCGCCATCCTCCAGATGATCGTGGGCCTCTTCCTTCACGCCAACGTCCGCTGGCGTTTGCGTCCCCTCCATCGCATCATCGCCACGCCCGACTTCCACCACTGGCACCACGCCAACGAGCCGGCGTCGATCCACACCAACTACGCCGCCTTCCTCCCCCTGTGGGACCAGCTCTTCGGCACCTACCGCGTCCCGAAGGACCGTCAGCCGCAGCGCTACGGCATCGACGAACCCCACCCCACGAGCTTCGTCGGGCTCCTCGCCACTCCGCTCAAGGGACTCCGCCGAACTCGACGGCCCCAACAATCCCGATCGCCCCGCCGAACCCGACCACGCCGCCGCAGCGACGGGTCACTGCGCTGAGCGTGGCGTGCGGCCCCACCAAGGAACGCAGTCCATCGCCGAGCCGAGCCGAACCGAGCCCGAAGGAAGCGGTCATGCCGGGTTCACCCGCCCGCAGCCTCGCCGTCGTCTGAAATCCAGGTCTCGTCGTTACCGTCCTCCCGTATCCGCTGCCGGACCACGGACCACGAGAGGGACGATCCCATGAGCACACCGCACACGTCGACCAACACACAGAGGTTGCGACACAGGCGATCCCGCGCCCGCCTCGCCGGGACAGCCGCCCTCGCCGCCATGCTCTCCGTCGGGCTGCCGAGCGTCGCCTTCGCCGACTCGACCCCGCGGACGGTCCAGCCCGTGCAGTTCACGCAGGACTGGACCAACACCGCACTCATCACCACGGCCAACGACTGGAGTGGTGTTCCGGGGATCGTCGGGTACCGCGGCGACGACATCACCGCCGCCACCGGTGTTGACCCGCAGACGCTGCTCGGAGAAGGCACCGTCACCGTAAACGCCCTCGCCAACCAGACCAGTCCCAACACCCTCAGCACCGGCGCGGTCGCTGAGTTCGACACACTCGCCGACCCGACGATTGCGCTCAACGGGTCCGGCACCGCCGACGCGCCGAACATCGTCCTCAACCTCGATCTCACGTCGTCGAACACGATCAACGTGCGCTACGACCTTCGCGACCTCGATGGTTCGATCGACAACGCCATCCAGCCGGTGGCCCTCCAGTACCGGGTCGGGACAGCAGGTGCCTTCACCAATGTCCCGGCGGCGTTCGTCGCCGACGCCACGAGCGGCCCGGGCGCGGCCACCCTCGTCACGTCGGTCAACGTCACGCTTCCGAGTGCCGTCGACAACCAGCCGGTGGTCCAGCTGCGCATCATCACGGCGAACGCTGTCGGCAACGATGAATGGGTCGGCATCGACAACATCGCTATCAGCGGTCTCGCCACGGCCGGCGACACCGCCCCGACGGTCACGTCGACGGTTCCGGCCAACAACGCGACGGGAATCGCGGTCGGTGCAGACATCACCATCACCATGAGCGAGTCGGTCGCCACAACCGGGGCCTTCTCCGTGACCTGCACCACGAGCGGGGCGCATCGGGTGACGGTGACGGGCGGCCCCACCGTCTGGACCCTCAACCCCGACACCGATTTCGTCGCGAACGAATCATGCACGGTGACGGTGACAGCGTCACTCGTGACCGACACCGACGCCATCGATCCCCCCGACGCCATGGCCGCGAACTACGTGTTCACCTTCGCCACCGTTGCGGCCGACCCCTGCACGTCGCCGTTCACGCCGATCTCCCAGGTCCAGGGAAGCGGTTCGACATCACCGATCCCCGGCGTGCGAACCACCAAGGGTGTCGTGGTCGGAGACTACGAACTCCCAACGGGCGGCACCTCGGCGAGCTACCTCCGTGGCTTCTATATCCAAGACGCAACGGGTGACGCCGACCCGGCCACATCGGAGGGAATCTTCGTGTTCAACGGGAACAACGATTCGGTCACCCTCGGCGATGTCGTCGTCGTGACCGGGACGGTCGGCGAATTCCAGGATCAGACGCAGTTGAATTTGATCAGTTCACTTACCAAGTGCGGGACGGGGAGCGTTGCTCCGACCGATGTCGCGCTGCCTGCGGCGTCGGCAACGGCGTTCGAGGCATACGAAGGAATGCTCGTGCGATTCCCCCAGACCTTGTACGTGACCGAGCACTTCCAGCTCGGCCGCTTCGGTCAGGTGGTCGTGTCGTCCGGAGATCGTCTGCGCCAGCCCACGAGCGTTGTCGCTCCCGGCGCCCCCGCCAATGCGCTCCAGGCCTCCAACAACCTCAGCAAGGTGATCATCGACGACGCCCTGCAGAGCCAGAACCCCGACCCCATTGTGTTCGGACGCAACGGCAGCCCGCTGTCCGCGTCCAACACCCTTCGGGGTGGCGACACCACAACCGGCTCGGTCGGTGTCCTCACCTACACGTGGGCCGGCAACTCGGCGAGCAGCAATGCCTTCCGGCTCCGTCCGATCAACGCGCTCAACGGAGCGGTGCAGTTCGTCGAAGCGAACACTCGGCCGTCCGCGCCAGCCGTCGCGGGAACGCTGAAGGTTGCCGGATTCAACCTGCTCAACTTCTTCAACACCTTCGATGGGCTGCCCGACACCGTCGACAATTGCCTCTTCGGCACCACCGGAGGGCCAGCTGATTGTCGAGGTGCTGACACGCAAGCGGAATTCGACCGTCAGTGGCCGAAGACGGTTGCGGCGATCACGAACCTCAGTGTTGATGTGCTCGGCGTGAACGAGATCGAGAACGACGGCTATGGCGCAACCAGTGCGATTGCCTTCCTCGTCGACAGGCTCAATGCTGCAACGGCACCGGGCACGTATGCCTTCATCAACGTCGACCAGCAGACGGCCCAGGTCGACGCACTCGGTTCCGATGCCATCAAGGTCGGGGTGATCTACAAGCCGGCGAGCGTGACGCCCGTTGGCACGACGGCCGCGCTCAACACGGTCGCCTTCGTCAACGCCGGCGACAGTGGCCCGCGAAACCGTGCGTCCCTGGCGCAGGCGTTCGAACAGAACTCCAACGGGGCGCGTTTCGTCGTCAACGTGAACCACCTCAAGAGCAAGGGCAGCGCCTGCGACGCTCCCGATGCCTTCGATGGCCAGGGGAACTGTGCCGCCGTCCGGGCAAGTGCGGCGACGCAACTCGCGGCGTGGCTGGCCACCGATCCGACCGGCACCGGCGACCCCGACATCCTTCTGCTCGGCGACTACAACTCCTACGCCAAGGAAGACTCGATAACCGCGCTTATCAATGCGGGATTCAACAACCTCGCTGAGACACTCGTCGGCCCCAACGCCTACTCCTACGTGTTCGACGGCCAGTGGGGCTACCTCGACTACGCGCTCAGCTCGGCGTCGATGCTGAGCCAGGTTGCCGGCGTCGAGGAGTTCCACATCAACGCCGACGAGCCGAGCGTGCTCGACTACAACACCGACTTCAAGACGGCCAACCTCCAGGCGACGCTGTATGCGCCGGACCAGTACCGGGTCTCCGACCATGATCCCGTCGTCGTCGGCCTCAGCCTGAACAAGCCGGCAACGACCACCACGTTGACGGCTGCGCCGAGCGGCCTCATCGCCGGTCAACCCTTTGACCTCACGGCGTCGGTCGCCGCGGTATCCGGCTCTGGCGTCCCGACGGGATCGGTGGCGTTCTCCGACGGTTCGCCGCTCGGTTCGGTCGCGGTCGACGCACTCGGGAAGGCAACCCTCGCCCAACAGCGAGGAGCCGGAACGTTCAACTACTCCGGCGCCTTCACCGGCAGTGCACGGTTCGGTGACAGCACCGGAACGCTCACCGTCAACGTGGCGCAGGCCCCGTCGACGGTCACGCTGACCGCGCCAGCGGCGGCTGCTGTCGGGACATCGGTGCCGCTCACCGCCCAGGTTTCCGCGGCCTATCTTCGGCCAACCGGAACGGTGACGTTCTTCGACGGCACAACCGATCTGAGCGGGCCAATCGCCCTCATCGCCGGAGCCACCCCGACCGCGGCCACGGCGGCGTTCTCGTGGACGGCCACTCCCGTCGGTGCCCGCTCGATTACCGCCGTCTACAGCGGTGACAGCGACGTGCTCGCGACCACCTCGGCGTCCTCGGTGGTCAACGTCACCGAATCGGCGACCGTCTCCATCGCCGACTCGTCGGCCGTCGAAGGCAACAGCGGGTCCTCGGTGATGAACTTCAACGTGTCGCTGTCGAACGCCCTCACCGTTCCGTTCTCGCTCACTGTCAACTCGACGAACGGCACGGCGACGGCGCCATCGGACTTCGCTGCGCTGACCGGCGTCGCGGTCGTGTTCGCACCAGGCGAGACATCGAAGACGGTCTCCGTCAACATCGTGGGTGACACCGCAGTGGAGCCGGACGAAACGTTCCAGGTCGTCCTCTCGGGATCGCTGCCCTCGGGCGTCGTCCTCGCCCGAAGCACGGCAAGCGGGATGATCACCAATGACGACGTTGTTGCGGTCAATCCCCGTCTCCGGATTCGCCAGATCTGCACCGGATGGACCAACGCGCCCTACCTGGTGTTCACCTGGACGGTCAAGAACCGGGGCACGGATGCGGTCACGTTCACGTGGCGTGTGAAGAACGGCGTGCCGGCCCAAACCGGAACGGCAACCGTCGCCGCCGGAGCGTTTTCGGCACCGTTCGCCACGATTCGCTGGGCGAAGAACACCACGCTGCAGGTGCTCGTCAACGGCAAGGTCATCGACGAAGTCGAGGCCGAACGGAACCGGGCGTCGTGTCGTGATCGCGACGACCGCAACCGCGACGACGATTGAACCGAGCGAGGGACAGCGCTTCCCGAGTTGAGCGTGCTGTAAGCGCCAGTTACAACCTTCGGCGGGCCGCATCCTCTTCTTGGATGCGGCCCGCTGTTCGTTCCGCACCCGGCGCACGTACTCCTCGACGCACCCGCCACCCCGGCAGCGCGGCCATCGCTGTGGGAGGGTTGGGGAATGCAGCCTGATCGCGTCGATGTCGTCGAGTTCACCGACCCCCTGTGTTCGGTGGCGTGGGGAGCGGAGCCGATCTTTCGTCTGTTTCGCTGGCGCTACGGGCACGTGTGCAACTGGCGAACGGTCATGGGTGGACTCGCCGGTGACCTCTCCATCGGAACACCCGAATGGACCCGAGAATCTGCGGCTCTGCCGATGGAGAAGTATTGGCGACGCGTCACCAAGATCACCGGTCAGCCGTACCCGAAACCCATGCATCTCATGCTGCGCTCCACGGACCCCGCGGGCCGGGCGGTCAAGGCGGCGGCGTTGCAAGGAGTCGACGTCGAACTCCGCACACTGCGCCGCATCCGTGAATCGATCTTCCTGTTCGGACATGGGCCGCAAACCGCGGACGAGTTCCTCGACACCTTCGCCGGTGTTCCTGGTTTCGATCGCGACCAGTGGTCCAGCGACTTCACCTCGACCGCCGTTGCCGAGTCGTACCGGGAAGATTGGGCCGAGGCCCGCACGCCGAACGACTATGTGCGCGCATATCAAAGTGACGAGCCGATGGCCGGCGTGATGCGGCACTCCGAAGGGCATGATCGCTACGACTTTCCAACGGTGTTGTTCCGCGGACCGACAGGTGAGCACACCGTGCCCGGTTGGATGCCGTTCGAGGCCTACGTGGCGGCGCTGGAAGCGGCATCACCGGGCGCGACGAGCACGCCACGGCCAGACCCCACCGTCGACGAAGCATTCGCCGCCTACGGGGTTCTCACGACGAAGGAGTTGGAGGTCCTGTGCGGTGCCACCGCCATACCTCCCGACGACGTGATCACCTACAACTGGGGCGACGGCGAGGCGTTCTTCACCGTCGCCGAGGCGGCATCGCGCCACCTCGTGTGAGGAGCACGCATCCGGCCGAGAGTGGTGCCTGGGTCGCCCGGGGAGCGACTGAGCGAACACTCTCTCGACGGCTGCGGCTCGACGCACGCCGAGACCCGCATCACATCGTGGTGCGCCGCCAGCAGTACGGAACCCCGGGGAGCGACTGACGGAACACTCTCTCGACGTCAGCTTGCGTCCGCTCACACCTGTCCGCAGGTCGTTGTTTTCCGTGAGTTCGCCTTGCGTTCACCTTTCCTGCGAACATGCAGGGGTGAATCACGCCGACGAGGTTGCAGTTGAACGACCTCAGAGCGCGGTGGATCACGCCGACGAGGCCGCCGTCCACGTCCCGATGGAACGACCTCGGAGCGCACTGTCGATCCCGAACTTCCGGTTCCTTTGGGCCAACAACATCGCGTTCTTCCTCGTCGCCAACGCCGAGCGTTTTGTCTACGGCTGGCTCGTTCTCGAGGGTCTCAACCGCGGAGAACGCGAGCAGGGCTTCATCGTCTTCACGCTCGGCATTCCGACTGTGCTGATCACACTGCAGGCCGGGGTGTGGGCCGACCGTCTCGACCGGCGACGACTCCTCATGACTACCCAACTCGCCGGGGCGGCGATCATGGCGGTAACCGCAGTGTTCGTCGGCACCGGCCGAGCGACGTTCGGGTGGGTCATCGTGGCTTCGCTCATCGCCGGATCGGCGTCGGCGGTCGGCATGCCGGTCCGTTCGTCGATGATCTCGGCCATCGTCCCGAAGCAGCAGTTGTTCAGTGCCATCGCCATCAACGCACTGGCCATGACGTCGTCGATGATCCTCGGACCGGTGCTTGTCCGAGCAGTGGGAGGCCAGTTCGGCTTCGAAGGTGCGTTCTGGTTCCAGGCGGGCCTGATGATGGCCGGTGTCGTCTTCCTCCGCAAGCTCCGCCTTCCCGCTCAGGCCGAACGTGGTCCGAAGCGGTCGGTGCGCAGCGAGACACTCGACGCCGTGCGTCACGTGTGGCACGACCGCAACCTCCGCACGCTGTTCGGCCTGTTGATCGTGGCCAGCGTCACCATCAACCCGGCGGTCATGGTCACCTCTCAGGTCCACGTGAAAGAAGCGCTCGGTCGAGACGCCGGCGACTCCGCCCTCACCCTTGCATGCATGGGTATCGGCATCGCTATCACCTCGTTGATCCTCATCCGCAAGGGTGACATGGCGAACAAGGGGAAGCTGTTCCAGCGCGCGGTGATCGGGGGATCGACGATGACGTTCCTGATGGGCCGTTCCAATACCTTCGCGATGATGCTGATCGTGTCGCTGTTCATGGGCCTGTGCGGCGGGTTCTACATCAACATGAACCAGGGACTCATCCAGTCGAGCACCCCGCAGGCGCTCATGGGACGGGTCATGGGGCTGTTCGTCCTCATCCAGGCCGGGTTCATGCCCATCGGCGCCATCGGCCTCGGCTTCATCGCCCACAACTTCAGCAGCGGCATCGCCATCAGCGGCGCCGGAGCCGTCGGCTGGGTGATCTTCGTGACGGTCTATATCCGTAACGCCGAGCTCCGCCGCCTCAGCTGACCACCGACCTGCGGACCAACCCGGCCAGACAAGGTGGACTTGTTGCGCGTGGTCGCTCCTGGAGCGACCCACCGCGACAACTCTCCGACAACTAGACGTGCTCGACGCCGCCGAGGTAGCTGCTCTCCAGGAGTTGCCGGTTCTCGCGCAGATGCGCGGCGGTGCCCTCGAGGACGAGATTGCCGTGGCTGAGCACGTAGGCCCGGTCGGCCACCTCCAGCGCAAGATGCACGTGCTGCTCCACGAGAAGGATCCCGGTGCCGCTCTTTGCGGCGATGGCACGCAGCACGGGAAGCAGGCGCTCCACGATGATCGGCGCAAGGCCGAGACTCATCTCGTCGACCATCAACAGCCTCGGGCGAACCGTAAGCGCGCGGGCAACCGCGAGCATCTGCTGTTCACCACCCGACAGCAGTCCTGCACGGCGATCCATGAGCCCTTCGAGGGCCGGGAAATACTCGAGGGCCTCGTTCAGGGCGGTCGACCCCCGCTTCGCTTTGAGACGCAGGTTCTCGCGAACGGTGAGTTGGAAGAAGAGGCTGCGGTCCTCGGGCACGTGCGCCAGACCCTCGCGAGCCACGTGGTGCGGGCGCCGGCCCTTGATCGATTTTCCGAGCACCGTGATGTCGCCCGAGAGGATCGGGTTCAGTGCGGACGTGGTGAGCAGCGTGGTGGTCTTGCCGGCGCCGTTCGGACCGAGAAGCGCAACCACCTCACCTTCGTCCACGTGCAGGTTAAGACCGCGCACAACGGGCACCCCGTTGTAGCCGGTGGACATGTCGCTGATGGTGAGCAGGGTCATGACACATCCGTCGTGTTGCTCAGGGAACTGGCGCAACCCAGCGAACTGGCGTTGCTCAGGGAACTGGCGTGGCGTGCGGCGTGGCGTGGCGGAGGTGCGCAGCGCGGAGGGCGGGAACTCATGCCGGACTGCTCCCCTGCTCGTCGCGGGCTGATTGACCGAGGTAGGCCTCGATCACCCGTGGATTTCGCTTGATCTCTGCCGGGGTGCCTTCGGCGATCTTCATCCCGAACTCGATGACGTAGATGTAGTCGCAGATGGTGAGCACCAGGCCCATGTCGTGATCGACGAGAAAAACGCTCGTGCCCGAGTTGACGATGTTGCGGAGACTGCCACCGAGTTGCACGCTTTCCTTCGTATCGAGGCCGGCCGCCGGTTCATCCATGCAGAGGAGCTTCGGACGCGTCGCCAGCGCTCGCGCTGCCGACACGAGCTTGCGCTGGCCCTGACTGATCTCGTTGGGCTTCTTTTTCGCAAGGTCAGCGATTCCGAGGACGTCCATGGCGCTCTCGACGCTCTCGCGGTCTCGACGCCGGCCGGGCACGACGATGTCGAGCAGGAAATTCTTCGCGGTCTGCTTGTCGGCCGCCACGAACAGGTTCTCTTCGACGGTGAGATCGTCGAAGAGCTCGAGAGACTGCCACGTCCTCCCGAGCCCCATGCCGGCACGCTTGTGCACCGGCAGGTTGGCGATGTCGTGGCCATCGAAAACAATACGGCCGGTGGTCGGGACAAAGCCGGTGATGCCGTCGATGAAAGTCGTCTTGCCGGCACCGTTCGGCCCGATCAACCCCACCAACGAACCTTCGGTCACGGCGAAGTCGACCTCGTTGACGGCACGGAGGCCGCCGAACGTGACCGACATCTGAGAGGTTTCCAGAAGGCTCATCGCGACCAGCCCTCCGGGGCCGACAAACGTGCGTTGCGAGCAGCGAAGCGAAGCGAAGCAGCGCAGCGCAATCTGAACGGCCTCATAGGTGCCAGCCCTCCGGGGCCGACCGACACGTGTTGGGGCCAGCGTGGGTCAGCGTGCAGAAACTCATTTGGTGCCCACGGCTAGTCCGCTCGGGCTCGCGAGAGCGGATGCGGTTCGCTCCTTCTTGAGCCGCTTCTCTGCCGCTTGGGCGCGGAACGCCCCGGCGATGCCCTCCGGGTTCTGGATGGCGGTGAAGATCAACAGCACACCGCCGATGTAGAACTCCCACTTCCCGAGCGACCCGACCACGCGGGTCATCGCGAAGAACGCGACGCCTGATGATCCGACGATTCCCGCGGTAACGGCACCGCTCACGCTGGTGATGCCACCGAGGTACGCCACCGCAAGCGCGGCAAGCGATGCAATCGTTCCGTAGGAGACATCAGAGACCGAGCCGAACCGGTAGCCGATCAAGCAACCGCCGATTCCGGCGATGAACGACGACACGGCGAAGACCATCATCTTGCCGTTGGCGACGTTGATGCCGATGGCACTCGCGGCGCGTTCGTTCGAGCGGATCGCCAGCATCCGCCGGCCGGTCGAGCTCTTGCGAATGTTGGTCACGACGACGCACAGAATCAACACCACGACCACGAGGAAGATCCCGAAGATCGGTCTCGATGATTTGTTGCCGAGTATCAAACCGAAGTCCCACCCACCGATCTTCGGATTCGGAACCTTGGCTCCCGCTGTCTTGGTGTCGCCGATGAAGTCGGGATTCTTGAACAAGAACTCCGCAACGGTGAGGCCGCCGGCGAGCGTGATGATCGCCAGGTTGGTTCCTCGAACACGCAATGCGGGTAGCCCGACGAGGAGACCGAACGCGGTCGCCACCAACGCGGCAAGCAGCGGTGCGATCGGAAACGGTATCTCCCACCGGACCGCGAGCTTGGAGAGCGTGAACCCGGCCACGCCGGCAAAGGCCATCTGCGCGAGCGACGTCTGGCCTCCGAATCCGGTGAGAACCACTAACGAAAGCGCCAACACGATCGCGATCAGCGTCGTCATGATTGCACCACGCCACAGCGGCCCGAGGAACAGCAAACCGGCGATCGCCAGAGCTGCGGGCATGAGCGCGGAGAACGGCGTCATCCTCGCCGGGGGTACCTCCGGGAGTTTCCAGTTGTCGACGCTGCCACGGTCGGGCAGGCGTTCGCCCATCGCCACCATCGAGATGATGATCACGATGAACGGAAGGCCTTCACGGGCTCCGTACTTCGGGAACCACGTGAGGTCGTTCTGAAGCTTCGTGAACACCGATTGGATCATGCCGATCGCCATGCCGACGGCGACGGTCGGAAGCGGTCTCTTGAATTCGCCGATCAACGCCGCACCCACAGCAGGAATCAGGTAGGCAAAGGTCAGCACCGTGGTGTTGAGGGCGATCATCGGTGCCGCGAGGATGGCCACCAGACCGCCGACCACCGAAGCGATCACGAAGCTTGCGCCGGCCATCAGATCCGGTGAGAAGCCGAGCAGCACGGCTCCCTTCTCGTTCTCGGCCGCAGCGCGGGTGATCAAGCCGACGCGGGTGAAGCGAAACGTTGCCCACAACGCAGCAGCCATGACCAGAACGATGAAGGCGAGCCACAGACCATCGCGCGGTACCG
>JANOHI010000131.1:0-27997 GCA_031406385.1 Acidimicrobiia bacterium
CGGTCGATGACAACAACCAATCGCGTGGATCCCACACGTACGTCGAACTCAGGTTCAACCCGTTGGTGTCCTGCACCGTACGCAGCTCGGAATCGAACGTCGCTTTGCGGTCGAACCCGGCCGTCGGCGTGGTGCCGTCAATTTTCATCTGCGTTGTGGTCCCGTTCACGTAGGTGTACACGTGACCGATCCGTGGTCTCGTCGGTGACGGCTTCGGGCTCTCCACCCGCGCCACTTTCCCATTGCTCATGGTCACGTTGAACCGGGCATCATTGAGCGGCAGCGCACCGGCAACGTTGGCGAGTTCGAGGCCGTACTGGTCGATAGCGTCCGTCGGTACCCCCGAAGACCAATTGAAATAGCCCTCCCACGTGTACCTGGTCGGCTCCGGACGAAACAGCCCGTAGAGATAGCCCGTCACGTAGATCACTGCCGTGGACGTGGCGTCCCACCGTTCAATACCGCACAACATCCCCGGCTCGGCCGTACTCGTCCACGAGAACTTGAAACACGGATTCGCTCCGGTGTTCAAGTTGTTGCCGTTCGATCCACCGTAATACTGCAACTTCGTGACCCGCCCACTCACCGGGTCCGTGACCGACAGCAACCTCGATGGTGAACCACCCCACACGAACTGGAGTGCTTCGCCGCGCCGGTCATCATCAGCCGAGATCGCCGACGTCAACCGGCCCTGTGTATCGAAGGTGTACGTGCCACCGGGCACCGTCAAGGTGTACCCACCGGTCCCCGACGACGCCAGAATCGCATCCGATCCTGGCGGGGCGGTGTAGCCACCGGACCCGTTCGCCGTGAAACTCATACTCGACCCCGATGCGTCGTAGACCACGAAATCATCCCCAACATTGGCCCCGGCCGCACTCAAACCAACACCGAGCCCAGGCCCCGACACTGTCCAACCGGTCGGCAAGATTTTCGACGCGGTCGAGAACCACGACGCGGGGACGATGAACAGGTTGTTCTGCGGGTCTCTCGCATACAAACGGAAATACGCGTAGCCGCCAGAATCAACGAGGCTCGCCTCGAATAGATTGGCTACACCGGCCGAAAGCGTTACCGGGGTGCCCTGAAACGATGATGCTGGACTCGTGCTGTTCACGACAACTTGGCCGTTCAGTTTCACTTCGACAGCGTCGTCATTGTCGACGACAAACGTATAGGTCCCCGTCGATGGGACCGTGATCGTCCCCTTCCACTTCGCCGAGAAATTGTCGACCGGAAGCCCAGTGCTTGGCACCGGGCTATTGATGTACCAGTCGTAGTTGATCGTTGATTCGTTCCGCACGACGGCTGGCTGCCCCGACCACGTCGTGTTCGCGTAGTACGACGCAATCAAGCCGCCTGTATCGACCGCTTTCGTGTTGTGCGTGAACGAAAACGCAATGTCCCCTCCCGTTGCTGAGACACCTTCCGTCCCGACAGAGGTGACCAGATTTCCTGTCGCCAAGTTGGTCGTGAACGGCCCCAACGTGTCAAACGGCGACGGGCCCGACACCCCGAGGCGGAGATCAACTGCGAACTTCGCAACTGGGCCGGTCGACCACCCCTGCGCAGCAGCGTTATTCCTCGCACGCACTCGCCACCAATAGCGACCTCCGTCATGCAACGTTGCCGCCGGGACCACCCACGAGTTCGTTGTCGTCCACCCCGACGTAGCGACCATCGATGACGCGACGCTCGACGACGAACCAACCTCGTACCAATACTCCACGGGACCGGAACCTGCGCCCGGGTTCGCGACCGAACTCGACAACGTCGGGGTCGCCGTCGCCACCTTGGTGAACGCCTCCGAAAGCGCCGGCGTCACGGGCGACACCGGAACCGACTTCGAGGGCGGCGAATCTTCGTATACGACGTCTAACTGAGGATAACCAACCTGATTGTGTTCATCGTAGAGCATCGCGTTTGTGTTCGACGTCCCTTCATTTGCGGCGCGAACCATGAACCCGTAGTTCGGAACACCCTCCATGAGCCAGGCCTTGACGATCTCCGTGACATCGGCTGCCGGGCTCACCGTCGGCGTAGAGGCAAAGTAGCTCCAAACCGCTTTCGAAGGATCCAACGCCGGCTGAACATCCCACGTTGTCGATCCGATCGCCCAAGGCTGCACCGCAGGAACCAACGAGTAAGCGAGGGGCGCATACTGAAAGGTATCTACTGCGCGTGGTGACCACGACGCGCTCACGATTGTCTTTCCCGCAAGCGATGAGAGATCGTAACGAAAGAACGACCGTTTTCTGTTTCCCAGATCGCCAGACACTCGTAGTGCATAGTACGAAAACCCGTTCCACTGATATGCCAGATACGGGATCGACGCCGCAGGAAAAGCCTCGTCAACATAGAGATCCTGGTCAATATTGGACGGAACCCACGGAGTGAAACTCGCAGTCGGATCCACAATGATCGGAAACCGACGTTCCGGACTCTCCAACCACTTGCGGTCCAACGTAAGCACCACTACGGGTTCGTAGCCTTCGAAGCATCGACCGCCAAACTGAACACCCTGCCCGACACCTCGGAGAACTCAGTCAACGAACCAGCTGAACTATTCGACAGCACCGACCGCTCGAAAATCACCGGGACAGAAAAGATACCAACAGTGGCCCCAGCCGCATCACGAAATGTCACCGACGACCCAGATACGGATGCGACGCTCCCCGCAACACTTTCAACAGGAAAGCGGAAGACACTCTCCGCACCCGAACGCTTCAACACCAACGACCCCTTCACAGCATCCGCGTTCTGATCGAACTGAACGTCCACACCACGCAGTGCCTCGCGATAGAGAACCGACGCAGAGTTCAGTTCAGGCACCGCAGAACCCAGCATTCCTGACAATCCGAAACCAAACCGAGTGCCATCTGCTGCACGCTCGATCGAAAGAAGCTGTCTGTCACCGCCAGACACGGCGTAACGCGCCGTCAGACTCGTCCCTTCCGACATCAAACCCGCTTTGCCGTCCGACCGAACAAGAGGATTGACCTCGGCAAAACCACCAGACCTCAACCGTCGATGCACCGCCGTTCCAAAGAGCCGGACACGTTTCGACCCATCAGGATTCCGGTATGTCTTCGACTGCATGGTGCGTTCAGCCTCAACTTCAACCGCAACTGCGTCCGAACGATTCGGCACGACCGGTGACACCAGGCCGTCAACGACCTCCCGCTGCCCCCGACTACAACCGGGAAGCCCACTGGAAGCGCTGGAGCTTTCGACGCTTCGACTTTCGCTATCCACCGAACAACCGAAAAGCGAGCGAGCAGCAACACTCCGTCGCCCCACGAGCGCATCTGGTTCCTCGCGAGGCGGACGGAACGAATCTGACAAACGAGAACCAACCGAGGAACCATCACTGTTCACGATCGGCACGTCGAACGCCCCGTCAAGAGCGATCGCCGGGTAGGCACGCTGCAACGGCACGTCGACCGGAACCACATCAAACGACCCCTTCGGGGTCTCCGGAACCACACGCGGCGCCGCATCAACCTTGATATCGCTGTCCCTCGGGACAGTCGGCTTATCCGAGCTCGGAACAACCCTGGTGGCCAACGGATCCGCCGGCACCACCGGCGCACTCGGATTCGCACTCGCCGCAACGCCGGTCTCTAGATCAGTCCGACCGGGCGCCTCCGCTCCCAGCGGAGCCCCACCTATCGAAACAACAGCGGCCACAGCGATCGACGTGAGAAAAACAAATCGCTTCCGCATGGCCACCCCGAATCTCACGGAGCCGTGGCCAACGACCACTCCGATCCGCCGTGAAGAACACAAGTAACTCAGATGCACGTCGAGCTGTCAAGCAGAAGTTCATTCCAGTGAAAGGCGATCAAAGCCTGTTCATGACTGAAGAATAAGAGAGTTGACAGTGCACGAAAACGTACCCAGATAGTCCCATTTACTTAAGCGTCAACGCGCGAAAAGAGAATCAGCAGAGAAGCCAGCTGTTGCACGTTCGTTGCCCTGAGCGGCGGAGCGCGCCCATAACAGTGGTCAATCAAACGATGGAAATGGTGCTTTGCGGAAAGGTGGCCGCCGGCCAACAGCACCCATGATCAGTATCCGCATCCAATCAGGATGTGTCAAGCGGGTAACCAGCCCTCCGCAACCGATCCCGTGTCATCAGCAAACCTCTGGCTCTCGACGAGGTGGGACACAAAGCAGTCCGCGTTCCGCCGGATGGCCACGAACGATCGTTGAGCCGAGGACCAGTTGAGCGGCAGAGCCGCCGAAGCCGGCGTTTCCGCTGCCCGAGACCACGGTGGGCTCTTCCCCGCCAACCGCCCATCCACGCCGTCGTTCGTTCACGCAGAGTTCGGGGAATCCCGGACCGGCCTCGCCGGGGCCTTTGCTACGCTCAGAAGCAGTTCGTCGGGCCAGCGTTGTCCCGAGGAGCGAATCCTGTGTTGTTGCCGTTGGCGACGCCCTTCTCCGAACGGGCGCCGTCCGATTTCACCTCTCACACTCATTCGTCCTCGGAAAGGTTGTGCCCATGGCCGCAACGCCCGTCTCGCTCACCCGTAAGCCCGCAGCAGCACTCGCTGTCACGCGGGCCCGGGCATCGGCCGACGTCATGCTGCCGTTCTCGGACTTCCCGGCCAAGCAGGGGCTGTATGACCCTCGCTTCGAGAAGGACGCGTGTGGTGTTGGTTTCGTCGCCCATATCAAGGGCGTGAAATCGAACGGGGTCGTCCGCCAGGGTATCGAGGCGCTGAAGAACATGGAGCACCGCGGCGCGGCGGGAGCTGAGCCGAACTCGGGCGACGGCGCCGGCATCTTGATCCAGACCCCGGACCGGTTCTTCCGGGCGGTGCTCGCCGATCTCGGCCACACGCTCCCCGAGTTCGGTCGCTACGCCGCCGGCATGGTGTTCCTCCCGGTCGACCCGGAGGAGGCCGACGCGGCCGCTCGTGCCATCGACGTCATCGCCGCCGAAGAGGGCATGCGCACCGTCGCGTGGCGCACTGTTCCGACCGATGCATCGATGCTCGGCCCGACGGCGCATGCGGTGATGCCGACGTTCCGCCAGGTGTTCCTCGCCGGCAACGACCCCTACCTGAACGACATGAACCTCGAGCGTCGCGCCTACGTGGTCCGTAAGCGCGCAGAGAATGAGGTGCCTGGCATCTACATTCCGAGCCTCAGCTACCGCACCCATATCTACAAAGGGATGCTGACGACCGAGCAGCTCGACGAGTTCTTCCTCGACCTCACCGACGACCGGATCGAATCGTCGATCGCGCTTGTGCACTCACGGTTCTCGACCAACACGTTCCCGAGCTGGCCGCTCAGCCACCCGTATCGATACATCGCCCACAACGGTGAGATCAACACCGTGCAGGGCAACCGCAACTGGATGCGTGCTCGCGAAGCACTTCTGGCGAGCGATCTGATCCCCGGAGATCTGGAGCGGCTGTTTCCGATCATCCTGCCCGGAGGGTCTGACTCCGCGAGCTTCGACAACGTGCTCGAACTGCTCCACCTCGGCGGACGCCCGCTGCATCACGCCATGCTGATGATGATCCCCGAGGCGTGGGAGAACCACAACTCGATGTCGCCGGCCAAGAAGGCCTTCTACCGCTACCACGCGTCGCTCATGGAGGCCTGGGACGGACCGGCCGACGTCGCCTTCACCGATGGCACGGTTGTGGGTGCGGTGCTGGATCGCAACGGTCTGCGCCCCAGCCGCATCTGGATCACCAGCGACGACCTCGTGATCATGGCCAGTGAAGTCGGCGTGCTCGACATCGATCCCTCGAAGGTCGTGAAGAAGATGCGCCTGCAGCCGGGCCGCATGTTCCTCATCGATACCGCCGCGGGACGCATCATCGACGACGAGGAGCTGAAGGAGTCGCTGGCCGGCGAGCACCCCTACGCCGACTGGCTCCACGCCGGACTTCTCGATCTCGAGGACCTGCCCGACCGGGAGAAGCCGGAGTACCCGCACGAGTCGGTGCTGCGCCGTCAGCTCACGTTCGGCTACACCCAGGAGGACCTGAATATCCTCGTGAAGCCAATGGCCAAAGCGGGCTTGGAAGCGTTGGGCTCGATGGGTACCGACACGCCGATTGCCGTTCTCTCGAAGCGTCCCCGGTTGCTCTTCGACTACTTCCAGCAGCTCTTCGCCCAGGTCACCAACCCGCCGCTCGATGCGATCCGAGAGGAACTTGTCACGAGCCTTGGTTCTTCCATCGGGCCTGAGGGGAACCTTCTGAACCCCGGCCCGTCCTCGTGCCGGCAGATTGCGTTGAGCTCCCCGATCATCGGCAACGTCGAGCTGGCAAAGCTGATGCACGTCAACGACGACGGCAACCTTCCCGGCTACCGGCCCCACGTCGTGAAGGGCCTCTACAAAGTGGCTGGCGGCGGCGTGTCGCTCGCGCAGCGTCTCGACGAGGTCTGCGGCGAGGTTTCCGTGGCGATTGCGGAGGGTGCCAAGATCGTCATCCTGTCGGACCGCGACTCGTCGTTGGAGCTGGCGCCGATTCCCTCATTGCTGCTCACCGGAGCGGTTCACCATCACCTCATCCGCGAGAAGACGCGTACGCGCGTGAGCCTCATCGTGGAGTCGGGCGATTGCCGCGAGGTGCATCACGCGTGCCTCCTCATCGGATACGGGGCGAGCGCAATCAACCCGTATCTCGCCTTCGAATCGATCGAAGACATGATCCGCGAAGGCGACTTCGACGCCGATCCGCGCAAGGCGGTGAAGAACTACATCAAGGCGATGGGCAAGGGTGTCCTGAAGGTCATGTCCAAGATGGGCATCTCCACCGTTTCCTCCTACATGGGTGCGCAGGTCTTCGAGGCGATCGGTCTGCGGAACGACGTGATCGATCGGTACTTCACGGGAACCGTGTCGCGTCTCGGCGGTATCGGCCTCGACGAGATTGCGTCGGAGATCGGGTCGCGTCACTCCATGGCGTATCCGGATCGCGCGACAGCACGAGCTCACCGATCCCTCGACTGGGGCGGCGAATACCAGTGGCGTCGCGAGGGCGAGGTCCATCTCTTCAACCCGGAAACGGTATTCAAGCTCCAGCACGCCACGCGTGCGAAGCGCTATGACATCTTCAAGGAATACACGTCTCTGGTGAACAACCAGTCGGCGAACCTCGCCACTTTGCGAGGGCTGTTCCGGCTCAAGTCGGCCGAGGAGATCGGTCGCACATCGATCCCGATCGAGGACGTCGAGCCGATCGAGTCGATCATCAAGCGCTTCTCCACGGGTGCCATGAGCTACGGCTCGATCAGCGCCGAAGCGCACGAAACCCTGGCGATCGCCATGAACCGGATCGGCGGGAAGTCGAACACCGGCGAAGGCGGCGAGGATCCGGAGCGGTTCGTACCGATGGCGAACGGCGACTCGAAGCGAAGCGCCATCAAACAAGTGGCGTCGGGCCGATTCGGCGTCACCAGCGAATACCTGGTGAACGCCGACGACTTGCAGATCAAGATGGCTCAGGGAGCGAAACCGGGCGAAGGTGGCCAGTTGCCGGGTCACAAGGTGTACCCGTGGATTGCCAAGACCCGTCACTCCACACCGGGCGTCGGTCTCATCTCTCCGCCGCCTCACCACGACATCTACTCGATCGAAGACCTTGCGCAGCTCATTCACGATCTGAAGAACTCCAATGATCAGGCCCGTGTGCACGTCAAGCTCGTCGCCGAAGTAGGTGTCGGCACCGTTGCTGCCGGCGTGTCGAAGGCTCACGCCGACGTGGTGCTCATCAGCGGTCACGACGGTGGCACCGGGGCGTCGCCGCTCACGTCGCTCAAGCATGCCGGTGCGCCCTGGGAGCTCGGCCTCGCCGAGACGCAGCAGACCCTCATTCTCAACGGGCTTCGTGACCGGATCGTCGTGCAATGTGACGGACAGCTGAAGACTGGTCGCGATGTCGTCATCGCCGCGCTGCTGGGCGCCGAAGAGTTCGGCTTCGCAACGGCTCCCTTGGTGGTGAGCGGCTGCATCATGATGCGCGTGTGCCACCTCGATACCTGCCCGGTCGGCGTCGCCACCCAGAACCCGAAGCTGCGTGCGAAGTTCTCCGGCAAGCCGGAGTTCGTCGTGAACTTCTTCGAATACATCGCCGAAGAAGTCCGGGAGCTGCTGGCGTTGCTCGGCTTTCGCACGGTGCAGGAACTGATCGGCCATGTCGATGTCATCGACACCGACGCCGCCCTCTCGCACTGGAAGGCGTCTGGCCTCGACCTCACACCGATCCTGGCGAAAGTGGAGAATCGCTACGGCTCATCGCTGTACTGCACATCGTCACAGGATCACGGGCTGGCGCGTGCCCTCGACAAGACCCTCATCGAGCACTGCCAGCCGGCTCTGCAGGATGCCCGTCCGGTCAGCTTGGACCTGCCGATCCGCAACGTCAACCGCACGGTCGGCACGATGCTGGGCGCCGAGGTGACCCGCCGCTATGGCGGTGAAGGTCTTCCCGAGAACACCATCTCGGTGAGCTTCACCGGTTCAGCCGGCAACAGCTTCGGCGCATTCGTGCCGAAGGGGATCACGCTTCGCGTGGAGGGCGATGCGAACGACTACGTCGGCAAAGGACTCTCGGGCGGCCGGATCATTCTTCGCCCCTCGCAGGATGCGCCGATCGCGTTCCGGTCCCATGAGAACATCATCGCTGGCAACGTCATCCTCTACGGGGCGACTAGCGGCGAGGTGTTCATCTCTGGAGTTGTCGGCGAGCGCTTCGGCGTCCGCAACTCCGGCGCCACCGCGGTGGTCGAAGGTGTGGGCGACCATGCCTGCGAATACATGACGGGTGGCACGGTCATCGTGCTCGGCGCCACTGGACGCAACTTCGGGGCCGGCATGAGTGGTGGCGTGGCCTACGTGTATGACCCGTCGGGCACCTTCCCGGCGCTCGTCAACCGGGAGATGGTCGACCTGGATCCTCTCTCCGACGACGACCGCTCGGTGATCGCCCGCCTCGTGCGTCGTCACTACGAGGAGACCGGTTCTGGTGTTGCCGACGCCGTGCTGGCCGATTTCCACGAATCGTTGCGTCACTTCGTGAAGGTGATTCCGCAGGACTACAAACGAGTGCTGCGGGCGCGAGCATCAGCCGAAGCCAAGGGCGAAGATGTGAACGACGCCATCATGGCCGCGGCGAGAGCGTGATTGCCGTGGAAGAACTTCGGTTGCAATCAGCGGATCGCCGAGCCAATCTCGGCCGTCTGCGCGTTGTCGACGCGACAACGTATTCAGTGTACGTACGAGTTGCAGGGAGAGCCTGATGGGTGAAATCGGTGGCTTCATGAAGAACGGCAGGGCGACTCCGACACGGCGACCCGTGCCGGTGCGCCTCCGTGACTGGAAAGAGGTGTACGAACCCTTTCCCGACGCAGCGCTCAAGACCCAGGCCGGACGCTGCATGGACTGCGGCATCCCCTTCTGCCATAACGGCTGTCCGCTCGGGAACCTCATCCCGGAGTGGAACGACCTCGTGTACAAGAACGACTGGTCCGACGCCATCGAGCGCCTCCACGCGACGAACAACTTCCCCGAGTTCACCGGCCGTCTCTGCCCGGCGCCATGCGAAGGTGCCTGTGTGCTCGGCATCAACGATGATCCCGTCACCATCAAGATCGTGGAGAACACGATCATCGACCGAGCCTGGGATGAGGGGCGCGTCAAGCCGATCCTCGCCAAGGTGAAGACCGGAAAGAAGGTGGCGGTCATCGGTTCCGGGCCGGCTGGCCTCGCCGCCGCGCAACAACTCACCCGTGCAGGTCACGATGTCGTCGTGTTCGAACGCGCGGACCGCATCGGCGGGTTGCTCCGCTACGGCATCCCCGAGTTCAAGATGGAGAAGTGGGTCCTCGACCGTCGTCTTGAGCAAATGAAGGAAGAAGGCACCGTCTTTCGCACCGGCGTTCATGTGGGCCAGCCCGGACACCCGAGTGCCCACGAGTTGCGCGGCACGTTCGATTCGGTGGTGCTCGCCGGCGGTTCAACGGCTGCCCGAGATCTCGATGCCCCGGGACGCGACCTTCGCGGCGTCCACTACGCCATGGAATACCTGGTTCCATCAAACAAGGTGCAACACGGCGACTTTGCATCGTCGCCCATCGACGTGAAGGACAGGCACGTCGTTATCATCGGCGGAGGCGACACCGGCGCCGACTGCCTCGGCACCGCCCATCGCCAGGGAGCGGCGTCGATCAAGCAGTTCGAGATCATGCCGCGTCCGCCTGAGGATCGGGCAGTCGACAATCCGTGGCCGCTGTTCCCGTTCGTCTACAAAGTCACGTCGGCCCATGAAGAGGGTGGTGAGCGGGTGTACTCCGTCACCACCACAGAGTACGTGGGCGATGACGACGGCAATCTGCGGGCGATTCGCGGGCACGAGGTGGTCACCGCATTCGTGGGCGGTCGGCCGACGTTCGAAAAGGTGGAAGGTTCCGAGTTCGAAATCCCGGCTGACTTCGTGTTCCTCGCCATGGGATTCCTCGGCCCCGAAAAAGGAGGGCTGCTCGAGCAATTCGGTGTGGCTCTCGACGGCCGCGGCAACGTTGCCCGCAACGCGACGTACGCGACCAGCGTCGACGGGGTTTTTGTTGCCGGTGATATGGGCCGGGGTCAGAGCCTTATCGTCTGGGCCATCGCCGAAGGTCGTTCTGCTGCGCGTGCCTGTGACGAGTTCCTGATGGGATCGTCGGATCTGCCGTCGCCGCTTGTCGCCGCGGCCACGAGGTAGCGGGTCGGGCCGGTTGGCTCAGCCCACGCGGGTCGCGACGAAGACCGGGATCACGCGCTCGGTCTTCTTCGCATAGTCAGCGTACGTAGGAAATACGGCGACTGATCGCTCCCACCACGTGGCTCGTTCGTCGCCCTCGACGATACGGACGCGGTAGTCCGCCGGCGCCGGCCCATCCTGTATCTCGACGAGCGGTTCGGCGACGAGGTTGTGGAACCAGCCGGGGTTCTTCGGAGCACCACCCATGGATGCGACGAGCGCGTACTCGCCGTCGTGTTCGACCCGCATCAGGGCGAACTTCCGGATCTTGCCGGAAGAGGCTCCGCGGCTGGTGATGATGATCACCGGGATGCCGGTTTCTCGCAGCGTCGCCGCCTCCTTGCCGCCCGTGCGCTCGTAGGTCTCCACCTGGTCACGGACCCACTGCAGGGTGCTCGGTTCGTACTCTCCACTCAATGGCATCCGCCCATCGTAGGGTGCGCGTTGGGAGAGAGGTTGCCCCCATATATGGGGCTCTCCTGACTGATCCGTGGGTGTCGGGGTAGGCCATCCGCGGGTGCACGCCGTTTCCTTCCTACGTTCTGAGGCTGTCGAGGCATCGGAACGAGGGTGAGGAGAACGGCGTGCAGAACGTCAGGTTATGGGCACGCGTGTTGGGTGTCGAACGTTCGGCGGTGATCGAGGGTGTCCGTGAGGATCTCGACGTCGAAGCGATCGTGGTGTCGGCGCGGCTGATGAAGGGGAACCGGCATCGTTGCGGGCACTGTCGGCGGCGGTCGCCGCGCTATGACGGCGGTGAAGGGAGGCGCCGGTGGCGGTCGTTGGACGCGGGCACGGTGAGGGTGTTCATCGAGGCTGAGGCGCCCCGGGTCACGTGTCGCATCCATGGGGTCACGGTTGCTTGGGTGCCGTGGGCACGTCATGGTGCCGGGCACACTCGAGCTTTTGATGACCAGATCGCATGGCTGGCGGTGCATACCTCCAAGAGCGCGGTTGTCGAGTTGATGCGGGTTGCGTGGCGCACTGTTGGTGCGATCATCACCCGGGTTCAGGCTGATATCGATGCCGCTGTTGACCGTTTCGATGGGTTGTCTCGGATCGGGATTGATGAGATCAGCTACAAGCGTGGTCACCGTTACCTATGCGTTGTTGTCGATCATGACACCGGTCGACTCGTCTGGGTTGGGGTCGGTCACGACGAGTCGACACTGGCCCGCTTCTTCGAGGTTCTTGGCCCTGCGCGAAGCGCGTTGATCACCCACGTGTCCGCTGACGCTGCGACCTGGATCGCCAATACCGTCAAGACGTACTGCCCGAACGCAGTGTTGTGCGCCGACGCGTTCCACGTCGTGAAGTGGGCGACCGAAGCACTCGACACGGTCCGCCGCTCCGCATGGAACGACGCCCGTGCCGTCGCCCGCACCGAGGGTCGCGCCCGGCCAGGCCCACCCGGCCCGAACACCCCACCACGACCCGGACATCAACGAGCCCGTGGGATACGACAGGCACGCTACGCCCTATGGAAAAACCCGGAGAGCCTCACCGAGCGTCAAACAACAAAACTGGCCTGGATCGCGAAAACCGATCCCCGGCTCCACCGTGCCTACCTCCTCAAAGAAGGACTTCGCACCGTGTTCAAACTCAAAGGCGACGCCGGCAAAGAAGCCCTCGATCGATGGCTCGTCTGGGCGTGTCGATGCCAAATCCCTGCGTTCGTGAAACTCCAAACCACCATCCGCCGCCACCGAGCCGAGATCAACGCAGCACTCGACCACAACCTCTCCAACGCCCTCATCGAGTCAACGAACACCAAGATCCGGCTCCTCACCCGAATCGCCTTCGGATTCAAGAACCCCGAAGCCCTCATCGCACTCGCCATGCTCGCACTCGGAAACCCAAAACCCGCCCTACCCGACCGGAAATGACCCACGGAACCAGCAGGAGAGCCATATATGGGGGCTAAACACCTCCCAACGGCGTTGGGAGGTGTTTCGCCGCAACTCAGCCCGGAAACGCGCCCTGCATCTTCGCCGCCGAGAGCGTGTTCTCCAACAGGCACGCGATCGTCATCGGGCCGGTTCCACCCGGCATCGGCGTGATCGCACCGGCCACGGCCTGCACGGAGTCGAAGTCCACGTCGCCGACGAGGCCGGCCTCGGTGCGCGAGATCCCCACGTCGACGACGGCAGCGCCCGGCTTCACGTGCGCGGCCGTGATTATGCGGGCCTGTCCGGCGCAAGCGACGATGATGTCGGCCGCTCGACACACATCGATGAGATCACCGGCGGGAGTGCGGGAGTGGGCCAGCGTGACGGTTGTGTCGATGCCCTTGCGGCCGAGCAGGAGCACCTGCGGAAGGCCGGTGAGGGTGGATCGGCCGATCACAACGGCCCGCTTGCCCGAGGTGGCGACCCCGTAGCGCTCGAGCAGCCGCATGACCCCGAGCGGCGTGCAGCCGACGTGGCCGGCCTGGCCGCGCACAAGGCGGCCGAGGGAGCGCTCCGTAAGCCCGTCGACGTCCTTGTCCGGCGGAATGTGGGCGAGCACCTCGTCGGCATCGAGACCGTCGGGTAGAGGAAACTGGCACAGGATCCCGTGCACCATCGGGTCGGCGGCAAGAGCGGCGATCACCGCGTTCACCTCCGCCTGGGTCGCGGTGGCCGGCAGGTCGGTGTGCTTCGACACGATCCCGGCTTCCCCCGCCTTCTTCTGCTTCGAGTTGATGTAGGCCCGGCTCGGCTTGTCGTCACCGACGAGCACCGTGGCGAGACAGACATGGGGCGAGCCGGCCGCTTCGATCTCCCGACGCAGACGCGCAATCATTTCGTCGCGAAGACGGATGCCATCCATGAGGATGGCGCCGCCGGGGGTGCGGGCAAAGTCTTCAGACATCAATGCAACCTTTGGAGTGGACGCAGTGGGGCGGGGCGACTTCATCGGCGTCAATCATCAGCTGAGCCCGACGATCTCGCCGTTCTCGTCGAAGTCGATGATCGACGCCGCCGGATGCGTTCCGAGACCCGGCATGGTGCGCATGTCGCCGCAGATCGGGTAAATGAACCCGGCGCCCACCGAGGCGCGGACCTCACGAACATTGAGCGTGTGTCCGGTCGGTGCGCCCTTGAGCGACGCGTCAGCAGAGATCGACAGGTGGGTCTTGGCGATACAGACGGGGAGGTGGCCGAAGCCGTTGCGCTCGTAGTTGGCCAGCTGCTTGTTGGCGCCGGCGGAATACGTGACGTTGGCGGCGCCGTAGATCTTCGTGGCGACGGTCTCGATCTTGGTCTTGAGCGACGCCTCGTCGGGGTAGAGGAACGCGAAGGTCGACGGTTCATCGCACGCTTCCACAACAGCTCGGGCAAGGTCCGTGGCCCCGGCTCCGCCGTCGGAGAAGTGGGTGCATACGGCGACGCGAGCTCCTGCGCCCTCAGCGATGCGCTTGATGGCCTCGTGCTCGCTGGCGAAGTCGGTCGGGAACGCGTTGATGGCGACGACGGGCGAGACACCGTGAGCCTTCACGTTCTCGATCTGCTTGATCAGGTTGGCGGCTCCTGCCTCGACGTCGGCGGGATTCTCGGCGAGCAGCTCAGCCGGAAGCGCCTTGCCGGCGACGATTTTGAACTTTCCGCTGTGGGCCTTCAGCGCGCGTACCGTCGCCACGAGAACGGCGGCATCCGGGACGAGACCCGAAGTCCGGCACTTGATGTTGAAAAATCGCTCGGCGCCCATGTCGGCGCCGAAGCCCGCCTCGGTGATGAGGTACTCACCGGCGTGGATACCGATCATGTCGCCGACGATCGATGAGTTCCCGTGGGCGATGTTGCCGAACGGCCCGGCGTGGACGATCACTGGGGTGTTCTCCAGCGTCTGGAGAAGGTTCGGCTTGAGGGCGTCGCGCATGATCACGGCCATCGAACCTGCACCGTGGAGCTGTTCCGCGGTGACGGGCTCTCCGGCCTTGGTGTAGCCGACGACGATGCGGCCGAGGCGTTCGCGCATGTCCTTCTGCGAGGTGGCGAGGGCGAAGATGGCCATGACCTCCGATGCCGCAGTGATGTCGAAGCCGCTCTGGCGGACGACGCCGTCTTCGGCGGTGCCCATGCCGATCACGAGGTTACGCAGCGAGCGGTCGTTCACGTCGAGCACTCGTCGCCACGTGATGTTGTTGAGGTCGAGCCCCAGCTCATTGCCCTGATGGAGGTGGTTGTCGACCATCGCCGACAAGAGATTGTGGGCCGCGGTCACCGCATGGAAGTCGCCGGTCAGGTGCAGGTTCAGGAGCTCCATGGGGATCACCTGGCTGTACCCGCCGCCGGCGGCGCCGCCCTTGATACCGAACGTCGGGCCCATCGACGGCTGCCGCAGGCTGATCACGGCGTTCTTGCCGATGTGCTTCATGGCCTGACCGAGGCCAACGGTGGTGGTGGTCTTGCCTTCGCCGAGCGGGGTCGGGGTGATGGCGGTGACCACCACATACTTCGCCTTCGGCCGATCCTTCAGTTCATCGATCGCCTCAAGCGAGATCTTGGCAAGCTCACGGCCGTAGGGTTCGAGAAGATGCTCGCCGATCCCCATTTGCGCGGCGATGTCCGGCAGGGGCAGTGGCTTTCCGGCACGGGCGATCTCGAGATCAGACGGGAACGGCATGAAAAGCTCCTCAGGGTTGGGCGGAAACGTCGAACGGGGCGGCAGGTTGTCGGCCACATCGTTCCACATTGCGGGCCGGTCCCGCATGGTGGACTTACAAGGAGCGATCAGTACACTGGCGATCATGGCACCGCCACCCCGGGAGACGTTATGAACACGACCGCGAAACGCCCGGCCCATCGGGGAATGACGTCGTCCCCGTTGCCCCGGATCACCACCCCGCTCGTCCGAGAGAACGGGGTTCTTCGTCCGGCCACGTGGGACGAGGCGCTGGAGCGAGCCGCCCGCGGGTTCGCCGAGACGAAGGACACCCACGGACGCAACGCATTCGGTCTGTTCTCCTGCTCGAAGTCGACGAACGAGATGAACTACGTCGCCCAGAAGTTCACCCGGGCGGTGATCGGAACCAACAACATCGACTCCTGCAACCGCACCTGACACGCTCCCTCTGTGGTCGGTCTGGCCACCGTGTTCGGAGCAGGCGGCGGAACCTCTAGTTACGCCGAGATCGAAGCAACTGACGTCATCGTCCTGTGGGGCTCGAACGCACGGGCTGCCCATCCGATCTTCTTTCAGCATGTCCTGAAGGGGATCCGCAACGGAGCCAAGCTGATCGTCGTCGATCCGCGTCGCACCGAAACGGCGCAGTGGGCCGATCTGTGGTGCGGCTTGAACGTCGGCACCGATATCGCACTCTCGAACGCCATCGCCCGCGAGATCATTCACGCCGGCCTCGCCAACCGCGCGTTCATCGACGGGTCAACGAGCGACTACGAGGCCTACGCCGCCTCGGTTGAGCCGTGGACGCTGGCCCGCGGGTCCGAAGTCACCGGCATTCCCGCCGAGGCGATCCGCGAGCTCGCCCACACCTATGCCCGTGCTGACCGTGCGCAGCTGTGCTGGACGCTCGGCATCACCGAGCACCACAACGGCGTCGACAACGTCCTCGCGTTGATCAACCTGGCCTTGCTGTGCGGCCACGTCGGCCGTTTCGGTGCCGGGCTCAACCCGTTGCGAGGTCAGAACAATGTGCAGGGCGGCGGCGACATGGGCGCCATTCCGAACCGCATGCCCGGCTTCCAGGACATCCTCGACGCAACGGTGCGCGCCAAATACGACGCCGCATGGTCGCTGGTCGGCACCGGCAACGAGATCCAGGACCACTACGGCTGGCACCTCACGGCGATGTTCGAGGCCATGGGCCGCGGTGAGCTGCGTTCGCTCTACGTCATCGGCGAGAACCCGGCCCAGTCCGAGGCCGACAAGGGCCACGCCGTCAAACTGCTCCAAGGCCTCGACCACATGGTCGTGCAGGACATCTTCCTCACCCGCACCGCAGAACTGGCCGACGTCGTGCTTCCCGGTTCGGCGAGCTGGTGCGAGAGCGAAGGAACGGTGACGAACTCCGAGCGGCGGGTGCAGCGCTGCCGCAAGGCCCTCAACCCTCCGGGCGACGCGAAGGACGACATCGAGATCATCGTGGCGCTGGCCGCCAAGATGGGCCACCACTGGTCCTACGGCTCGACCCCCCGTGAAGTCGCAGAGAACGTGTGGGACGAGATGCGTGCGCTGTCACCGATGCACCACGGGATGTCTTATGCGCGCTTAGACGAGCACGACGGCATCCAGTGGCCCTGCCCCAGCCACGACCGCATCGAGCCGTCGTTCCTCCACGGACGCCTGTGGGCCGCCGACCCGGCCGAAAAGGGCCGACTCGCCCCGTTCTCGGTCGTGATCGACGACCCGCCGGTCGACACGCTCTCCGACGAGTTCCCGCTGCGGCTCACCACCGGCCGACGGCTCGACTCCTACAACACCGGCGTGCAGTCCGGTGGCTTCGCGTCGCCGCTGCGCTTCGGTGAGACCATCGATGTGTCCCCCGAAGACGCCCGAGCCCTCGGCATCGTCGACGGTGAGATCGTTGTCGTGGCGTCACGTCGCGGAGCGGTCGAAGCGCCCGTGCAGATCGATTCGTCCCTTCGCCCCGGTCTGGTGTTCATGACCTTCCACTTTCCCGAGCAGGTCGACGTGAACATCCTGACCATCGAAGCCAACGATCCGAAGTCGGGCACGGCCGAGTTCAAGGCCAGCGCGGTCCGGATCGACAAGGTTTCCGACCGCGCCCTCGTAGCGGGCAGCTGAATGGATCTGAAGACATCGTCCGACACGGCGACGGACCTCGAGGCCGGGGCCATCGAGTCGGTCCTCGGACCGGTGATCGACGGGTGGCGCACAGCCGAGCGCACAGCGGCGGACTTCCATGTGGGCATCGGCGGGCAGCAGCTACGCGATCGCCGTCATGAGCTGCTCGCCGTGCTCCACGCAGTGAACGACCGGGTCGGCTGGATCTCCCCGGGCGCAGTGAACGAGATCAGTACGCGTACGGATGTTGCTCCGGCAGAGGTCTTCGCCGTCGCCAGCTTCTACGCGCTCTTCCCTCTCACGGAGTCAGACCCACGCCAAGTGCACGTGTGCGTCGACGCAGCATGTCGCGCCGCAGGGTCCACCGAGGCCGCGGTGCCGCGAGGCGCGCATGCCTCCCCGTGTCTCGGTGCCTGCGAACGGGCACCGGTCGGGCTCGTCACGTTGGCCGGCGCGACGGCTCGTCACGCGCTGATTGAGAACTGCACACCCGAGGTCGCCCAGTCGGTGATCGACGGGGCCTGGCCCGATCCCGAATCCCCCGTCGCGGCGGCGCTCCCCCAGCCTGTTGCCGAGCTCACACTCCTCCGCCGCATCGGCGTCATCGATCCATTGAGCCTCGACGCCTATCGAGCGAACGGCGGCTACGAAGCACTGCGTGCTGCGTTCGCCATGGGCCCGGTCGCCGTCATCCGCGAGGTCACCGACGCCAAGCTGCTCGGCCGCGGCGGTGCCGCGTTTCCGACCGGCCGCAAATGGGACGCCGTCGCCCGTCAGCCAGCTCGGCCGCATCACCTGGTCTGCAACGCCGACGAGTCCGAGCCCGGCACCTTCAAGGACCGCGTGGTCATGGAAGGCGATCCGTTTGCCCTCATCGAGTCGATGACCATCGCCGCCTTCGCCACGGGCTGCGAGCACGGCTGGATCTACCTGCGAGGCGAATATCCGAGGGCGATGGCCACGCTCACGGCGGCGCTCGGCATCGCTCGTTCCCGCGGGTATCTCGGCACGAACATCCTCGGTTCCGGCTTTGATTTCGACATCGAGATCACCCGCGGAGCCGGTGCGTACATCTGCGGAGAGGAAACGGCGATCTTCAACTCCATCGAGGGCTACCGCGGTGAGCCCCGCAACAAGCCACCGTTCCCCGTGGAGAAGGGCCTCTTTGACAAGCCCACCGTGGTCAACAACGTCGAAACCCTGATCAACGTGCTGCCGATCATGGTGGAGGGCGCGCTGACGTACGTCTCCCGTGGCACGGAGGGCTCCGTCGGCCACAAGCTGTTCTGTCTCAGCGGCGCCGTCAGGAAGCCGGGTGTCTACGAGGTCATCTACGGCGTCACGCTCCGGGAGCTCATCAATCTCGCCGGTGGCCTGCCGGACGGCAGATCCGTCCAGGCCGTGCTGCTCGGCGGTGCCGCCGGTTCATTCATCGGCCCGGACGATCTCGATATCCCGCTCACCCTTGAAGCGACCCGCGCCATCGGAGCGTCGCTCGGCTCCGGCGTGGTGTGCGTATTCGACGATACCGTCGATCTCATCGATCAGGTCCGCCGGATCGCCGCGTTCTTCCGCAACGAATCGTGCGGTCAGTGCGTGCCTTGCCGCGTCGGGACGGTCCGTCAACAGGAATCGCTGACGCGCCTCACCCTCGGGTCACGACCAGACCATACGCGCGCTGATGAGTTGGCGTTGCTGAAAGATCTTGGCCAGGTGATGCGCGACGCCAGTATCTGCGGTCTCGGCCAGACCGCCCACAACGCTATCGATTCCGCCATCAAGCTCGGAGTGTTCGCATGACCGCGGTCGCTCTGGGTATGCCCCGCCGCATGGTCGAGGCCACCATCGACGGGGCCACCGTGAAGGTTCCCGAAGGCACAACGATCTTCGAGGCCTGCCGCAACGCCGGCACCGAGATCCCGGCGCTGTGTCGGGGCGAGACGATCACGCCGAAGAACGCCTGCCGTGTCTGCATGGTTGAGGTCGAAGGTTCTCGCACCCTCGTGCCGTCGTGTTCGCGGCCTGTTGAGCCGGGCATGGTCGTGCACACACGAAACGAGCGGGTCGACACTTCGCGGCGAATGGTGTTGGAGCTCTTAGGAAGTTCAGTGGACCTCTCGATCACCCCGAACGTCCATCGGTGGAACGACGAATACGGCGTCGACACCGCCCGCCACGGCGATGTCTCATTCGCTCCCGACCGTGACGCCCGTGTCACCGGACACCATCACCCCACCGACGGCTCGCTCGCCGAAACCGTCCGCCAGGCGGTGAAGGACGACAACGACCTTTACGTGCGGGACTACTCGAAGTGCATCCTCTGCTATCAGTGCGTCGATGCCTGCGGGGACCAGTGGCAGAACACCTTCGCCATCGGCGTGGCCGGTCGCGGCTTTGACATCCGCATCTCGACCGAGTTCGATGCTGCGCTCACCGATTCGGCCTGCGTCTACTGCGGGAACTGCGTGCAGGTCTGCCCCACCGGCGCGCTGATGTTCCGCAGCGAGCATGAGATGCGTGCCGCCGGCACTTGGCATCCCGACGAGCAGACCCAGACCGACACTATCTGCCCCTATTGCGGTGTCGGCTGCCAGCTGACGCTCCACGTGCAGGACGAGCGGATCGTCAAGGTCACCTCTCCGGCCGAGCACTCCGTCACCCATGGCAACCTCTGCATCAAAGGCCGCTTCGGTTTCGAGTTCGTCCAGAACAGCTAGTCGGGGCGGGGTTTCGGAGCCTGGGTAGCCTTGTGCGCTACCGGGGCTTCCGAGTTTGAGTTCGGCACGTCGCCGAACCGACGCGGCCCGTGGCTAAGACTGATGGCGTGGACGACTTCGTGATCGCCCGGAACCCGGACCCGGATTCGAAACTGCCTTACTTGATTCGTCTCCCTCTGGGCCACGAAGGGGTGGTGTTGAAGACCCGTGAGCTGTGGCCGCGGACGGCGAAGCTGTACTGCCACGCCGCCGAGGAATGGCCCGCCGACGCGGACATCGTGGAGCGCGTCGCCGTCCGATCGTGCGTGCGACGGGGAGCAGCGATCGACCTGGTGCTCGACCGTGGCCGCGAGGCCCGCTCGATGTTCGTGTTCGCCAAGGCCCGCGGCCGCGACGTTATCTTCTGGCAGTCGGCGCGCACGGCGAAGCAGGCCCGTCCGAACGTGTCCCTGCCGAGCGCACGCGCTGCCGGTCAGATCCTCGTCATTTCGGTCGACGTTCACGAGCGGTATGCCTGGACGTTCGCCCATCAGCAGGCGACCACTGCGAAACGGCCGCTGAGCGTCGGCGACTATGCGGTCCATCGCGACGATGGCGCGGTGGTTGGCGTCGTGGAGCGCAAGAGCCTCGCCGATCTCGTCGGCACCTTGACCGGCGGCAAACTCCGCTACCTCATGGCCGCGCTGTCATCGGTCCCGCATGGTGCGCTGGTGGTCGAGGACCGGTACTCGTCGATCTTCAAGCTCGACCGGGTCCGTCCGGCCGTGATCGCCGAGGGGATCGCTGAAGCCCAGGTCCGCTTCCCGACCGTGCCGATCGTATTCGCCGAGACCCGCCCGCTAGCTCAGGAGTGGACCTACCGGTTCCTGGGCGCAGCCCTGGCTCACGGAGCCGAGCACGACCAGGCCGGGGTCAAGCATGTCCCGCTTCTGGCGACGGCGGGCGCCGTTGCAGCCCGTGAACCGTCGATTGCCGACATCCGGGCATGGGCGACGGCGGCCGGTCTCGACGTCGCTGCCAAGGGTCGCCTCCGCCCCGAAGTCCTCTCCGCCTATGCGCAGGCGCACCCGCCTGACTGATGCGACACCCTGTCCGACGCCCTCGTTGAAACGAGGCTCAGGCTGAGGGCTTCGCCCACGGAGACCGTGGGGCTGCGACTGAACGAAAACAAATCACGGGCGACGATGTGATCGTCAACACGTCTTGGTGGCAGGGACGTCTGAGGGACCGGCAAGACTGTCCGGCTCGTGAACGCCGACACCCCTTCCGCTGAACCCACGAACAAAGCATCGGGTCTCGCCGTGGCCGGGCTGTTCTTCGTCAACGGGCTGGTCTTCTCCAACTGGATCCCCCGGATCCCCGATGTGCGCGACCGCCTGGGTATGGACAACGGCGGACTCGGCGCAACACTCATCGGCGGCGGACTCGGCGGCATCCTCGGCTCGCTGTTGGTGGCCCGGATGTTGCGCCGCTTTGGCAGTCGACGACTTGTCCTCATGGCCGCGACTGCGCTCGCGCTGCTGCTCCCACTGGTCGCGCTTGCCCCCTCGCCATTCGTGCTTGTTGCCGTCCTCACGTCACTCGGCTTCTGCGACGTGCTCAACGACATGGCGATGAACACCCAGGGAACGATCGTGCAGGGACGATTGAGCCGGTCGATCATGCAGCGCCTCCACGCTTCATGGAGCTGTGGGGCGGCATGTGGGGCGGCAACCGGCGCACTCGCGTCAGCCAACGACGTCGGTGTCGGCGTGCACCTGGGCGTCGTCGCCGCCGTTCTGCTCAGCGTGATCGTGTTTGTCATGCCGCATCTCGTCAGGAGCGATCCGACCGTCGGCGCAGCCGCGTCGGTCGACGACGCGAAGCGACCGATGCGGTTCTCGCCCGTTGTCGCAGCAATGGTCGTGATGGCCGTCGGGGTGGCCTTCGCGGAAGCCACGCCGTCGGACTGGAGTGCCGTCACAATGCGCGACGTGTTCGCCTTCAACGCGTCGGGCGTGGCGACCGTGGTGTTCGCGGCGTCGATGCTCATCGCCCGACTCTTCGGCGACCACATCGTGGACCGCCTCGGAGCACAGCGCATGCTCGACGCCGCACTTGGCGTCACGATCGCCGGTTTCGCACTGATCATTGTCGCTCCGGTCGCGCCCGTTGCCCTCGTCGGATTCAGTGTGTGCGGCTTGGGCGTATCCGTGATGTTCCCGCAGCTCTACGCCATGGCCGCCACGCTCCCTGGGGCGGCGACCGGTTCGGGCCTCGGAGCGATGGGGATGGGCCAGCGCGTCGGGTTCCTGGCTGCACCCCTCCTCGTCGGCACGGTCTCCGAGTGGCTCTCCCTCCGATGGTCCTTCGCAGTGGTGGCCGCAATCGTGCTCGTCGCAATCCTCAGTGCACGTACGGTACTGCGAGGCAGCATCGGCCGAGCCGCCCCCTGACCTCTCCTCCGCAGACCCTCAGCCGGCCACGCTGCGGATCTCGTCGTGGAACGTCTTGACGTGCTCCGCCATCAACTTCTCGCAGCGGTTGGCATCTCCTTCACGAAGAGCGTCGAGCATCTCCGCATGTTCGGCGAGGACGTCGTGCATCTGGAACGTCTCCTGAAGATACAGGTACCAAACCCGTTCGCTCTGGGCGTAGAGCATGTCGAGGGTTTCGGTGAGAAACCGGTTGCTTGCGGCTGCCCACATCAACTCGTGGCATCGACGGTCGGCGGCAAGCGTCGCGACGGCGCTGTCGGTCGATCCGGTGGCGGCCAGCACACCGGCAAGTGCGTCCCATTGCCCAGATGTTCCTCGCTCCGCGGCGAGCCGAGCGGCGTAGGGCTCGACCACGCTTCGGGTCTCGAACAACGTCGCTAACTCGCTCACCTCGATGGAGGTCACGAACACCCCACGGCGCGGCACCACTCGAACGAACTGATCGCGCTCGAGGCGCTGGATCGCTTCTCGGATGGGCGTGCGGCTGACGCCGAGGCGCTCCTGCAGGGCGACTTCGTCGACCACGGCCTCCGGGAGAAGTTCGAGGGTGACGATGAGGCGTTTGATCGCGGCGTACGCCTGATCGCTCAGCGACTCGGGCCGGCTCACGTGCTGGGGCCGGGAAGGGTAGGGCGGGGAAGGGTAGGGCGGGAAAGGGTAGGGCGGGGAAGGCTGGGAAAAGCCGAAGGGATCTGTCCCGAGGTAGCCAGGTGCCCCATTGGAATCGGGGCCGGTGCCGGTGCCGCCGAAGGCCAGGACATCGTCATGCCCTCGATGCTACAGTCGTGATATATCAGTCCGCCCTTGGGGTCGGGACGTTGGAACGAACGAGCCGGCTCGACGAGTCGGGGCAAGGACATCATGAGCGAGTTCCCCACCAAGGCGAAGTGTGTCGTTATCGGAGCGGGCATTGTCGGCAACTGCCTGGTCGGGCACCTCGCCCGACTCGGCTGGACCGACATCGTACAGATCGACAAGGGCCCACTCCCAAACCCCGGCGGCTCGACCGGCCATGCATCGAACTTCATCTTCCCGACGGATCACAACAAGGAGATGGCGTTCCTCACCCTCGACAGCCAACAGCAATACATCGACATGGGCGTCAACAACACCTGTGGTGGTATCGAAGTCGCCCGAGAGCCGCAGCGCCTCGAGGAGTTCAATCGCCGGATGACGTCGGCCAAGGCATGGGGCATCGACGCCAAACTGATCACCACCGCCGAGGTGAAAGAACTCGTTCCGTTCATCAATGAAGACATCATCCTGGGTGGCTTTTATACCCCGAGCGTCTCGGCCGTTGACTCGCTCCGCGCCGGCACGCTGATGCGCGAAGAAGCAATTGCCAAGGGCGCGCTGCAGGTCTTCGCCAACACCGAAGTGCTCGACGTGGAAACCGACGGTGTCTACGTGACGGCAGTGGTGACCACGAAGGGCCGCATCGAGTGCGAATACGTCGCCATTGCGTGTGGCGTCTGGAGTCCCCGCATCGCAGCGATGGCCGGCGCCAACATACCGCTTATCCCCGCAGTGCACCAGATGGCCGACGTAGGACCGATCCAGGTTCTCGTCGAATCGAACAAAGAGCTCGCATACCCGATCGTCCGCGACATGGACACCTTCTGTTACGAGCGTCAGAGCGCCGGTTCTATGGAGGTCGGATCGTATGCGCACCGACCAATCTTCCATCACCCCAATGACATTCCGTCGAACGAAGAGTCGGCGCTCTCCCCCACCGAGCTGCCGCTCACCATGGACGACTTCGATCCGCAGATGGAACAAGCCATCGAGCTGATGGACATGCTCGGCGACGCCGAGATCAAGTACGCCATCAACGGCCTGCTGTCACTCACCCCCGACGCCATGCCGGTGCTCGGCGAATGCGTCGAAGTCCGCAATCTCTGGTCGGCCGCCGCCGTGTGGATCAAGGAAGGTCCGGGCATCGCTCAGCTCGTGGCCGAGTGGATGACCTTCGGTTATCCGAAGCTGTGCGATCCGCACTCGTCGGACATCAGCCGGTTCTATCCGCACGAGAAGACCGAAATGCATGTCGAGGCGCGGTGCGCCGAGCACTTCCAGAAGACCTACGGCATCGTCCATCCCCGTGAGCAGTGGGCATCACAGCGCGACATGCGCCGCTCGCCGTTCTACGGTCGCGAGGAAGCCCTCGGCGCGGTGTTCTTCGATGCCCGCGGGTGGGAGCGGCCGCAGTGGTACGAATCGAACGCGCCCCTGATGGCCAAGTTCCCCGATGTGTGCGAACCCCGGGAGCACGAATGGGACGGCCGCTGGTGGTCACCGATCATCAACGCCGAGCACATGCAGATGCGTGAGACCGTCGGCATGGTCGACCTCACGGCATTCAATCAGCTCGACATCACCGGTCCTGGCGCCCTCGACCTGATGCAGAAGCTCAGCGTGAACCAGGTCGACGTGGCCGTGGGTCGTGGTGTGTACACACCGTGGCTCACACCGCACGGCGGCTTCCGCGGTGACCTCACCATCCAGCGTCTCGGCGAGCAGCACTTCCGTGTCGTGACGGGCGCCTTCGACGGCGGCCGCGATGAGCATTGGATCAAGCGCCACATGCCCCTCGACGGTTCGGTCACGTTCGAGAACAAGTCGACGAGCCTGTGCACCATCGGTGTTTGGGGTCCGAATGCGAAGGCACTCGTCGAGAAGATCCATACCCCGCAGCGCGGGGAGGCCGGCCTCGACAACGAAAGCTTCCCGTATGGGTCAGTGCTCGACCGTCTGCTTGCCGGTATCCCGTGCACCATGTTCCGTATCTCCTACGTCGGTGAGTTCGGCTGGGAGATCACGACCAAGATGGAACACGGCCTCAAGCTGTGGGACGCTCTCTCTGCGGCGGGCCAGGATCTCGGAGTTGTTCCCGTCGGTATCGGTGTCTACGCCGTGACCGGTCGCATCGAGAAGGGCTACCGCCTGATGGGCGCCGAGCTCGAGAGCGAATACATGCCCCACGAGGCCGGCCTCGACCGCCCCAAGGTGAAGGCCGTTGACTTCATCGGCAAAGAGGCATACGTCGCCGCACGCGCTGCGGGGGCGAGCACAGTCATGTGCACACTTACGATTGACGACCACACCTCCGCCAGCGGCATCGAGCGATACCCGGTCGGCGGCAACGAGCCGATCGTCACCGCCGATGGATCCCGGATCCTCGATGCCCATGGGAGGGTGTCGCGGGTGACGACGGCGGGAATGGGTCCGTCGGTCGGCAAGTTCGTTCTGCTCGCGTACCTTCCGCCGGAACACGCGGTCGAAGGCAACCAGAACCTTCGCGTCATGTACATGAACGAGCTCTATCCGGTTACCGTGGCCCGAGTCGGCAGCACGCCGCTGTTCGATCCGACCGACGCACGGATGAAGGGCTGACGTTCACGCATGAGCGCGCTGCGTATTGCCGTCTGCGTGAAGCGGGTCCCGGCTCCGGGATCTCGGATCAACGTCACCCCCGACGGACAGTCCGTCGACGCCACCAACCTCGGCTTCACCACGTCACCCCACGAGGAGTGTGCGGTGGAGGCGGCGGTGCAACTCGTCGAGCTGCACGGCGGGTCGGCCACGGTGGTGACACTCGGCCCGGTCGAGGCCGAGGAACAGCTCCGCTACGCAGCGTCGGTCGGTGTTGAACGGGCGCTGCTGGTTTCGGCCGGTGATGGTCTGAACTGGGACCCCCAGAGGACAGCAACTGCGCTCGCCTCGGCCATCGCATCGGTGGAAGCGCGTGACGGAGTGTTCGACGTCATCCTCTTCGGGAACGAATCGGCCGACTCCGGCGGATTCCAAGTGGGCATACGAGTTGCCCGTGCACTCGGCCGCCCGGTCGTCAACGGTGCGAAGGGAATCGAGGTGGGCGACGACGTCATCACGATGCGACGCCCGATCGACGCCGGCTTCGAGGTGTACGAACTCCCGCGCCCGTGTGTCATCGGGGTGAAGGAAGGCATCAATCTTCCCCGCTATCCGACGATGAAGGGGCGCCTGGCGTCGAAGAAGGTTGCGGTTGAAGTGATCGAGGGGCTCGACCAACCCGGAGGCCAGGCGCGGGTTCGGCTGCATCGTCCAGAGGAGAAAGCGTCGTCGACGATCATCCTCGGCAACGGCCCCGAAGCCGCGTCGGCGGTCGTCGACCTCTTCGCCGAACTTGGAGTCCTCACATGAGCTCTGCCCAACTGCGCTGCGCCGCTCCGCTGCGCTTCACTGCTCGCAACACACGCATCCTCACAACGTCCCGGAGAGTCCGATGAGCGTCCTCGTGATCATCGAGCACGACCGTGGCGCCATCGCCTCGGGCTCGCTCGAAGCCCTCACCGCCGCTCGTACCCTTTCGAGCGACGTGATCGCCGCCGTGTGCGGCGGCAACGATGCCGTTGCTACGGCGTGTGCCGGCTACGGCGCGACCGAAGTTGTCGACCTGGTGCATCCGTTCTTGCACGACTACGCCCCGCAGGCGTGGGGTGAGGCCGTTGCGCAACTCGTGACGGCCCGCCAACCCGACGCAGTCATCGCGTGTGGAACCGATCGCGGCAACGAAGTCCTCGCCCATGTGAGCGTGAGTCTCGACGTCGCCACGGTCGCCAACGTTCTGCGCATCGACGCATCATCGGCTGGGGTGTGGGCCCTCACACGTGTGCAGTGGGGTGGTTCGCTGCTCGAAGACGTCACCCTCGACGCGCCGACGAAGCTCCTCACCGTGGCCCACCATGCGTACGACATGGTGCCATCCGAGGTCGCCGAGTATCGGACCACGTTCACACCGTCGCTCGAGGGGTCGCTCGGGTCGACCATGGTACGCGACCGCGTCGTACGCGAAGCGGGCGTCACCCTGACCACCGCCCGAGTCGTCGTTGGAGGCGGACGAGGCGTTGGCTCGCCCGAAGGTTTCGCTCCGCTCGAAGAACTTGCGTCGCTACTGGGCGGCGTCGTCGGTTGTTCGCGTGCCGTCACGAACAACGGGTGGCGCAATCACACCGATCAGGTCGGCCAGACCGGCACCCGCATTGCACCAGACATCTACCTCGCGTGCGGCATCTCCGGCGCCATCCAGCACTGGGTCGGTGCGATGGCATCGAAGAACATCCTCGCCATCAATACCGACCGAGACGCCAACATGGTCACCCGAGCCGACTACGCTGTGATCGGCGACCTCCACAAGGTCATCCCGGCCATCAGCGAAGAGATCCGCCGCCGCCGAGGCTGACCGGAGCTCACGTGTCGCGAGATTGGTACCTGGGTCGCTCCCGGAGCGACCCAGGCT
>JANOHI010000133.1:0-6353 GCA_031406385.1 Acidimicrobiia bacterium
TGAGCTATTCACCGACATCCCGCTCGAGAAGATGAACACGTCGATGACCATCAATGCCACCGCCGCGTGGTTGCTCGGTCTCTACGTGGCCCTGGCCGAGGAACGTGGCGTCGACCCTGCGGTGCTGGCCGGCACGACCCAAAACGACATCGTGAAGGAGTACCTGTCGCGGGGTACCTATATCTATCCGCCCGAAGCATCACGGCGGCTCATTGTCGACATGGTGGCGTACACCGTGCATCACGTTCCCAAGTGGAACCCGATCAACGTGTGCAGCTACCACCTCCAGGAGGCGGGGGCCACGCCGACCCAGGAATTGGCCTACGCGCTTGCCACGGCAATCGACGTGCTCGACGCCGTACGGGCGTCGGGTCAGGTGAGCGAGGCCGAGTTCGCCGAGACCGTCGGCCGCATCTCTTTCTTCGTGAACGCCGGCATCCGCTTCGTCGAGGAGATGTGCAAGATGCGCGCCTTCACCACGATGTGGGAGCGCATCTGCGTGGAGCGCTACGGCGTGACCAACCCGAAGTTCACCCGCTTCCGCTACGGCCTCCAGGTGAACTCGCTCGGCCTCACCGAGGCGCAGCCCGAGAACAACGTGCCGCGCATTGTGTTGGAGATGCTCGGCGTGACGCTCTCTCGCGATGCCCGAGCTCGCGCCGTGCAGCTGCCGGCGTGGAATGAGGCGCTCGGACTGCCCCGTCCGTGGGATCAGCAGTGGTCGTTGCGCATGCAGCAGATCCTTGCTTTCGAAACCGACCTCCTCGAATACGACGATCTGTTCACCGGTTCGGTCGTGGTCGAGGCGAAGGTCGCCGACATGACTGCGGCCGCCCAGTCCGAGCTCGACGACGTGCTCGCCCTCGGCGGTGCCTTCGCCGCCATCGACGAACTCAAGGCCCGGCTCGTACGCTCCCATACGGCACGCACGCGTCGTATCGAGAGTGGCGATCTGATCGTCGTCGGCGTCAACAGGTTCACCGAGACGACCGACTCGCCCCTGGGTGGTGCCGAGAGCATCCTGAAGGTCGACCCGGCGGTCGAGGCCGAGGCGATCGCTGAGCTCGCGGTGTGGCGGGCGCAGCGCAATCAGTCGGCCGTCGACGCTGCGCTCGCCGAACTTCGTAGGTGCGCTGTTGATGGTTCGAACGTGATGCCGGCGACCATTGCGGCGGCGCGAGCTGGAGTAACCACGGGGGAGTGGGCGCAGGTCCTTCGTGAGGAGTTCGGCGAGTTCCGCGCCCCGACCGGCGTCGGCGGTGCCAGCGGGACCGCCCGGCGCTCACCCGGCATGGTCGCGCTCGCCGCCCGCAACAAGGCTCTTGCCGGCGGCCCGCCCCGGCTACTCGTCGGCAAGCCGGGGCTCGACGGTCACTCCAACGGAGCCGAGCAGATTGCCGTTGCCGCGCGTGATGCCGGCATGGAGGTCATCTACGAGGGCATCCGTTCGACTCCGCAGCAGATCGCCGCCGCGGCACGCGACGAGGACCCCGATGTGATCGGCCTGTCGATCCTCTCCGGGTCGCACCTCACGATGGTCGCCGAAGTGATGGATCTTCTGCGCGCATATGATGTTGACGCCCCCGTTGTCGTCGGCGGGATCATTCCCGAGGACGATCGGGCCGTACTGACCGCCGCCGGGGTGCGCGCTGTCTACACGCCGAAGGACTTCGACCTGACCCGCATCATGGAAGAACTCTCCGACCTCGCCGCCGCAGGCCGGGCGCAGTAGAAACCATGTTGCGCCTGGATACCGACTTTACCCGCCTCGTCGGCTGCCGGTACCCTTTGCAGCAGGCAGCAATGGGTGGCTTCACCTCCCCCGACCTCGCAATCGCCGTGAGCCGAGCCGGCGGATTCGGCATGCTCAGCGCGACCGTTGGCGGCGAGTCCCTTTCCGCGCAACTCGACGCTGTCCCGTCCGCAGCAACGGTCGGTGTCAATTTTCTCGTGCCGTTCCTGGATCGACGCGCATTGGAGGAGGCTGCTGGACGGACACTGCTCATCGAGTTCTTCTGGGGAACCCCTGACGCCGAACTCGTCGCGATCGCACACGCCGGAAATGCCATGGTCGGCTGGCAGATCGGTTCACGCGACGAAGCCCGGGCAGCACAAGATGCCGGCTGTGACCTCGTCATAGCGCAGGGGATCGAAGCCGGTGGGCATGTGCGCGGCACTTCCGGGCTGCTCGCATTGATAGATGAAGTCCGCCCGGTGATCGACGTGCCGCTGGTCGCCGCCGGTGGAATCGGTACCGGCCGCTCGATTGCTGCCGCGATAATCGCCGGCGCAGACGGCGTTCGCATCGGAACAAGGTTTCTGGCGGCTGCCGAATCCGTTGCCCACCCGACGTACATCGCGAAGTTGATCGAATCCACCGCAGACGACACGATCCTCACCTCGGTCTTTTGCGATGGTTGGCCCGATGCGCCGCACCGCGTTCTGAGATCGGCCGTTGCGGCTGGCCTCTCCCGAGGCACTGCGCAGAACTGGACCACGATGTGGCCCACCACCAATGACCGCGGCCCTATCGAGTCGCGCGCCCTTTACGCCGGACAGTCGGTGGGCGCCGTCCGCTCGCGGCAGCCCGCCGAGATGATCGTCGCCGAACTGATCGAACAGGCAGAGCAGGCGTTCTCGAGAGGGCCGCACCGAAGCTAGGTCCTAGCGCGTCGGTGTGGGCCGCCCTCAGCCTCGCCGGGTCGTACCTCACGATGGTCGCCGAAGTGATGGATCTTCTGCGCGCGTATGATGTTTGGTGCGCTTCGTCGTGGTCGGCGGGATCATCCCCGAAGACGATCGGGCCTTGCTCACCGCCGCAGGAGTGCGAGCGGTCTGCACGCCGAAGGACTTCGAGCGCACCCGTGAAGCAGAAGCCGTGCACCCGGGCGATCGTGACCTTGGGCATCGCCAACAACGCGCGGGTTCGTCGCCCGCAAGACTGCGTTCCCGGCAAGAAATCGACGAACTCACTCGTAGCGGACGATGAACCTGCCCCGAGCGGGCGACCTACGGGAATCGTCACGGCGGATTCCGAACGAGAGTTCTGCCGCCGGCGTCTCATTCGCGGGCTTATGGCGCGCGAACGCGCTCGAGTCGATTGATGGGTGCACCTCGATCGTTTTCTCGGGAGTATCCGACAGTCTGCTGTCGCACAGGCACCGTACGGTGTCAGATGACGAAAGGCATTCGACCAATGACCGCTCCCGCTCCACTTCGACTTGGCTATGTGATCTTCTACGTGGAGGATGTTGGCGCCACCCTCAGGTTCTACGCAGACGCGTTCGGGTTGGCCGAGAAGTTCGCCACCGAGGATTACGGCGAACTCGAAACCGGCGCGACGACACTGTCGTTCGTCGCGCACTCGCTCGCCCACCGCAACCTCGATGCCGTCGGCGGCTTCACGCCGGTGAGTTCGTCGGTCCCTCCGACCGGCGCATCGATCACGCTGATCACCGACAACGTCGTCGGAGCCACCCAACGCGCGATCGCCGCCGGTGCGCGTCCCTACCTCGAACCCACGGTGAAGCCGTGGGGACAGACCGTGTCGTATGTGCTCGATCCGAACGGCATCCTCGTCGAGATCGGCACCCCTGTCGGCGGCTGACGAACGAGTCGGTGGGCGACCGCACTTGCTCGACCGGCCGTTCATGGGCGATGGTCGGTTGCATGAGTGATGCAAGTGCCCTCGTCCCCTACGACGAGTTCTCGATGTTCCATGAAAATGCGTCCGAGTTCGGCCTGCCTTTCCCCGGGCAACCGATCGTGCGTCGGGTGAGCGCAACGATGAACGACGGCCGGGTCATGAGTGCACTCGCCTGGGGTCAGACGTCACCGGAGCTGGTGCTCATCCACGGCGGCGCGCAGAACGCGCACACGTGGGACACGGTCGCACTTTCGCTCGGTCGGCCGTTGCTCGCCATCGATCTTCCCGGCCACGGTCACTCCGACAGCGCGTCCTCGGCCACGGACGCGCAGACGTCGGCGACCGCGTTGGCTGCCGATGTTGCCGAGGTGATCGATCAACTCGCACCCTCGGCGAGGGTCGTCGTCGGCATGTCGCTCGGTGGGCTCACGTCGATTGCGTTGACGGGTCGCCGCCCCGACCTGGTCCACTCCCTCGTGCTGGTCGACGTGACGCCGGGGGTGACCAGTGAGAAGGCGAAGGCGATCCACAGCTTCGTGAACGGCCCGACCAGCTTCCCGAGCTTTGACGAGATCCTCGCCCGCACCGTGGAGTTCAATCCGGGCCGAACCGTGGCGTCGCTGCGTCGCGGCATCCTCCACAACGCCCAGCAGCAGACCGATGGCAGTTGGGTCTGGCGGCACCGTCGCCACGCCGACCCTGACGCGAGTCCGATGGCCGCGGCTTCGGGCGAAGAGCGGATGACCGCGCTCGCGTCGCTGTGGGATGTGGTGTCGGCCTCGACGATGCCGATCATGCTGGTCCGCGGGATGCGGCCTCAGTCGGTGGTCGACGACAACGATGAAGCCGAACTCCTGCGCCGTCGACCCGATGCCCGGATCGAACACGTTGCCAATGCCGGCCACAGCGTGCAGGGTGACGCCCCGGTCGAGCTCGCCCGACTCATTGCCGAATTCGTGAACTGAAGGTACGCAGCCCATACGAAAATCCGGCGGACCAATCGGATGCGTCGCGCGACACTCGACGATGGCACTTGTCGATCACTGGCCGTTGTTCGGTCTGAAGGTCCGCACCGAACGGCTGGAACTTCGCGTTCCCAGCGACGACGATCTGGGTGAGCTCGTCGAGGTGGCTCGCGTCGGCATCCATACGCCGGAGACCATGCCGTTCGCCGTTCCGTGGACCGACCTCGAATCGCCGGAGTTCGAGCGCAGCATGCTGCAGTATCACTGGGCCGCACGCTCCACCTTCCGCGCTGATCGATGGGACCTCGGGATGGCGATCGTCTTCGACGGTCGCACGATCGGGATGCAAGGGCTGCACGCGGTCGACTTCCCGCTGTTGCGAACCGTCAAGACAGGGTCGTGGCTGGGACGAGCGTTCCAGGGCCGCGGCATCGGAACCGAGATGCGCGCGGCGGCGATCAGGTTCGCGTTCGAGCACCTTGGAGCAGAAACGATCACCAGCGGGGCGTTCGAAGACAACATCGCTTCGCAACGCGTCTCGTTGGCGAACGGCTACGAACCCAATGGCGTTGTAACCACCGTTCGTCGGGGCTCGCCGGCGACAACACGCAAGTACCGCCTGACGCGTGAGCGATGGGAAGCCACGCGCCTCGATGTGCCGATCACCGTCGAAGGGCTCGAAGGATGCCTGCCACTCCTCGGCGTCACAGCGTGAGCTGAGCTTCTCGCCGGACCGGGGATCAGCGGACCACCACCACCAGCACTCTGCTTGCTGGTTGCCGGACCGGGGGTCAGCGGACCACCACCACCAGCACCAGCACGCTGCTTGATGGTTGCCGGACCGGGTTAGCGAACCACCACGACGACCAGCACGCTGCTTGATGGTTGCCGGACCGGGTTAGCGCACCACCACGACGACCAGCACGACGGGGATCAGCACCAACGCCAGTCCCGACAGCACGATGGCGATGAGCGCGAACGACGCGGACGAGTCTTTCGGCGGCTTGCCAGCGGCGCCGACGGTCTCCCACAGCGCCTTCAGCGGGTTGTCGAGCGTGAGACGGATGCGATGGCGCGCCACCGCAGCGCCACGAAGCGCCGACCAAGAGATCAGCCCGAAGAGGACGAACAGCACGGCGATGGCCACGATCAGGCCGACTTTCGACTTCGCGCCCTCCAACGCGCCGCTCACGACCGACGACAACCAAGAGACCACGGCGCCGCCGAGGAGAAAGGTTGGAACACCGAGCGGGTTCTTCTTCAGTGTCGGCATGACCCGCTCGGCGTCGATGCGGGCCCGCCGCAGCATGAACCGATCCGGAGAATCCTTGGGAGCGTTCGCCTCGCGGCGGATGTAGAGATTCCTGATCGCCGTGATCGCCTCAGCCTGATGGTTGCGGACGATAAATCGACTGATCAACTGCACGAGGAAGACCAGGACGGGAGTGAGAGGGCCAAGCTTGGGGAGCTGCGGGGTTCGCGCCCCGTTGCGATCGAGCACCTCGAGCGACCGCATGGCCATCAGATGGGCTTCCTCGAAACGAGCAGGGAGGTAGAGCGGCTTGCGGGCCGACAACTCCCGGACAATGTCTTTCTCGACCGTGCCTTTTGCCCCGAAGTTCGACAGGATCTTGTCGACGCCGGCCTCGTCGTTGGACTTGCTCAGAGACCGGAACGCACTGAGCCGTTCGCTGAAGTCGTCGAGGATCAGGAAGTCCCGTCTGCCGTCGCCGTCGGTGTCG
>JANOHI010000136.1:0-3397 GCA_031406385.1 Acidimicrobiia bacterium
CTCCCCGGTCAGCACCTGCATCCGGTCGACTCGGCGGTCGTCGCCCACCAACGAACGCAGGGTGTCGACAACGCCGGGAAGGTCGATTGCCCCGGCGTCGATCATCGCCTCGATATCTATCCAGTCCTTGGGCCGATCGAACAGAGCTTTGAAAATTGCCAGGTCGTCGGCCGAGAGAAATGGCAGCTCGGCGGAAGCAAACGAGTGCGGCACCGTTCGGGCGGCTACGCCATCATGAAACGGGGACGCGCGGAAAAAGAGATCGATCGGCGTGCGTCCCCACCAGAGCCGGACCTGGTCGTCTTTCCTAACCTTCTCGGCATCGGCAGATCCGACGACTACAGGCGCGGGAAGCGCCGAAAACACCCGCTCGACGTCGATCGAGTCGAGTGAGACGTTGAGATCGATGTCGGCGGTCGCACGAGGTTCACGGGTGTAGAAGGCAAGGGCTAGAGCACCCCCGAACGCGTGCCGTATTCCGGCACCATCGAAGGCCACGTGCACCGCCAGGATCTTGTCGACCAGTGACGGTTCAGGGCTTGGCACACAACTCCCGAAAGCCCGGAGACTCCAGTTCCTCACGACGTCGCGGCGGCAAGGCATCGCTCAGCAGCAACAAGTCGACGAGGAGGGCTCCTCGTTCTTCAACCGTCGTGGGCCGAGGTTCCTCCGCCGGTGGTTTCATCCACGCTTTGCCCATTCCCTGAGGATACCGGCTTGCTTTCCGACGACGGCGACATCCCACATCAGAGTCAGAGCAATCCCACATATGCCCGAAATCGCCGATTTGCTCACCGGAATGGGGCATGTGGGATGTGCGACGCCATCTGGGATGCGCGACAAGCTGCCGCCCGGGAACCTACAAAATGGCGAGATCGAGGAGACGGCGGATCATGCGGGCGGTTGCACCCCAGATCGTGTCGTCGTCGACCTCGAAGAACCACACCGGGAACGTTCCGTCGGTGAACGGCCAGATCTCCTCGCGGTAGCAGTCGGCGTGAATCAGCTCGGTGAGCGACACGGAGAAGATCCGATCGACCTCGATCGGATTGGGTCGCAGGGAAGGGAGCAACGACACCATGTCGTCGACCACTCCGACAAGCGGGGTGATCCGCGACGACGAAACCACCGTCGTCAGCGGCTCGAGCTCGCCGACGATGCGTACCGCCGAACGCGGCAGGGCGACCTCCTCCTCGGTTTCGCGCAGCGCCGCGTCCACGGGCGACTCGCCCTGATCGAGACGTCCACCGGGGAAGGCAACCTCGCCACGGTGACTGCGCAGCCGACCGGACCGACGGGTCAGGAGCAGGCGGGTGTCACCGATCTCGTCGGTAAACAGCGGGAGCAGGACCGCCGCGTCCTTCGCCACGTTGACGAACGGGGGACGCATCGGTGTCGTCGGCATCAAGTCGGTCAGCGCGTTGCCGCCGGGCATGGTTCGGGCGTCACGGTGGCGGACAAGGCGCGTTTCGATTTCGGGAAGGTGGAACGATGCGTCGCCTATTTGCTCCGCCCACGGGTTCGGGCCGCCGGCCTGCCAACCCGTCGGTCGGGGAATCGCCTGTTGACCGCCGCGGGGCACGGTGTTTTCGCGTCGACGCTCAGGCGGGATTGACGAGCGACTCGAGGAGGTCGCGCATCCCCGCCGTCTTCAAGTCGGCGAGCACACGCCCCGGCGTTTCCTCACCTTTCTCCCACAGCAACCAGGTTGCGAGGAGCTTGGCCGGATCGGCGGGAGGAGGAGCGAAAGCCATGTCGTCCAACCTACTGGCGCAGCCGCCTCTTCCGAATTGCTCCGTCGGGTCAGCTGGACGCGTTGGGTCAGCTAGACGCGTTGGGTCAGCTGGACGCGTTGGGTCAGCTGGGTCGCCTGGAACGCACACATCCCGACCCAACGCGCTGAGCCGACCCAGGTTGCGTCATTCGAAAGCTGGACGTTGGAGCGAACCGCCCCGGTACGGTGGTTGCAGTGCGAGCGCCGTCCACCGAACGGCGAACCGGGATCGCAGCAGGCGCATCGGCGTATCTGATCTGGGGGCTGTTCCCCCTGTACTTCCGACGCCTACGCGAGATCCCGGCGTTCGAACTCGCGTGCCTACGAATCGTTCTCACCAGCGCGTCCGTGTGGCTGGTGCTGCTCGGGAAGCGCGACAGGTCCTGGTTCCGAGACCTTCTCGGCGACCGCGGACGACTCGCGAAAGTTGCACTCGCCGGGCTGATGGTGACGATCAACTGGCTGATCTACGTATGGGCCGCCGCTCACGGTCGCGTCGTCGACGCCGCCATCGGGTACTTCATCAATCCGCTGATCTCCGTAGCGCTCGGCGTGTTTGTCCTTCACGAACAGCTCCGTCGAACACAAAAGGTTGCACTTGGGTTCGGCGTCGCATCCGTCGGTGTACTTACTATCGCGTACGGAACCGTTCCCTGGGTTGCGCTGTCGCTCGCGTGCAGCTTCGGGTTGTACGGATTTCTGAAGAAGACCACCGGCCTGGACGGTGTCCGAGCCCTGGCGGCCGAGACCTTCACCATGCTGCCGATCGGAATCGTCGGGCTGGTGTTGCTCGCCACCCGCCCGGACGGACTCGCCTTCACCTCGGTGTCGGGTCGAACCCTGACCCTGGCGTTGCTCGTCGGTGTCGTCACGGCGGTGCCACTCAGCTTCTTCGGCATCGCCGCCACCCGAATCCCGCTCGCCATGTTGGGGCTACTGCAGTACATCACCCCGGTCGGTCAGCTGCTCTGCGGTGTGCTCCTGCTGAACGAACAAGTGAGCGAGGCCCGCTGGTTCGGCATTGCGCTGGTCTTGGCCGCGTTGGTGACGCTCGCCGTTGACCTCATCGCCGATCTGCGGACGGCGACGGTCCCGGCATAGCTTTTCCGCACATGCAAAAACGGCCGGACCCGAAGGTCCGGCCGTTCCAGAAAAGAAGTGACGCGTGAGCGTCAGATCACATCATGCCGCCCATGCCACCCATGCCGCCGGGCATACCGCCGCCGCCACCGGCGCCAGCGGGCTCCGGCTTGTCGGCAACGATGGCCTCGGTGGTGAGGAGCAGTGCCGCGATCGACGCGGCGTTCTGCAGGGCCGAGCGGGTCACCTTGGCCGGGTCGATGACCCCAGCCTCGACGAGGTCGACCATTTCGCCCGTGAGGGCGTTGAGGCCGACGTTGCCCGTTGCAGCTTGCACGGCGTTGACCATGACGGAGCCCTCCAAGCCGGCATTCTGGGCAATCCAGAACAGCGGAGCTTCGAGCGACTTACGGACCAACACGGCACCGGTGTGCTCGTCGCCGGTGAGCTTGAGTGCATCGATGGCCGAGCGGGCACGGATGAGTGCCGTTCCGCCGCCGGGGACGATGCCCTCTTCGAGAGCTGCACGAGTGGCCGAGAGGG
>JANOHI010000221.1:0-9040 GCA_031406385.1 Acidimicrobiia bacterium
CCGCAGGCCGGTGACGGCGTGCAGGGCGCAATTGCCGCTTCCGATGTCAATGCTGATGGTACGACAACGACAACGACACGTCCTCCCACGACAACGACAACGACGACAACGACAACGACACGTCCTCCCACGACAACGACAACGACGACAACGACGACAACGACCACGAGCATTACAACCACCACGAACACCACGAGCACCACAAACCCACCATCCACGACGACATCGTCTCCAAGTTCGACCACAACGTCTTCGACGTCCGCCCCCACTTCGACGACTTCGCCGACTTCTTCAACATCGACGACGTCGACATCGACGACAACGACATCGACGACATCAACATCGACATCGACAACCACCAGCACTGCGCTCCCGACAACAACCACCGCATCCCTAGCAACAACAACAACAACTGCACCCGAGACGACGACGACCGTTCCGGCGACCTCCACATCGACCACGGCTGAACCGTCGACAACGACCACCACAGCGAACACAACACCAGGCACAACAGTCCCAGACTCGCCGTCAACCACGACAACCACCACAGCGACTGCGGCCACCACAACCGAACCGATCGCGACGACGACAACGTCGGACCAACCGACACCCTTTGTCGTGCCGCCCACCACCTCGGTCGTGACAACGCCTGAGCCGTTACCTTCGGCACCCACTCCCACCACTGATGCGGAGGCAACGACCACAACTGATCCGACGGCCACCACGGCGACGGGGCCGACGACGTCCACAGCCGAACCGAAACCTCCATTGGGTGAACCCCGGCAGGCGATTCGGGGAGTCGTCTTCGTGGACGTCGATGGCGACGGACGACGCGCACCGAACGAGCCCGTCGCCACTGGAGCTCTCGTCACCCTGGTCCTGGCCGACGGGACCCGCCGCACCGTCGTGACCGACCTGGAGGGCCGCTACGAACTTGTCGACGTCCCGGTCGGGCTGCTCACCATCGAGGTGCTCTCGGACGGACTCACCCGCCGATGGACGGCGGAGGTGCTGCGCACCACCGTACGGCTCGACGTGCCGTTTGCCGTCGAGCCGATGGCTCTCGCTTTGACGGGCCGACCCACGGGTCCCGATGTTGCACTTGCGCTGTTGCTGCTCGGTCTCGGTTCCGCGCTGTTGTTCGCGGGCCATCGCAGCCGACGGGTTTCCGCCGCCGAATAGCGGCTGCTCGACGACCCTGCGGTTTACGCCGCTGTGACCGAGGCCGTCAACCCAAATGGTGATGGTTCGCGCCATCGAAAGGTCGGTGGTGGCCATCGGCGCCTCACTAGGCATCGGGAAGCGGCACACCGATATCGCTGGGTACGACCAGGCTCGCCGCGTCGCTGCTCAAGACAGCCTACTGAGAACCACGGAGAACGCGACCGTTACGCTTGGGGCCGAAGCACGGTGAACACGCGCACCGCGCATCTGATTGCCGAACCCGCTCAAGGATCGAAGCCGATGTTCTCCGAAATCCCTGTCCTCGACCTCACCAACTGGACCGCTCCCGAATCGGCCGCGACACGCGAGCAGTTCGCCGCCGACCTCTTGGAGATCTCGCATCGGGTCGGCTTCCTGCTCCTGAGCGGCCACGGGGTGGAGCAGCCCTTCCTCGACCGATACTTCGACGCTCTCGCTTCGTTCTTCGCCCTTCCGGAGAGCGTCAAGGCTCAGATCGACAAGGTCAATTCGCCCCAGTTCCGTGGCTGGGAACGTGTCGGAGCCGAACTCACGGACAACCGTGTCGACTATCGCGAGCAGCTCGACCTCAGCACCGAACATAGCCCGTACACATATGATGTTGCTCCCCCGTATCTTCGCCTCGATGGTCCGAACCAGTGGCTCGACGAGGCGGCACTCCCCGGTTTTCGACCGCTCGTCGAGGAGTTCATGTCGAAAATGGGCGCAATCGCCAACGAACTGATTGCTGCACTCTCGACTGCGTTCGGGCTCGGTGGGGATCATCTGTCGACGATGTTCGGCGAGCGCCCGCTGTCGCTGGCCAAGCTCATCTCGTACCCCGAAACTCCGGCCGGGCAATGTGGAGTGAACGCCCACCACGATGCGGGCTTCGTCACGGTTCTCGTGCAGCACGAGGTCGGCGGTCTCCAGGCCCTCAATCCGGACGGCGCGTGGATCGATGTGCCGGCCGTGCCGGGAACGCTGGTCATCAACCTCGGCGAGATGCTCCAGGAGATCAGCGGGAACTACGTGGTCGCCACCACCCACCGGGTCATTACGACCGAGGCCCGACTTTCGTCGGCGTATTTCCACGGGCCCGATCTGCGAACGCGACTCGGTCCGCTCCCCCTGGCGCCGTCCTTCGCCGCAGCAGTCGCCGCCAGCCCGCGTCACGCGACCGCCGGGTTCATGGCCAAGCGCGACGAACTCCTGGCCGGGCGGTCGGGCCAGCTCAGCACCGGAACGGGCGTCTACGGCCAGCAATTGTGGAACTACTACGCCCGCAGTTACCCGGCCAACATGGCGAGGCATCACGCCGACACCGCATCGGTGTAGTCCCAGGACCCGATCGCGAGAGTCGTCGGCGTAGGTTGCAGGGATGGACATCGGCCAGGTCGACGACGGTGAGCGGTGGACCGACGAGGTGATCGACGGAACGATGCCGCCGCACAAGGCATTGGGTGACGTCGAGTTCGCCGACTGCGAGTTTCGCCTCACGGCATCGGACGCGCCGTGGTCGCCGACCGAATGCATCTTCGACCGATGCCGATTCATCGGAACCGATCTGTCACTCTCGAAGTGGACGGACTGCATCATTCGCGACACCGCGTTTCAGGACTGCCGCCTGACCGGAGCGGACTTCTCGGTCGCATCATGGTCGGCGTACTCCGCTACCTCGCCCAACAGCTTCGATCGGTGCGATCTCAGCTACGTCAATTTCGCTCGCTCGCGGCTCGGGTCGATCCGAGTGACCGAATGCCGTGCGTTGGAGGCGGAGTTCATGGAGTCCGACCTCACCGGCGCATCTTTCCTCGACACCGATCTCGGCCGAGCCGGGTTTGCCCGGACCAACCTCTCGAACGCCGACTTCCGCACCGCCTACGGATTCACCATTGACCCGACGACGGCCAAACTCCGCGGCGCTCGCTTCTCCGCCCACTCCCTCGCCGGCCTCGTCGTCGGCTTCGGCGTCGAGATCGAGTGACTCTGGCTCGTGCCGGACGAGCAAAAAAGACGTCGCAGAACACGAGCAGAGGCTGCGCGAAACACGCGCAAAGGGTGCACGGAAAGCTAGGAAAGGCTGTTCATCGGGCTAGAACCTGCGGGCTCAGTCGGCGTAGTGCTCGAACTTACGTGTCCCGATCACCAGCGCCGCGGTCGCGCACACGGCAACGACACCGACACCCCGACCGACGGCTGACGTCGTGAGGTTTCCGGCGAAGAGATCACGTGCCGCGTCGACGGCGTGCTTCAGCGGATTCACATTCGCGACCTGTTGCAGCCACTTCGGTCCAAGAGAAAGCGGCAGCAACATGCCGGAGAGCAACAGGATCGGCACCGTGACGAAGTTGAGGAGTCCGGCAAGCGCGTCCTCGCTCCCCAAGATCATGCTCACGGTGTAGGAAAGCGACGCGAACGTGACGCCAACGCCGAGCAGTACAAGGATGCCGAGGATCGCCGACGGCCGCAGGTTCAGACCCATCGGCCAAGACACCAGCGTGATGACCGTTGCCTGAAACACCAATGCGGCAAGGTTCGCCAACACCCGACCGATGAGGAGCGCGCTGCGTCGGACCGGCGTGACCAGCATCCGTTCGATCACGCCCTCGCGAAGCTCGGAGACTAGGCCGAATCCGGCGAACGCGGTACCGAACAACGCAAGCTGCATGAGCAAACCGGGGACGAAAATGTCGTATGCGCTCACACCATTGAGCCGATCAGAGCCGATGGTGCGTTTCAACAACGGCGCATAGAAGAGCAGGTAGAAGAACGGCTGCACGAGGTTGACGACGACCCACACCGGGTTGCGCAGAACCTGGCTGATCGAGCGGATGAAGACAAGGCGGACATCGCGGAGCATTAAAAGAGCGTTGGTTCCGATAGGAGGATCAGGCGGCGTCACGTAGAGAGCGACCGGTATGGCGGAGGAACACGTCGTCGAGAGTCGGACGCGCCGTTGAGAGTGACGTCGTTTCGATGCCGGCTTCGTCGAGAAGGCGCAGGAGCGGGCCCACGGTGGAGTCGCCACGGGCAACGGTGAGCCGGAGCGCATCGTCGCCGAATCGTTCGATGTCCGATGCGAGACCACTCGATCGGATCACCCCGTCGGCGGCGGACGGGTCCGGAAGGTGCAGGGTGATCACATCACCGCCGACACCGGCCTTGAGTGCGTCGGCAGTGCCTTCGGCCACGATCCGGCCGTGATCGACGATGGCCAATCGGTCACAGAGCGCGTCAGCCTCATCGAGATAGTGGGTGGTGATGAGCACGGTCGTGCCTTCGGCGCGGAGGCGGCGCACTTCTTCCCAAAGGTTGGCCCGGCTCTGCGGGTCGAGTCCGGTCGTCGGTTCGTCGAGGAAGAGCAGTTGGGGTCGGTGGACTAGGCCAAGCGCGATGTCGATGCGTCGACGCTGTCCACCGGAAAGCGTCTTGATCTGCCGATTCGCCGCCGTTCCCAGTTCGAAGCGGTCAAGCAGCTCGAGCACTCGCCGCTCAGCGGCAACCCGGTCGAGCCCGAAGAGCATTCCCTGGTGGACCAGTTCTCGCATCGGAGTCTCCTCGGAGTCGAGACCGCCGACCTGTGAGACCACACCGATCACGCGGCGGATCTCGCTTCGCTGGGTGGCCAACGAGAACCCGGCAACCGTTGCCTGCCCACCGCTCGGCGCGAGCAACGTGGCCAGCATCTTGATGGTGGTGCTCTTCCCGGCCCCATTGGGTCCGAGCAGTCCAAAGATCTCGCCCGCATTCACCCGAAGGTCGATGCCATCGACGGCGATGATCGGCTCGAGAGCCTCGCCCTTCTTCGCGCCACGGCCACCTTGCTCCCTCGGCTGGAAGGTCTTTCTGAGTCCGACGGTCTCGATCATCGCAGCGCTCCGGGTAAGGGTCGGTGCACTAGTGCAGCTCGGCGATCAGCGCCTTCGCGATCACTGTCTTCAAGATATCGTTCATGCCCTCTCCGATAGCCATGAGCGGCGCGTCGCGATACAGACGCTCGACCTCGAACTCAGTGGAGTAGCCGTAGCCTCCGTGCAAGCGCATCGAGTCGAGTGAGCACGTGATCGCCACCTCTGATGCGAACAGCTTCGCCATGCCCGACTCCATATCTGCGCGCATACCTTTGTCGGAACGCCACGCCGCCCACCACGTGAGCAGTCGCGCGGCCTGCACCTGCGTTGCCATATCGCCGAGCTTCATCTGCACCGCTTGGAAGTTGTTGATCGACTGGCCGAACGCCTCGCGGTCCTTGGTGTAGCGGAGCGCCTGATCAAGGGCCGCCTGCGCAATCCCGACCGATCGCGCGGCGATGTTCACCCGACCGACCTCCAGCGCACCCAGCGCCATCTGCATCCCGCGCCCCTCGTAGCCGCCGAGCAGACAGTCGTCGGGAACGAAGCAGTCCTCGAACACGACCTCACAGCTCTCGGTGCCCTTGTAGCCAAGCTTGCCGATGTCCTTCGTCACGGTCATACCAGCCGAACCCTGCTCGACCATCAGGATGCTCATGCCCTTGTGCGGCGGCGTGGTGCTCGGATCGGTCTTGCAGAGCACCGGCATCGGGTTCGCGTAGCGGGCGTTGGTGATCCACATTTTCGTGCCGTTGACGACGTAGCCGCCCTCGACCTTCTTCGCCGTGGTCCGAATTCGCTGCAGGTCGGTTCCGGCGTTCGGTTCCGTCAACGCGATGCACGTGCGACGAACGCCCGTCGCCAGTTCGGGGAGCCAGCGCAGCTTCTGCTCCTCGGTGCCGTGGTTGACGATCATCTTGCAGGCGAGCGAGTGGCTGCCGAGGATGCCTGCGATCCCCATCCAGCCCTTGGAGATCTCCTCGAACACGATCGCCATGGTCACAAGATCGGCGTCCATCCCGCCGTAGGCACCGGGAATGGTGATGCCGAAGAGCCCGAGCTGCTTCATCTTCTCGACGATCTCGGTCGGATAACGACCTTCGTGCTCCCAGTCTCGGGCAACAGGACGGATCTCGCGGTCGACGAAGTCGCGCATGGTCTTCTGGAACATCTGGTGCTCGTCTGAAAGTTCGAAATCCATGGAGAGTCTCTTTTCCGATGCGTTCCGGACAAAGGAACACTTTTCTGCGTTGCCAGAGTCTACGAACCAACAACGGCTACGAAACCTTTGGAGGAGGGCACGGAACCCGCAAGACTGCTGAGATGGATTCCGCCCGCCGCATTCAAGACGAGCTTCGCGCCCCGCGCCCCTGTCGGCGTTCCGCGAATACGCCGAGCCTTCGACGTGACAGGGCGATTTCTGGGTCAGCCGACGTCGTTGGGTCGGGATTCGTGCAAAAGTGCAAACTTCCCGACCCAACGCGCTGAGCTGACCCAGGGACTCACCCAACCCAACGCGACGGGCTGACCGGGCGGCGGCTTTCGAGGAGGGGGTGCCCGCTTCTCCGACGAGCGTCTACCGTGAAAGGGTGCGTTTTCGGGTGGTCGCGTCTGACATCGACGGAACGCTCCTGCGTTCCGACGGATCGCTGGCGCCCCGAACCAAGGCGGTGCTCGACCAGATCGTCGCCCGGGGCTCGACCTTCGTGCTGGCCACCGGCCGCCCTCCGCGTTGGGTCCACCCGATCGCCGAGATGACGGGCCACCAGGGACTGGCCGTGTGCTCGAACGGGGCCATGGTCATCGATCTCACCGACGAACGGGTCGTCGATCAACGACTCCACCACCGCGCTACCGCTCTCGCGGCGGCCGACGCGATCCGAGCAATCCTCCCCGACGCCTCGTTCGCCGTCGACGGTCCGTCGGGCTTCGGCCACACTCCGGGCTATCGGGCTGTCTTCGCGCATGGGCGCGAGGCACGCGAGGCCCCGCTCGAGGAGCTCCTCGAAGGGAAGCTCACGAAGATCATGTTCCGACACCACGAAATGGACACTGACCTGCTCGGCGACCTGATCGCAGCAATCGGTGACCTCGCCACGGTCACCTATGGGACCATGGGCGATGATCTGGGACCGAACTCACTCATCGAGCTCATGCCGTTCGGGGTCACCAAGGCCGATGCCCTCGAACGTATCGCCCATCATTTCGATGCTTCGAAGAGCGACGTGATCGCGTTCGGTGACATGCCCAACGACGTCGACATGCTGGCGTGGGCAGGCCACGGCGTGGCGATGGATAACGCGCACCCGGTGACCAAGGAAGCAGCCGACGAGATCACGCTGTCGAACGACGACGACGGCGTCGCCGTCATCCTCGAACGTGAGCTTTCGGCCACCGAGAAGTGACGCGGTGACGTCCGCCGCGAGCGCGAACCGCGCCGCGAAGTCGGTGATGTCGCCGCAGTACCGTTCCATCACCGTCTCGACCCTCACGGCGATCTCGCTGTCGGCGTTCGATGGGCTGGGCGTGACCGCGGTACAGAGCACCATCGCCGGCGACCTTGGCCGGGTTCGTCTGCTGCCCTGGGTCTTTACGTCCTTCACCTTGACCCTCACGATCGCTGCTTTGGCTTCCGGGCCGTTGATCGACGGCCTCGGCCTCGCCCGGGTGTATCGCTTCACGCTGGTCACGTTTCTCCTCTCGAGCACGGCGTGCTGCTTCGCGCCCACGATGGAGACGCTGATCCTCGCCCGCACCGTGCAGGGAATAGGCGGCGGGCTGGTCGTTGCCGTTGCCCTCGCCGCGGTCGGAGTGACCTTCCCGGAGCATCTTCGGAGCCGGGCATTCGCCGCGAACTCGACCGTGTGGGGAGTGATGTCTTTCGCCGGGCCCGCACTCGCCGCCGCGCTCGTCCGGACCCCGCTCGGTTGGCGCGCAGTGTTTGCCGTCAACATTCCTCTCACGCTGTTTGCCGCGTTCATCGGCTGGAACCGATTGCCGGGAAAGCGCGAGGGAGCGTCGGTCTCCTTCGACCTCCGTGGGCTCGTTCTGCTCGGCACCTTCCTGACCCTGCTGCTCGTGGGTGCCACCGAGTTCAATGCCAACGCCGTGCTCCCCCTCTCCGCCGCGCTCGTTATCGGCGGGGCCTATTGGAGGCACGCACGACGCACGGCTTCGCCGATCCTCGAACTCCGTCATCTCACCAAAGCTCCGTTCGCCGCGATCAACATCGCCGTGTTCCTGCTGTTCGCCGGCGGACTCGCGGTGGAAGGGTTCGTTCCGTTCTACGTGACCGGAGCGCTCGGACGCTCACGCGAGATCGCCGCGTTCTCCGTCAGCTTCATGGCCCTTGGATGGACGCTTGCGTCCATCGTCGTCAGCCGCCTCCTCGACCGGATATCGAACACCCAGGTGATGCTCGCCGGCGGTGTGCTCACCATCCCACCCCTGGTCGTCGGACTCGCGGTCTACGGCTCGACCGCTACGCCGGTCGCGGTCGTCGCGGCGATGTCGTTCCTCCAGGGCTGCGGCATCGGAGCAGTCACCAACGCCGGCCTCACCCTCCTCCAGCGGTCGGCCGACGCGACCGAGATGGGCCGGACCAGCGCCGCTCACCAGTTCCTGCGAAACCTCGGATCGACCGTCGGCGTGGCCGCCGTGAGCGGAGTGCTGTTCGGCGTGATCCGCCATCGCGTCGGGGACCTCGAGGAGATCCGGCCGCTCCTCAAGGGCGACGACACGGATGTGAGTGATCTCGCCAGATCGGCGATCGCCGCCGGTTACCGCGCCTCGCACGCCGTGTCTTTGGTGCTGTCGCTCGGAGCGGTCGGGTTCATCATCCGCCTGCACCGCTGGGCCAAGCGAACACTCTGACCCTCGGACGCGAACCTGCCCGGAACGCGGTCGTCCCGGGCAGGTATCGCAACACTCTCCGGAACCATGCGTCCGGCCGAGGTACGTCAGACGTTCACGACGTAGGTCGAAGCGATCTTGTCGTGCCAGGT
>JANOHI010000072.1:0-1087 GCA_031406385.1 Acidimicrobiia bacterium
CCGCGCTCTCCACGATCCTCCGCAAGACGACATCGAGATCGTGTTCGCCCGCCAACTCGACGGCACGGTCAAGGAGCAGCCGGACGCGCAAAGGAGAGATGTCCAAGGACTTCGCTTCGTCTGGACTACCCGATGCATGGATATCCGACATACTGTCGTAGAGAATACCACCAGGCGGAATGGACCGACAGGGAACGGTTCCCGGCTCGCTTTGGCGGAATGATGCGGTGGCGGAGTGCTCGTTCGGCCGTCTCGCTTCTTGGCCACGCTGTCGTTGAAAACATGCAATCAGCGATCAACACTGGTGATGGTGGTGACGAGCCTCCTGGGACCCCCTTCCGGGTGCGAGTGGCGGAGGCAAAGCTGACATCACGGGCCACGCCCCTCTACGGTGTTTTGCCATCCGGAATCGTCTAACCCCGGCACACAGACCCGTCCCAGCCAGCGGCACCCCGATGCATGCCCGGGTTGTGCGAAGCGTTGAATCCCACGCCGCGTGCACAGTTGGAGACGTGGTTTCCGAAGTTCTCGGCACCCAACGCAGGCTTTGCGCTCACCAGCCCAGAGACCAACAGCGCTACGACTGCGATCGAGCCGGCGAACGCCTTGTGTTTGAACTGACGTTTCATAAGTAACTCCTCGTGTTCGGATTGACCTGCACCGTACGGAGGAGGGAGCGCCGCTGACATCCCGGCGAACTACTGATTCCGGTGGTGGGGAATCCGCCGTTTTCGGACCTGCGATGTCGCGGTGATCACCTGGGTCCATCAGGTCAGCAATCCCGCCAGACTGGTGGGCGCGAGCGAAAGCCGTGGTTCAAACACTCCAGCTGCGATGGGCAGCGCAATGACGTTGTAGCCAATCGCCCATCCGAGGTTTTGGCGCATCTTGCGTACCGTCCCACGTCCGATTTGTAGCGCCACTACGACATCGAGCGGGTCACTGCGCATGAGCACAATGTCAGCCGTTTCGATCGCCACGTCGGTCCCGGCGCCGATCGCCACCCCCATGTCCGCCTGGGCCAGCGCGGGGCGTCGTTGACGGCATCGCCCACCATCGCCACCTGCTTTCCTTGCGCCTGAAGCTC
>JANOHI010000311.1:0-7481 GCA_031406385.1 Acidimicrobiia bacterium
CATGAACGCGTTCTTCCTACTCGCCTCGACCAGCCAGCGCGGAATGCGGTTCTGACGTGAACGCGTTCTTCCTACTCGCCTCGACCAGCCAGCGCGGAATGCGGTTCTGACGTGAACGCGTTCTTCCTACTCGCCTCGACCAGCCAGCCGGCTCAGCCGCCAAGTAACGCCCCGCAGGTTCCGCGCAGTACCGTTTTGAGCGATCGATCAGCAGGAGAGCTTTCGTGACCACACCCATGAAGCCCGGACTTCCGGAACGCCTCGGCGCCGGACTCGCCAAGTCCGTTGAGAACGTCCAGGGAAGCCAGGCGTGGAATTCGATATTCCGCCCCGGGTCGATCTTCCGCAAGGGGTACTCGGACTCCCCCCGTAACCGCAGCTACGTCATCATGAATTCGTTGCTGTACCACCTGCACCCCGTGAAGGTGAAGCGTCACGCCGTCAAGGTCAGCTACACCCTGTGCCTCGGTGGTCTGTCGTTCTTCCTCTTCATCGTGCTGACCGTGACGGGGATCTTCCTGATGTTCTTCTATCGCCCCACGGAAGCGCTGGCATGGCAGGACATCAAGACGCTTCACACCGCCGTGACCTTCGGTCTGCTCGTGCGCAACATGCATCGATGGGGAGCGCACTTGATGGTGCTGACCGTCTTCTTGCACATGGCGCGCGTCTTCTACCACGGTGCCTACAAAGCTCCCCGTGAGTTCAACTGGGTCATCGGCGTCATCCTGCTCACCTTGACCCTGCTGCTGTCGTTCACCGGCTACCTGCTTCCGTGGGATCAGCTTGCACTGTGGGCGGTCACGGTCGGTACGAACATGATCGGCTACACCCCGGTCTTCGGTACCCAATCCAAATTCGTGCTCCTCTCGGGAGTCGAGATAGGCACCGACACGCTCTTACGGTGGTACGTGCTCCACGTGCTGCTCTTTCCATTCATCATCGTCATCTTCATGGCCATCCACTTCTGGCGGGTCCGTAAAGATGGCGGGATCTCGGGGCCGCTGTGATGCGGCATCGTCTTCACAACCCAAGAGCTGAGCGGAATCTCGGGGCCGCTGTGATGTCGCAGTACTCTCACCGACCAACGGCGGAGAGGGATCTCGGGGCCGCTGTGATGCGGCATCGTTCTCTTGCCATAGCAGCCGAGCGGACGTTCCGGCCGGCTGCGACCTACGCAACTTCACCCTGCGAGCGGAGGAAATCTCATGGCTGACATGGAAGAACTGAAGCGGAAGTCCGCTGAGGCCAAGGCCCGAAAGCTGGCTGAGAAGGGTGGCGCGCCAGAAGCCCCCGCTGCGCCGGCGGCATCGGCCCCGGCCGACGACGCGGCCGCAAGCTACGCCGACGCCGAGAAGACCGGGAAGATTCCAGCCCACCTACTTGCCCGCAGCGCCGCCGCGAAAGCGGCGAAGGAATCGGGTTCATCCGGTGACGCTGCTCCGGGCGGGGGAGTTGCCGTCCTCGAGAGGCCGACGGCAGGTGCCGTAGCCGCCGCAGCTGCACTCGCCCAGCCCGCCGGAAGCGGTCTCGTCGGCCCGGCCGGTCACACGCAGCGGCTCCTTACCGTCGTCAAGGCCGGTTCGATCCAGGACGTGAAGGCCACGCCGACCGACAAGGTCAGCACCTGGCCTCATCTCCTCGTGGGCGAGTTCGTCGCCTCCCTGGCCTGTCTGACCCTGCTTATGGTGCTTTCGGCGTTCGTCAATGCACCGCTTCTCGAGTTGGCGAACTACAACGCCACGCCGAACCCGTCCAAGGCGCCGTGGTACTTCCTCGGCCTGCAGGAGCTTCTGACCATGTTCCATCCGATGGTCGCCGGCGTGACCATTCCGGGCATGGGCCTGTTCCTGCTCATCCTCTCTCCCTACCTCGACAAGAACCCGTCGAACAAGCCGGAGGACCGCAAGTTCGCGATCTCGATCTTCACCATCTTCTTGATGTTCTGGGCTGTGCTCGTGATCATCGGCTCGTTCTTCCGAGGACGAGGCTTCAACTTCATCATGCCGTGGAAGGAAGGAATCTTCTTCGAACTGTGAGCGTCCGCTCACAGATCCCGCTGGAGGCCGAACTATGAACGCCACCGTTCTCATCATCGCCATTGTCGCCGTCGTGGTACTCGCCGCTGCAGCGGTAGCCACCATGTCTCGACGCACCGACCGCGGAGCGGCGACCGGGCTATTGGCCCGCGAGACCGTCAAACGCGACCGATCCCGGCGCCGTCAGGCCGACGTCGCTGCAGCGGCCCCGCCACCACCATCGGGACGTGCCGTGGAGAAAGCGCTCGTGCTTTCCCGCACCGCCGGTGACGTGGAATTGCGACCCGCACCGGGTGCCCCGGCCGTGCTTCGGGCACCGATGGACCTGGAACAACTCGGTGCCACTCGACGTCAGTTCCTCAATCGTTCCACGATCGCCATGTTCACCGCAGGGCTCGGTGGCTTCGGTGCGTCCTTGCTGGCCTTCCTGTGGCCGAGTCTTTCCGGTGGCTTCGGTTCCAAGGTCACGCTCGGCAAGCTGACCGATATTCTCTCCGAGATCGCCACCAAGAAAGAACCCAAGTACTACGCCGAAGCCCGTACCTACATCACGGCCTATCCGAAGGAAACGGTTGACAAGGCCAAGAAGGTCTATGCCCCTGGTGTTATGAAAGGCATGGAGTCTGGTGTGGCGGCGATCTACCAAAAGTGTGTCCACCTCGGCTGCAAAGTGCCGTGGTGCACGAACTCGCAGTGGTTCGAGTGCCCATGCCACGGATCGCAATACAACCGTGTCGGCGAATACAAAGCCGGACCGGCGCCCCGAGGGCTCGATCGGTTCAACGTCGATGTCGACGCTGCTGGCATCGTGAGCGTGGATACCTCACAGGTCATCATCGGTCCCGCCCAGGGCACCAACACCACCGGCCAGGAGGCCGAGGGACCCCATTGCGTCGGCGGCAAGGCCGGGCACTAGCCCGACCCTCCCGTTCGTTTTCAAGGAGCATCTGTGATCTTGGCCAGCACCACTCAGCGCGCCGTCGCTGTCGTCATCGTCCTCGCGGCGCTGGCGGCTTGGGCTGTGTATCTCGTTCTCGAGAATCGACGGTCCACCAAGGACATCGTCGCAAGTTTTCTCGACGCGCCGAACCGTAAGGCGCCGCCCGACGACGAGGTGTTCGAGGGACGCCGGCTCGACCGGTTCCTCGTCGCTGCCCTTGTCGGCACATCGGTCCTCGCCGTCTCGCTTCCGCTCTACTGGCTCGGTGAGCCGGGCCGCCAAAAGGGCGCCCTGATCGGTTTCGACAAGCGCGAGATCAAGCGCGGTCTCCGCAACTACGAAGAAACCTTTGCGTGCAACGCGTGCCACGGACCCGAGGGCGGCGGCGGCGTAGCCACCTGGACGGTAACCGATTACGACGAGAACGGTCAGCCGAAGATCAACCCGGAGACGGGAAAGGCGGTCGTTCGGTCCGTCCAGTGGAAAGCCCCTCGGGTCAACAATGTCGCATTGCGTTACCAGCCGGGCCAGATCACCAACGTGCTGGTGTACGGCCGGGGCGGGGCGAAGAACAACCCGATGCCCGCTTGGGGGACCGCCGGCGGTGGACCCGGCACGCCGCAGCAGATCGCCGACGTCGTATCGCTCCTTTCCTATTGGGCGATCGAAGGGAGTCCCGAAGCGAAGCGGGCCTACGAGGATGCCTGGAAGTCGAACGGGAACAACAACAAGAAGGCGTTCGCGGTTGCGTTCGAATATGCGGCCAAGGCCGCGCAGGCCGAGTCTGCCAAGGAGCTCACCGACGAGAGGGCCAATGCTGCGACACTCGTGGAAAACGAAGCGAAGTCGCTCGACACGGCAAAGGCTGCGCTTGCCGACTCGAAGGCATCCGGCAATGTCATCAGCTTGCGAGCCGCCGAAACGGCGCTTGCGGATCTTGAGAAGAACCTTGCGAATGCCAAGAAAACACTGGCCGCCTCCGACGGTGAGCTGCTCTTCAATCAGCACTGCGCCCGGTGTCATACCAACGGCTGGAGCTACGGCGAGCCGAAGGAGTCGGGCGGTGGCTTTTACGGTCCGTCGCTCCGCAAGAAGAGCCTCACCAACCAGTTCCCTGATCCGGCCAAGCAGGCCGAGTTCATCAAGGTCGGTGCCGGCGATCAGGTGGCCTACGGCAGCGGCGGCGTGAACCACTGGAGCGGTGGCGGGATGCCCTACTTCGCCAACAAGCTGACCGACGAGATGATCGACGAGATCGTCGCCTACGAACGGGGTCTCGAATGAACGCGCTGATCCTCGGAGCTCTCGAGTGGAACATCACCACCCGAGGCATCCTCTTCCCGGCGATCATGTTCGTGATCCTGTGCGGCGGGACCTACGTGATTCTCGCCACGAATGTCGGCAATCGTCTCGGGTTCCTTCTCGCCAACGCCGGGTTCTGGGCGTGGATGGTTCTTATGACGGTTGCGTGGATGGTCTACGGCATCGGTCTCAAAGGCACCCCTCCCTCGTGGCAGGTTCGTGAGGTGATCACCGAGGTCGGCAATGCGCAGTCGGACAAGGTGGCGTCGCTGGCCCCGGCCCTCGAGGGCGCCAAGCTGCCGAAGGCGTGGACCGAAGTCGCCGAAGGAACGCCAACTCGCGGCGAGGCGCAATCAGCAGCCGATGCGCACCTGATCGAAGAGAAAGTCTTCGACAGTTCCACCCAGTTCGCCCACATCGCCGGCTACGAGATCGGAGGCGCGCAGCGCATCAAGCTGCGTCCACGCTTGGAGACCGGCGGGGCTTGGTGGAACCCCGGGGATTACCGGTTCATGGGTCTGCTCCATCAGAAGCGTTACTACGTCGACCGCGTCGCTCCGTACAAGCTCGACGCCTTCGGGGCGGTCGCCGTTGATTTCAATCGCAGGCCGATCATCGACACCTCCAAGCCGGTCATCAGCTCGGTGATGGTCCGCAACCAGGGGAACCTCCGACAGCCGGCGTTCAAGGTGTTCCTTGCCTCGTTGATCCTGCTGATCATTTCGACGAGGGCGCTCCACAAGCGTGACCGCCAAGTCATGGCGGCGATGAAGAGCCGCCCGGCGACGGCGTAGGTATCGCCATGGCGGCCTACCTGCCGATCCTCATCCTGTTCGTGCTGGCCCAACTGTTCGTCTTCGGGTCCATCGTCGCTTCCACCGTTCTTGGACCACGGCGACGCGAGTCGGCGGCCAAGACCGGTCCCTACGAATGCGGGATCGTCCCGGACCAAGAGCCGGCCGAACGCTTCCCGGTTCGTTTCTATCTTGTCGCGATGATCTTCATCATCTTCGACATCGAGATCATCTTCTTGTATCCCTGGGCCGTGCGCTTCAACGCCCTCGGGTTGTTCGGCCTTGTCGAAATGGTCATCTTCTCGATTGCGGTCGTCGTTGCCTTCACCTATTTGATCAGCAACGGCGCGCTCGACTGGGCGCCGATGAACCGTCTCCGTCGTCTCGAAGCGAGCGCGGGGCGGGCCTCCAGTGGGCGAACCACTTCTTCCACCATCCGCAAGGTGGCGCGCCCCGCGACAGCCGCCGCCTCAGCACCCCCTGAAGAAACGGCGGCCTAGACCATGGGACTTGAAGATCTCAACCACAACTTCCTTACCGGCTCGCTGGAGAAGTTTGTGAACTGGTCGCGCAAGTCGTCCACCTGGCCGGCGTCGTTCGGCCTTGCGTGCTGTGCCATCGAGATGATGCCACCGGAGCGTCGCGTTTCGACATCTCCAGATTCGGCATGGAGGTCTTCCGTGGCTCGCCCCGCCAAGCCGACCTCATGATCGTGGCCGGTCGTGTCAGTCAGAAGATGGCGCCGGTGCTTCGCCAGGTCTATGACCAGATGATGGAACCGAAGTGGGTCATCTCGATGGGCGTCTGCGCGTCCTCGGGTGGCATGTTCAACAACTACGCAATCGTGCAGGGCGTCGATCAGATCGTCCCCGTCGATGTCTACGCTCCCGGGTGCCCTCCGGGCCCGGAGACGCTGCTCTACGCAATCATGACGCTGCACGAAAAGATTCAGACCGGCGAGATCGCGCAGCGTCGCCACGACAATGGTGGTGGAGCGTCGTTTCGTCTCGATGTCCCGCCGGCGACCATTTCCATCGGCACACCGAAGTAGGCCACGATGTCCGACGTCGCCACCAGTTCCGTCGCAGCCGCCGCGGAATCTGAACTCGTGCACGGTGCCCCGGTGTCCTACAGCCGGGGTGAGAAGGTCGTGCATCCGAGCGCCGCAACCTACGTGAAGGTCATCACGGCGCTCTACGCCGATGGCTTCCGGATGGCCGTGGATCTCACTGCCGTTGACTACCTCACCAACAGCACTCGTGTGCTTCCGGCCGGTGTCGCTCCCGAGCGTTTCGAAGTCGTTGTGAATCTGCTGTCGCACGCTCGACGTGAACGGATTCGTGTCCGCGTGCAGCTCCCTGGTGACACTCCCACGGTCGCTTCGCTCTATGGCGTGTACCCCGGAACCGAAGCTATGGAGCGTGAGGCATTCGACCTTCTCGGCGTCTGGTTCGAGGGCCACCCCGATCTCACTCGCATCCTTCTGCCCGACGATTGGCAGGGGCATCCGCTGCGCAAGGACGAAGCGACGGGCCGCATCCCGGTCCAATTCACCCACAACGTGACGCCGCGTTCGACGCCAGCGAGGACGACATGAACTTCGGACAAGAAATGCAGGACCGCCTGGCCACGCCAGCCGCGGAGTTGCTTCGCGAGCAGGGTGCCGTGCTGCGCGGCGTCAGCGACGATGCGGCGATCGACATCAACGACTACGACATCGAGCTCGGTGACGACGAGACGATGATCATCAACATGGGCCCTCAGCACCCGAGCACGCACGGCGTGCTCCGGGTCATGCTGGAGCTCAAAGGCGAGACCGTGCTGAGGACCAAGCCGGTCGTCGGCTACCTCCACACCGGGATGGAGAAGACCGCTGAGGGTCTGACCTTTCTGCAGGGCGGCACGAACGTTACGCGGATGGACTATTTGGCGCCGCTGTTCAACGAACTGGCGTTTTCGCTGGCCACCGAGAAGCTGCTCGAGGTGGAGATCCCGGAACGGGCCACGTGGATCAGGATGCTGATGTGCGAGCTCAATCGCATGGCGTCGCATCTGCTGTTCCAGGCCACGAATGGGATGGATCTCGGAGCGGTCGGCATGATGATCTACGGGTGGCGTGAGCGCGAGCTCGTGCTGTCGTTCTTCGAGAAGGTCACCGGTCTGCGGATGAACCACAACTACATTCGCCCGGGCGGGGTCGCCGCCGATCTTCCGCCGGGTTGGCAGCAGGACGTGATCGAGTTGTGCGCCGAAATCGAGCCCCGCCTCGATCAGTACGACATCCTGCTCACCGGTCAGCCGATCTTTCTCGACCGCACCCAGGGTGTCGGTGTGATCACCGCCGACGAAGCGGTAGCTCTCTCGGCGACCGGTCCGATCCTGCGTTCGACGGGGATCGAATGGGAC
>JANOHI010000317.1:0-2305 GCA_031406385.1 Acidimicrobiia bacterium
GTCACCCACGTCAATCACAGTAGCGGCTAAACGACACAAACACAACCTCAGTTCCGACGTTCCACCGGACCTCAGAGAGACAACGTTAGGGTCCTCAGCGGCCACGCCAAGCGTCTGAAAAGGAAGCCGGCGCAGTCTCAGGAAAAAATAAGTGCACGTACCTGTCGTGCCACTTTCGTGCCACTTCGATCAGAAACGAGGGGCGTTTCGGGGTCGTGAAGGGCATGCCGACGAAGCCCCGTGCCCGCACTGAGCTGCATAAACGCTGGTCAGGGTCATGTCGAACATCGATGACCATCGATTTTTTTTGCCAAGGTGAGAGTCGCGGGTTCGAATCCCGTTCTTCCGCTCCAACGGAACCCCCTGCTGAGCAGGGGGTTTCTGTTTTTCACGTGATGCGCTCGTTGTCGGTGTTGCCCATCACTGCCCGCGACTTGCCCATCACGAACGGTCAGGTCCGGCCCTGGTTGGTCGATGTGGCCGGTGTGAGTGGAACGGTTCGTCAACGAGGTGTGAATTCGTGGGAGCTGCGCGTGTTTGCGGGTACGGATCCGCTCACCGGTCGTCGTCGGTAGGTTTCGAAGACGGTGCGAGGTAGCCGCACCTAGGCGCAGCGTGAGCTTCGAGCTCTTGCGCAGATTGCAAACGTGGCCCCAATCGTTGGAGCGCGCACGACGATGGCTGAATTGTTCGAGCGGTGGTTTGGTGTGGCGTCGGTGCGATGGGCGACGGCCACGGCCCGCAACGTTCGGTCGATCATTGACCGACAACTCACGCCGAACATTGGCGACGTGCTTGTGCGGGAACTGACGGTGGTCACGATCGACGAGTTCTACGCGCAGCTTCGCCGCCGCGGTCGATTCAAGATGATCGACTCGGGTAGTCCTCCAGCCGCCGATTTCACCTCGACCCCAGGCAGATCGCCTCCCTCGGCGCGTAGTTCGGCGAGCGTCGCGGTGAGATCGAACATGCAACGGGCGTAACGCATCACAAGTAGCAAGTGGTTACAAGTTGCCAGCGGAAGCGAAAACGTTAACCTCTGCGGGACTCGGTCTGCGAGACCTGGTGGAAGTCTGAAGCGTGTCAGAACGCGTCTCCGAAGAAGATTCCCTACGCCGACAGGGCGGTCTGAAGCCGATTCGCTAGGGTTCTTGGCGGGTCGACGTTGCACCGTCGGGGAGCCGGCTCAGAGTCCGGCGAGCGCATCGTCGATGGTTTGATGCGTTCGAAGGACGGTGTCAAGCCCGCCGATCTCGACGAGGCGCGCCGCTCGAGAGTCCGGCGGCATGACGAGATGTAGCGCGGCCGCCTGCTGTGCCAGTCGATGCAGCATGGTGAGCGCGGCACTGTCGAGATAGGTCACGAGGGTCAGGTCGACGACGCACGCACGGGCCTGCGCTCCAGCGGCAACGATCGTGTCCCCAAGGTGCTTGGCGTTGGAGCTGTCGAGTTCGCCCGAGATTCGGGCGATTACGGTGCCGTCTGTCGTGTCAGTGGTCACTGTTGCGAGTTCTTCTATCTTCATCGTGAGCCCTCCGGGAGCACTAATTCTTTGGTGAATCTGATGGTGGTGCCGTGGTCTGTCTCGTCGACCGTCATGTCGTCCATGAGTAGACGGATGAGCGTGAGACCCCGCCCTCGCGCTCCGCCACTGTCAACCGGGAGCTTCCATTTCCCGTGATCGGCTATTGAGAACGAGAAACCGTTTAGGCGGTAGTCAGCGCGCATATCGATAGGCCGACCTTCGACATCGTTGCCGTGTTCGACGGCGTTGGTCACGGCCTCGCAGACGGCCACCAAACAGTCATCGGAATCGTCCGCATGGAGTCCTGCTTTCGCCATCCACGCCCGAAGCTCGCCTCGCAGCGCAGCGAGGTGACTTGTGTGCGCCGGAAGCAGACGGCGGAAGGGGACCATGACCGGTTCGAAGCTGGCGCACAGCACCGCAATGTCGTCGTTCTGATCCCCGCCACTCATCATTTTGGCGATCAATGCCCGGGGCAGGTCGTTGATCGGCACCTTTGTCTGCTGAAAGGCGGAGCGCAGCAGCGCAATCCGCATGTCGATGTGCTCGGCCCGGCGCTCCGTCAGACCGTCGGTGTACAAGAGGATGCTGACCTGACCATGAAAGGGGAGCGCATGCTCGGGCCGGTCGACGGCAAGCCCGCCCAGCGGAATCGATCGGGCGGCGTCGAGACTCTGCATGGACCCATCGGCGTGCATGAGCAGGGGCGCCGGATGACCCGCAAGCGAATAGCGCAGCTCGCCGGCTCGTCGGTCGACCAGCACGATCGCCATGCTGGCG
>JANOHI010000322.1:0-1042 GCA_031406385.1 Acidimicrobiia bacterium
GTCGGAACCCGGCGTGTATCGGGCCGACAGATACATTTCCGATACATCGACGTTGGTCGATGGATCTCGCGGAGGGCCAGGTCAGCGTCTTGACCAACCTTCTGACAGCAGTCAGCACGCGGGAGCCTTGACGTCGATGCATGACCGTCCGGCGTTCAAGACCACGCATCGTCGTACCCGGCTGGCACACTGGACATCATGATGGAGGTGACTATGACGAAGCGTGACATCAGATTCGACGAACCCCTCTACACAGTCGCGGAAGCGGCTCGGGTCATCGAAGTGCCGACGTCCACGCTTGCTGCGTGGACGCACGGCTACGTCCGCGACCGAGCGGATCGCCCAGCTGTCATCGGCGAAGCCGTCGTGACGGCGTTCCCGGCTGCGGGACGTGCGCCGAGCATCCCGTTCATCGGTCTAGCCGAGGCAATGGTGCTGGCAGCCGTTCGCCGATCCGGGGTGCCAATGCAGCGGGTTCGCCCTGCCCTAGCCGTGTTGGAGCGCGAGCTCGGCATAGGTCATGCACTTGCATCGAAGAAGTTGTACACAGACGGTGCGGAGCTCCTGTACGACTTCGCGGCCGACAGGGTCGAACGAGACGTCGTGTCGTCGCTCGTGGTCGTTCGCAACGGACAGCACGTCTTCGTTGACGTCGTGCGAGAGCAGCTGCAACGCATCGAGTTCGGCACTGACGGATACGCTGCGCTTCTCCGAGTGCCCGGCTACCGCGGCGAAGTCGTGTGCGATCCAACACGTTCGTTTGGTCGTCCGATCTTCGTTCGTGGAGGCACACGAGTCGACGACGTCATTTCGCGATTCCAGACCGGCGAGTCGATCGAAGAGCTCACCGAGGAGTTCGGCGTGAGCGTCGCTGATATCGAGGACGCGCTGCGTGTCGCATCCCGACGGGCTGCCTGACCTCTTCCTCGATCGGAGCCTTGGCCGGATCAAGGTCCCGGCGCTGTTGCGCGCCGAAGGTCTGCGGCTCGCCACGCTCGCCGAGCACTACGGGGTCCCAGCCGACGAGGATGTCGCCGACGAG
>JANOHI010000362.1:0-9586 GCA_031406385.1 Acidimicrobiia bacterium
GGCATTTGTTCGAGTCCGCTGACCCCTGACCGGCAGATTCCGGCGGTGCCGCGTACCGCGGTAGCTTTTGATGTCCTTGAGTCTTCCTATGTCCTGTTGAATGGCGCGGCGCAACTGCCCCTCCACCAAAACCTCTTTGTCCAGAAAACCGTTGATCTTGGCAATGTTGTCGAGGGAGAGCTTCACCAGCGAGGCCGGCAGCGGGGCGTAGCCGTTCTTCTCGGCCTTCTTCTGGCACTCGCCGACCGAGTAGGTGAGGAAGGTCCTCAGGACATCACCCTTGGACTTGTCGATGGTCTGCGGGACGATGAGATACGCAGTGGTGGAGATCGGGTAGGCGATCGCGCCGGGCGCGTTGTAGTTGAGGAAAAGGGTTCCGTCGTCGTTGACCGCCGATTCGGCTAGCGCCTCGGTCACGTTGGCGGGGTCCGGGAGCACGGGGTTCCCGGCGGCGTTGATGACCTTGGCGACGCTCAACTTGCGTTCCGTAGCGAAACTCACCTCGGAGTAGGTGATGGAGAAGTCGCCCTGGCTTCCGGCGACGTAGTTCGACACACCGTCCGAGCCACGCTGGGCGATGCCGTTGCCCGGCGGCGGTGGGAAGTTACTGGTGGCGCCGGCTTTCCAGCCGCCCTTGCCCACCGTGGACAGGTAGTCGCTGAACACGTTCGAGGTCCCTGAGGAGTCGGAACGAACGATGACCCGGATGACCTGATCGGGCAAGTTCACTCCCGGGTTCTCCCGGGCGATTGCGTCGTCATTCCACTTCTGGACCGATCCGGCAAAGATCCTCGCCAGCGTCGGACCGGAAAGTTTCAGGTCCGTTACACCTGGAACCTTGTAGATGACCGCGATGCCGCCGATGGTCAACGGGATGTAGACAAACGGCTTGTCCTTCGCCCGCGGGAGTTCCGAGGTCGCGAAGGCGACATCGGATCCTCCGTAGTCGTTGGTCCCGGCCAGGTACGCGCTACGGCCCGCTCCGGAACCGGTCGGCTGATACGCGATGTTGATGCCGAACGCGTTCTTGACGTCGACCTTGCACTGCTCCATGAAGTTCGACATGAACGTCGAACCCTGTCCGCTCACGGTCACGTTCTTGTCGAGCGTGGCGGTCTGGGCGGATGCCGAGGTGGCAGCCAATGGCGCGAGCAGGGCGGCGGCGCCGAAGGCGACCAGGAAACGATTGCGAAGCACGGTGTTCACTCCTTGTTGGGGTACAGAGAGAACCTACGGACCGAAACTGTCCGGTTCCGGGCGTCAAGATGGACGCAGGGTGAACAACGACCGAAGGTTCGGGCGCACCAGCTCGCCGGCCCGGCCCTCAAAATCAGCCGAAGCGACCGTTCACGTAGTCATTGGTGCGCGGGTCGACCGGATTGCCGAACATCTGCTCGGTCGATCCGGCCTCAACGATCCGGCCGGGCTGGTTCTCCTCGGCGAGGAAGAACGCGCACTCGTCGGACACCCGCTGAGCCTGTTGCATGTTGTGCGTCACGATCACGATCGTGACCTCCGCCGACACTTCGGAGATGGTCTCTTCGACCCGACGTGTCGAGGTCGGGTCGAGCGCCGAACACGGCTCGTCCATCAGCAGGACATCGGGCTTGACAGCGAGCGACCGGGCGATACACAGACGCTGCTGCTGGCCGCCGGAGAGCGAACCGCCCGGGGTATCGAGCCGGTCGCGAACTTCGTTCCACAAGCTCGCCCGCATGAGGGCCCATTCGACGAGTTGGTCGGCGTCGTCGGACTTTTGCCCGGTGAGTTTGAGGCCGGCCAGGACGTTCTCGCGGATGCTCATGGCCGGGAACGGGTTCGGCTTCTGGAAGACCATGCCGATGCGCTTGCGGACCTCACTCGGGCGGAGCTCGTTGCCGTAGATGTCCTTGCCGTCCAACTCGACCGAACCGGCGAGCGCCGCCGATGGCACGAGTTCGTGCATGCGATTCAGTGTCCGCAGAAACGTCGACTTGCCACACCCCGACGGGCCGATGAGCGCGACGACGGTGTGCCGCGGGATCGCCAGGTTGATTCCCTCGAGGACTTTCCGCTTCCCGAACCAGCAGGAAACATCGGTCGCCCGGAGGGCGATGTCGGCGGATGCCGGATTCGTGTTCACGTGTTCCGTTCCAGGTTGCATCACGGCAGTCATTGTGGCGTCCTTTGGGGCGAGGGGTTGCACGGCGATGTTCAGCGGGTGGTCTTGGCGTTGCGGGAAACGAAGCGGGCGATCATGAACAGGATGAGGACGAGGCCGATGAGCACGAGCGCGCCAGTCCAGGCCCGCTCCCGCTGGTCTTGGGCGAGCTGCTGGAAGATGAACAGCGGCAGGGCTGATTGCGGTTCGCTCAGTGCCGATCCCGGGTTCACCACACGGTCGTTGCCGAACGCCGTCAGGAGCAAGGGTGCGGTCTCACCGGCGACGCGGGCGATACCGAGAATCACTGCGGTGACAATGCCGGCCCGGGCCGTGGGGAGCACCACCTGCCAAACCGTGCGCCATTCCGGCGAGCCCAATGCGAGGGAGGCCTCCCGGAGCGACGGATCAACAAGTTTGAGTATCTCCTCGGTGGTGCGGGCCACGGTGGGGAGCATCAGGATGCTGAGCGACAGCGCCGCAGCCAGCCCGGAGAAGCCGTCACCCGGTCCGACGACCCAGATCGCGTAGATGAACAGACCGGCGACGATGGAAGGAATTCCCGACATGGCGTCGACCAGGAGCCGCACGATTCCGGTGAACCGGCCCTTGATCTCGGTGAGATACACAGCCGTGAGGATGCCGAACGGCACCGTGACGATCACCGCGAATCCGACCTGGGTCAGTGTGCCGGTGATGGCGTGTAGCGCACCGCCGACCTTCGGACCGGACGCCGGGTCGACACCTTCAAGCGTCTTGGTGAAGAAGTTGAGCGACAGGCCGGGAAGACCCTTGGCCACCACCGTTCCGACGATGAGCACCAGGGGCATCGCCGTCAGCGTCGCGCACCCGTAGACCAGCGTGGTCACGATGTGGTCGACCGCGTGCTTGCGATCCATGATCTGGCGGACGACGGCGTACTGGAGAGCGACGAAGACGGCGAACCCGAGGACGACAAAACCCAAGGGACCGTCGAGCGGCGTTACGAGGAACAAGCCAAGCGTCAGGACGATGGATGCTGCGATCACGCCGAACGATCGAATCGCGTCGGAGGGACGGATCCGGTTCGGCCGCCGGGGACGGAGGGCAACGGTCACTTCTTGGCTCCTGCCGGTGCTTTGGTCCGGGCGACGACACCACGGGCCACGATGTTCACGAGCAGCGTGACGATGAACAGCACGAGCCCGGCAGCAACGAGCGCGCTCCGACCGTTCGTGCTCGCCTCCCCGAACTTCAGAGCGATCGTCCCGGCAATCGACGCCCCGCCTGGCGAGAGGACGTTGTCGGGTATGCGGAAGTCATTGGACAGGATCAACGCCACCGCAATCGTCTCTCCGAGGGCACGGCCGAGGCCGAGCATCGAGGCGCCGATGAGTCCGCCCTTGGCAAACGGCAGCACGACCTCGCGGATCATCCCCGAACGAGTTCCGCCGAGAGCAAGTGCGGCCTCGCAATAGACCCGCGGCACCTCCGCCATGACCGCTCGAGCGATCGCCGTGATGATCGGAATGATCATGAGCGCAAGCACCAGTCCGGACACGAACAGCGACGAACCGAAGATCGGAACCGTTGTCTTGAAGATCGGAATGAAGTCGAGCCACTCGGACAGCCAGCGGGCCGGCCCGTCGAGGCGGGGCTGAAGGAACGCCAGACCCCAGAGCCCGAAGATCAGCGACGGGATTGCTGCGAGCAGGTCGACCATCGTGACGAACGCGGCGCGGAAACGAAGAGGGGTGTATTCGTTGATGAAGAGCGCGGCGCCGATCGAAATCGGGACCGCCACCATCAGGGCGATCAACGCAATGACGATGGTGCCAAAGAGCATCGAGCCGATGCCATAGATCGCGGGGTCGTCGTCTGGTCCCCACTCGAACGTGGTGAAGAACGAACCGCCGGCCTTCGAGAGCGCGGGCCATGCTTCCCGGAACAGGAAGATGGCGATGAGGGCCATCACGACGAGGCTGAAGAGCGCACCGCCGACGGTTACGGACCGGTAGATCCGATCGCCACGGCTAAGCGGAGCACTGAGCGTACGGGGCTTGTCGTCGTTCGCCGCGATCGACGTCGCCGTGATCGGGGCGGTCATTGCGCCGTCGCGATTGGGGAAACCATGCGCACGATCGACCGACGCTCGAGCCGGTGGGTCGATCGGAACTGGAGACGAAGATGGTCACCTACGGGCACCGATGCAGTCAACCCGCTGGAGGTGGCCGACTTCTTGACGTCAGGTGAACGAAAGATGAACGCCTACGGGATTCTCGCTCGGCTGCCCTGGCGGGAGCAACCGGGCGATTTTTTTCCGCCCGCCGAGGTCAGTGCGTGGGACCGTGTTCGCCCGTGGCGACGTAGCGCATGCGGTTCGCCACGTTCACTGCGTGGTCGCCCAGACGCTCGAGGAACCGGGCGACGAGAGCCATCTCGATCGCCGTCGGGAGACGAAGCTCCGCTTCGACGATTTCGGCAATGAGAGCGACGTGGAGCTCATCGAGCTCGTTGTCGAGGTTGCGGAGCTCGGCAACCTTCGCCGGATCACGGGACACGTAGGACTCCGACGCACCGCGCCACAGCATCACGCCGACGCGGCCCATCCGGTCGACCAGCCCACGTAGGCGCGGTGTGAGCTCGGCGCCGACCCCTCGCAGGGCCCGGTTGGCGATGTGTTCCACGAGATCGCCACTTCGCTCGAGCTCCGGGACGATGCGCAGCATCGCCAGGAGGTAACGCATGTCGGTCGCCGCCGGTGAGGCCAGGGCGAACTGCCGCTGCAACAGCGCTTCGATGTCGTAGTAGAGCGAATCGATGAGGCGCTCGCGGGCAACCACGCTCGACGCCGAATCGAAGTCACCGGACAGCAGGGCGTCGGTGGCGCCGGCCAAACCCTCGCTCACCAACGAGAAGAGCTCGGTGACCTTGCGGTCGATGTCGTGGAGTTCCTGCGTCAGATCGATTCTCACCAACCGAACGCTAACGGGTTGTTCAGCCGAGTTGGTGTTCGTCCAGATGAACGACGGGTGAACCTCAGCAGGTCGGCCCGAGGTAGGCCGCCGAGGTGTAGCGGTCATCGGGTCCGACATCGAGGACCCAGATCGATGCCTTCTGCACCCGAGGCTCGACGCCGAGATCGAGATGGTCCTGGGCCGCCAGCATCTCGATGATGGCGGGGATGATGTCGCCGTGGCTGCACCAGACCTCGGCGCAATCGTGCATCGTCGGCGCAATCACCCGGACGCGTTCGCGCGCTTCCTCCGTCGGGCCCTCACCGAGCCACGGCTCGACGTGCATTTGCAGACCGGCGGCCGCGGCGTACGGGGCGACCGTCTCGGTGCACCGGCGATACGGGCTGCACCGGAGCGTGACGGGACGCCCGCCGACCAGGTCGAGCAGCATGCCGGCGATGTCCGCGCCCTGGTGTCGTCCGCGCCCGGAGAGCGGACGGAGCGTGTCGTCGCCGGAGAATGCGCTGCGAGATCCGGCCTGGGCATGACGAACAAGGAAGAGCGGCACAACAGAGCTTTCAGTTCAGAGGAGCAGGGGAATCAGAACGCGTGGGAACGAACGACGGCTGCGGCACACAGGACATCCTGGGAGTTCACCGGATCATCCTCACCGGCGTCGATCTTGGTCCAGCCACCGTCGTGGGCGAGGCTCCATGCGAGGCGGTTGTCGGCCAGGAGCAGATCGAGGATCGAGGCGAGCCGCTCCTGCAGACGGGGATCGATGATGGGAACAACGGCCTCGACGCGTCGGTCGAGATTCCTCGGCATCATGTCGGCCGACCCGATGAACCAGACCGGCTCTCCGTGGGTGCCGCCGCGGGAGAACTCCCAGATGCGCGAATGCTCGAGGAATCGCCCTACGACACTACGCACACGTATGTTCTCCGAGAGCCCCGGAACACCGGGCCGAAGGCAGCAGATCCCACGCACGATGAGATCGATCGATACGCCGGATTGCGAGGCTTCGTAGAGCGCGGTGATGACCTCCTCGTCGACGAGGCTGTTCATCTTCATTCGGATCTTGCCGGCGCCGCGATGCTCGTCCGGCATCTCGTTGCGGATCATCGCCAGGACCCGGGGACGCAGATCGGTCGGCGCAACAAGCAGGCGGGAGAAGCTCGGCATCTTGCCGAGGCCGGTGAGTGCGTTGAAGAGCCTCGTCACATCGTCACCGAGCTCATGGTCCGCAGAAAAAAGTCCGATGTCGTCATACACGCGCGCCGTGGTCGAGTTGTAGTTACCCGTTGCTACGTGCACATATCGACGTAGCTCGGACGCCGCCTCGCTGCGAACGACAAGGGCCACCTTGGTGTGGGTCTTGAGACCGACGAGGCCGTAGACGACATGGACCCCGGCGCGCTCGAGTTTTCGCGCCCAGGCGATGTTCGCCTGCTCATCGAAGCGGGCCTTGAGCTCGACCAGCGCGGCGACCTGCTTGCCGGCTTCGGCGGCGTCGATCAGAGCCTTCACGACCGGTGAATCCCCTGAGGTCCGGTAGAGCGTGAGCTTGATCGTGAGGACGTCGGGGTCGGCGGCCGCCGTCTCGATGAACTTCTCGACAGAGGCGGAGAACGAGTCGTAGGGGTGATGCACGAGCACATCGCCGGTGCGGATCACTTCGAAAAAATCGAGGGGCTGCTCACCATCGTGGAGATCGAGGGGCGTTCTGGGGATCCATGGCTCGTCCTTCAGATCCGGACGATCGATGCCCACAAGGGTCCACAGGCCGGTGAGGTCGATGAGCCCGTGGACCGTAACAACCGCGTCGGCATCGATCTCCAGCTCCTCGACCAGCATGAACTGCATGTCGGCGGGCATCGCAGCCGCCACTTCGAGTCGCACCGCCCGTCCGAATCGGCGACGCCGCAGCTCGGTCTCGATGGCTTCGAGAAGATCTTCGGCTTCCTCCTCGTCAACGTCGAGGTCCGTGTCTCGAGTGACCCGGAACGGGAAGCTCGCATCGATCGCCACTCCCGGAAACAGCTCGTGAAGATGAGCGGTGATCAGGTCCTCGACCGGGAGCCAGCGACGCTGATCGGGAAGCCCGACGAAGCGGGGTAGCAGCGGCGGAACCTTCACGCGGGCGAAGCGTCGGTGACCGGTCTCGGCATCGTGCATGGTGACCGCGAGATTGAGCGAAAGGTTCGAGATGTACGGGAACGGATGCCCGGGGTCGACGGCAAGCGGCGTGAGTACAGGAAAGACGCGGTCGCGGAACAACCGATGCAGTTCTTCGCGGTCATCGTCGTCGAGATCGCCCCACGACACGATGTCGATTCCGGCGTCACGAAGGGCCGGAATCAGCTGATCGCGGAAGAGGGTCGTGTGCCGATCGGCCAGGTCGGTGGCGGCACGATGGATGAGCGAGAGCTGGGCCGGTGGACGGAGCCCGTCGGCGGAGCGTGAGTTCACACCGGCCGCGACCTGGGCGCGCAACGCGGCAGCCCGAACCTCGAAGAACTCATCGAAGTTCGAAGCGAAGATCGCGCAGAACTTCACCCGCTCGAGAAGCGGGGCGGATGCGTCGGCGGCGAGCGCGAGGACTCTCGCATTGAAGTCGAGCCAGCTCAGCTCGCGATTGAGCAACGGTGATGTGCCGATGGAGCCGGTTCCTGCACCTGCCGCTCGCCAAGGCATCGCGTGGGCCGTCAGGCGGTCGCCTGCGAGCCGAAGTCCCACTCCAGCGCCAGGCCCTCGCGCTCCGCGTCATGGACGACGCGGTCATGGTTGCGCCGGAACTGCGGATCGTGGCGCGGCACGAGTTGCAGGCGCGCCAGCGTGCGCTGCCGGAACTCCTCAAGGAGTGTTCGATCGACATCGGCGCTCTCGACGTCCCAATGGGGAGCGACGGGGCCGAGGTAGACAACGCGAACGTTGCCGCGCAATGGGACTTCGATTGGGGCGGAAGAGAAAGACATCACAGACTCCGAATGGGAACAGACAACGGCGGCGAACGCGGGTGCGCGCTCGCCGTGGACATCAAGCCGTTGGCGGCTTGGTTCCTTCGTCGTCCTTTACGCCTTCATCGACGCCCTTTTTGAATTCCTTCGACGCCTGGCCCAAAGACTTGGCCAGCTTCGGCAGCTTCGTCGAGCCAAAGAGCAAGACGACGATGACAAGCACGATGATGAGTTCTGGAGCTCCGATACCGGACATGTCGTTCAGTGTACCTGCTCTCCGTGCGAACACTCCCGGAACCGGGGGACCGAACGAGCAGGCGGGCACGAAATCCGCCGAACGGCCGGCCCTCAGGCGGTCGCGGACTCGGCGGCTCGGCGGGCCAGGGCCCGGGACCGGCGGACCTTGCGGCGCTCGCGTTCGGAGAGCCCTCCCCAGATACCGAACTTCTCGCCGTTGGCGAGGGCGTACTCCAAGCAGTCGCCCTTGACCACGCACCCTCGACAGACCTCTTTCGCCTCTCGCGTGGATGCACCACGTTCAGGAAAGAACAGTTCGGGATCGACGCCCATGCAGTTCGCCTTGTTCTGCCAGGTACGGTCCTCGAGCGCCTGGATTGGAGTCGTTCGCAGCATGTGGGTCCTCATTTAGCAATGGTGGGCGCGGCGCAGGGCGCACGCGTGTCGGTCGGATAGGAAGGATTCGAAACTCGGCGGTCAACCGGCCGGGGCTGGACCCGAACGGTGACAACCGCTCCGGGACAGGCAATCGGCGACTACCGATATCTCCCCCGAGCAGGTTCTTCCCGTTCGAATGCCGAATGACACGGATGTCATTCTCGCTTGTCGCCCGGCAATCCGCAAGTGGAACCTTGCATTTGCTCCTCGGCGCGGCTAGGGCGGCTCGGCCGGGCCAAACGCTTCGGTGAGACGGATGGCACCCGAGGGGTAGCAGAACCGCATAAAGTGCCTCGCTTGGTACCGAGATGTTCTCGGATCCATCAGGGGAGAAACACCATGAAAAAAACTACGAGCGCCGTGCTCTTATTCGGCGCCCTGGCGATGTTCGCCGCTGGTTGTTCCTCGGACAGCGCGGACACCACCGCCGCACCGGCCGAGACCGAAGCTGCCGCCGTCGAGACTGAAGCTGCCGTCGAAACCGAAGCTGCCGCCGTCGAAACCGAAGCTGCCGCCGCCGAAACCGTGGCCGCAGCAGAAGGCGGCACGGCCGGCTTCATTCTTCCGGACTCCAAGAGCTCCGACCGCTGGGAGACTTCGGACCGCCCGGCTATCGAGAAGGCCTGTGCCGCTGCCGGTATCAAGTGCCTCATCCAGAACGCTGAAGGCGACAAGGCGAAGATGGCCACCATCGCCGACCAGATGGTCACCGACGGCGCCAAGGTTCTCGCCATCGTGAACCTCGACTCGGAGTCGAACGTCCAGATCCAGACCAAGGCGGCCGCCGCTGGCGTCAAGCTCATCGACTACGACCGCCTCACCCTCAACGGCAAGACCGACGTCTACGTGTCCTTCGACAACGTGGCCGTCGGCAC
>JANOHI010000380.1:0-12647 GCA_031406385.1 Acidimicrobiia bacterium
AATTCGATGTCACAGGAGCTTCTGCGAAGATGCGCTAGATCCGCCTTCAGACCGACTCGGCATCGTCGAGCAGCCCGGGTGGGGGATCGACGACGACGCGGAAACCTTCGGCGCTCGATCCGTGCTTCCCGACGACGAACGCAAGCGGAATCATCCGTCCGTCCTCGAGAACCAGGAGATCACTGGCCCCGGCGCTCTCCACCGAAGCGATCCGACCAACCGGCGTTTGATCCGGTAGCTCGACCGCAGCCCCGATCAACTCGTGGATCCAAAGAGCGTCGGGGTCGTCGATTGGCTCGGCAAAAAGCTCGGCTCCATGCAGGGCTTCCGCCGCGGTTCGGTCGGGCACCTCGGTGAAGCGGACCCGCCACCGGTCATTGTGCGGAGCGCTCGTGGCGACGGTCAACATTCGCCCCGATGCCAGCCGGAGGATCGACCCGACGGCAACGCGCTCGACCCGGTTCGTGGAGAGGGCCACGATGAGTTCGCCTTTGAGGCCGTGTGGTTTGGCGATACGGCCAACAGAAAGCAGCCCAACAGGGGGCATAGCGGCGGGAGGGGTCAGTCGACGATGTCAACGCGCACGTCGACACCGTCACGTGCGCCCGCAGCCCGGGTGACCGTGCGAATCGCCTGCGCCGTGCGACCTCGTCGGCCGATCACCTTGCCCATGTCATTCGGGGCCACGCTCAATTCCAGCGTGAGGCCACCGCGGCTACGAGACGACGAGATCTCGACGCCACTCGGATCATCGGTGAACGACTCGGCCAGGTACTGCAGCACTCGTTGGGCCGCAGCCCCTGTTTCACCGCTCATCAGCAGCGGCTACTTCGACGCCTTCGACGCCGCGAACTGCTCCGCCGCACCCGACACTTTGATCAGCTTGGCGACGGTTTCCGTCGGCTGAGCTCCATTGCGAAGCCACTGGACGATCTTGTCGTTGTCGAACAAGATGCGCGAGGGGTCCTGGCGAGGCTCGTAGGTTCCGAGGATCTCGATGAACCGGCCATCTCGGGCGTTGCGCGAATCAGCAGCGACCAATCGGTAGGTCGGCTGCTTCTTCTTCCCCATGCGCATTAGGCGGAGCTTGACGGCCACGATGTTTCTCCTCGAAGTGAATCGGTGCTCGCCACAGCGAGCCCGACAACTCTAGCCGCGCCGCGCCGGACGCGACGCACGGCGGGCCGGTGGTGCTCAGCGTTTCTTCTTTTTCTTCTTGTTCGACGGCCCACTCTGGGTGCCGGGGGCTGTCGCCCGCCCGCCTCCGCCGCCCGCTCGGCCCGGGCCGCTGAGTCCGGGGAGTGATGGGGTCTTCGGACGGGCACCGGGGGCCAGGCCGGGAAGTCCACCATGCTGGAGCGCTTTCAGCTGCTCCGGATCGACATCGCCAGCCTTGATCGCCTTCTGCATCGCTCGTGCCTGCTTGAATTTCCCGCCGCCCCCCTTCATGACCTGGGTCATACCCGGCCCGAGCGATTTCATCATTTTTTGCATCTCGCCGAACTGCTTGAGCAACGCGTTCACCTCCGCGATTGGGCGACCTGAGCCGGCGGCAACTCGCTGACGCCGGGAGGCGTTGAGCACGTCGGGATTGGTGCGCTCATTCTTCGTCATCGACATCACGATCGCTTCGACCCGGTCGAGCTCCCGCTCGTCGATATCGACGTCCTTGAGCTCCTTGCTCATTCCGGGCATCATCCCGAGCAGGTTCTTCACCGGACCCATCTTGCGGACGGCCCGGAGTTGCTCGACGAAGTCCATCAGGGTGAAGGTTCCCGCCATGAGTTGCTCGGCGGCCTTCTCGGCCTGATCCTGATCGAAGGCAGCTTCGGCCTGTTCGATCAGGGTCATCATGTCGCCCATCCCGAGAATGCGGGAGGCCAGACGATCGGGGTGGAACTGGTCGAAATCCGCCAGCTTCTCGCCCGTCGAGGCAAAGGCAATCGGCTTGCCAACGACATGCTTCACAGACAGGGCCGCGCCGCCCCGGGCGTCACCATCGAGTTTCGTCACGATCACGCCGTCCAACTCGAGCGTCTCGTTGAAGGCCTTTGCTGTCGCAACAGCGTCCTGGCCGGTCATCGCGTCGATCACCAGGAACGTGTAGTGCGGCTGCACGGCGTCGCTGATGCGCCGGACCTCATCCATCAGCGCCACGTCGATGCTGAGTCGACCGGCCGTGTCGACGATCACCACGTCGCGTCCGGTCCGTTCCGCTTCGAGCAGCGCGTTACGGGCGACGCTCACCGGATCGGACGGTTCGGAGTACATCGGGACCCCGACCTGTCCGGCGAGGATGCCGAGCTGCTGCACGGCCGCCGGGCGTTGGAGGTCGGCGCCGACCACCAGAGGGTTCCTCCCCTGGCTCTTCAGCCAACGAGCGAGCTTGCCGACAGCCGTCGTCTTGCCGGCGCCCTGGAGGCCGGCCATGAGGATCACCGTCGGCGGTTTCGCGGCAAACTGCATGTGGAACGTGTCGCCGCCGAGTGTGGCGACGAGCTCGTCATGGACGATGCGGATGACCTGCTGCGCCGGGTTCAAAGCCTTGCTCAGCTCCGCCCCCACACAGGCTTCGCGGATGCGCTCGATGAACCCTCGGACGACGGTGAGGTTCACGTCGGCCTCGAGAAGGGCGACCCGGATCTCACGGAGCACCTCATCGACTTCGGCCTCACCCAATCGGCCGCGGCCCTTGAGCTTGGTGAAGATCGTGTCGAATCGGTCAGAAAGGCTGGCAAACATCGCAGCAAGACTCTACGGGGCGGGCACGGGCTGCTCCTCCGTCTGAGGGCACGGCCCTACGCTCGACTCCGATGCTTCGCCGACTGAGTCCGATCTTCCTCCTCCTTCTGGCCGCAACCGGTGCTGCCGGGGCCGTGACCTGGAAGGCGCAGTTCTCCGACGCCGGGACCCGCGTGTTCGCCTTCGTCCTTCTGGGCTGGGTGGTGTCGCTGTGCCTCCACGAGTTCGCCCACGCCGTCACCGCCTACCGCTTCGGCGACGTGACCGTGGCCGAAAAGGGGTACCTCACCCTCGATCCCCGCAGGTACCTCCATCCGGTGCTGTCGATTCTCATGCCGATCGCCTTTCTGGTGATGGGCGGTATCGGGCTTCCGGGTGGTGCCGTGTGGATCCAGATGGGGTTGATCCGCGACCGCGCCCATCGCAGCCTCGTGTCGGCGGCCGGTCCCCTCACCAACTTCGCCATCGGCATCGCGCTATCCCTCCCCTTCCGACTGTTCCCGTCCATCCCCAGCCGGGCGCCAGCCTTTGCCGGCGCCCTCGCGTTCCTCGCTCTTCTGCAATTCATCGCGGCGATCCTCAACGCCCTTCCGCTCCCCGGCCTCGATGGCTTCGGCGTGCTGGAGCCCTACCTGCCTCGGAGCTTCCTTGAGGCACTGGCGCCGTACCGCCAATATTCGATCGTCGTGCTCTTCATCCTCGCCTGGCAGGCGCCGTGGTTCGGTGATCTCGTGTTCGGGAACGCACGGACACTCCTCGAGCTCGTTGGCAACGACACTGCACTCTCGAGCATCTCGAGGTTCGGAGCGGAGCTCTTCCGGTTCTGGGAGCGGTAGGTCGCGCGCCTCAATCCGACCCGAACCGTGGCCGCGGCACCGAAATGTCGACAACAATTGATTTCCCTATGTCTCGGGTCGTCGTCACCGGTGGTGCAGGTTTTCTGGGTTCGCATCTCTGCGATGCCCTCCTCGACCGGGGTGACGAGGTGCTTGCCCTCGACAGCCTGCTCACGGGCTCGCTCGACAACATCGCCCACCTAAACGAGAAGGCGTCGTTCTCGTTCCGCCGCCACAACGTGTGCGCGCCATACGCGGTTGAAGGGGAGGTCCACGCGGTCATGCACCTTGCGTCGCCGGCGTCGCCGCGCGACTACCTCGACCATCCGATCGAGACCCTCGATGTCGGCAGCATCGGAACCCGCAACGGCCTCGAACTGGCGAAGGCCAAGGGAGCAAAGTTCTTCCTGGCGTCGACGAGCGAGGTCTACGGAGATCCATCGGTGCACCCGCAGCCGGAGACATACTGGGGCAACGTGAACCCGATCGGGCCCCGAAGCGTCTACGACGAAGCCAAGCGTTTCGCAGAAGCGCTCACGTTTGCCTTTCACCGGACCCACGGCGTAGATGTGCGCGTGGTCCGAATCTTCAATACCTACGGCCCCCGTATGCGTCCAAATGACGGCCGGGTGGTTTCGAACTTCTTGGTGCAGGCCTTGCGGGGTGATCCGATCACCATCTACGGAAGCGGCAATCAAACCCGGTCGTTCTGCTACCAGTCCGATCTCATCAGCGGCTTCTTGGCCCTGCTCGATTCCGATCAGATCGGTCCGATCAACATCGGCAACCCGAACGAGTTCACGATCGCCGAGCTCGCCGAACTCGTGCTCTCTACCACCGGGTCGGCCTCGCCGATCGTCTACGAGCCATTGCCCCAGGACGACCCGACCCAGCGAAAGCCTGACATCACCCTGGCCACCGAGCACCTCGGATGGAAGCCCACGGTCGAGCTACGAGAAGGCCTCGTCGACACCGCGGCATACTTCGCGTCCGTGCTCGGAGTCCCGGCGCTCCGATCGAAAGATGTCGCATGAAGGTGGCCATCGTCGGATCGGGCTATGTGGGTCTGGTCACCGGCGCGTGTCTGGCCGACACCGGTGCAAGCGTTGTCTGCGTCGACGTCGATGCTTCGAAGATCGAGCGCCTCGAGCGCGGTGAAATGCCGATCTACGAGCCTGGTCTCGAGGCTCTGGTTCGCCGGAACATGGCCAAGGGTCGCCTCCGTTTCACCACGGATCTTGTCGACGCGCTTCTCGACGCCGACGTCGCCTTCATCGCCGTGGGCACGCCACCGGGAGACGATGGGTCAGCCGACCTCAGCCAGGTCCTTCGCGTCGCGTCGTCCATCGGCCGGGCCTTGGCGACGCGCCCCACCGAGTACCTCGTCGTGGTCACCAAGTCGACCGTGCCGGTGGGTACGGCGGCGAAGGTTGCGGCCCACCTACGGGCGAGCGTCGACGACGCACGTGAGGCAGGCATCGATCCGAGCCAATTCGACATCGCCTCGAACCCGGAGTTCCTCAAGGAGGGCGCCGCGATCGAAGACTTCGCTCGTCCCGACCGCATCGTGATCGGCGTCGAAACCGAACGCGCCCAGGCCGTGCTCGAACGCCTGTACCGGCCGTTCCTTCTCAACGCACGCCCGGTGATGTTCATGGACATCGCGTCGGCCGAGATCACGAAATACGCGGCGAACGCCATGCTTGCCACGCGCATCAGCTTCATGAACACGATCGCCGCACTCTGCGACGCCGTGGGTGCCGACGTTTCACTCGTGCGACGCGGCATCGGCAGTGACCCGCGAATCGGACAGTCGTTCCTCTATGCCGGGCCCGGCTATGGCGGTTCCTGCTTTCCCAAAGACGTGCGGGCGCTGCATCGGACAGCGGAGAGCCTTGGCGTCGACTTCGGAATCCTGCGCGAGGTCGAGGCCGCCAACGAGCGCCAGAAGAGTGTCCCGGTCGCCAAGGTTCGTGCGCTTCTCGGCCGAATCGACGGCACGCTCGCAGGTGTGACGGTCGCGCTCTGGGGTCTTGCGTTCAAGCCGAACACGGACGACATTCGCGATGCCCCGGCCCTGACGGTGATCGCCGAACTGCTCGAAGCGGGAGCCCAGGTTCGGCTCTATGACCCGGTTGCCTCTCTGCCATCCGGGATGTTCGATCCGGTGACGGTCTGCCGCGAACCCTACGAGGCCACCACCGACGCCGACGTGCTTGTTCTGCTCACGGAATGGCCCGAATTCCGCAACGTCGACCCGACGATGCTCACCATGCGGCGGCCCCTTATCGTCGATGCTCGCAACGTTCTCGACGTCGAGACGCTGGCCGAACACGGGTTCACGGTTGCCTCGATCGGTCGGCCCCTCAACACGCCCGGCTGATGTCGCTTGCGCGCTAGGTCGATACCGTGGCCTCGTCGTAGTGTGATCTGGCACGACGGGCGCATCACACGAAAGAGGGTCACAGATGCCGATAACCAAGGGATTCAAGGAACTCCTGAAGGATGCGAACGCTCGCATCACAACGCGAACCGTGGCTGAGGCCCGGTCACTGCTCGCCGACGAGAACACCGTGCTCGTCGATATCCGCGATCCACGCGAACTCGAACGGGATGGCAAGGTGCCGGGCGCTCTGCATGCGCCACGCGGAATGCTTGAGTTCTGGGTCGACCCGGAGAGTCCATACTTCAAGCCGATCTTCGGTGACGAGTCGAAGCACTTCATCTTGTTCTGCGGCGGTGGGTGGCGATCGGCTCTTTCCACCGCGGCCCTTCAGGACATGGGCATGACGAACGTCAGCCATATCGAGGGTGGCTTCGGAGCATGGAAAGAATCGGGTGGACCGATTTCGTGACAAACGCGGGGCTGTCATGGGCCAAGTGCTCCAGGGGAGACGAGGCCAGGGACGTTCCGCATGACTTCAGGCCGAGCGGTGCCGAAACGACTGGTCGAACACCTGGTCAGCTGGTTGGGTGACTGGCCAGAGAACTCCACGGCAGCCACGCGGGAAGGCGTCATGATCGTCGGTCACGAAGCGCGCCTCCGCCCGGGCTGGGACGGCCATGTTCACGACGTCGTCGGCGTGGCCACGCCAACCTTCGCCGTGCTCTCTGTTCCGCCGCACGCCGCTCGCGAACTCGGCGACGCCGTCGGCACCGGAACACTCGCCGGTGACCTCGACATCCTGCGAACTGCGGTGCCCGCGGCACTCGGCCGACAGGGATCGGTCGGTCTTGGGTTGTTCCGATGGAGTGACTCACCCACCGACACCCCCAACGCCGGCGAGTGGGTCTCGAACGACGATCCGCGCGTACCCGACTGGCTTCGTCCCTTCAACGGGGACCTGCTCATCGCCTGGGACGACGAGGGCGCATACGGTGCTGGAGTCGGACGCAAACAGCACGACGAGTTCGGCCACGAACTCAGCGTCGCCACCGAACCCTCGCTCCGGGGCCGGGGGATCGGTCGCCATCTCGTCGCCCGCGCGGCACGGCGAGTGCTCGCTGAAGGCGCCATTCCGACGTACCTTCACGCTCCCGACAACCACGCCAGCGCCAAAGTGGCGGATGCTGCGGGTTTCCCGGACCTCGGCTGGCGGGTCATAGGGTTCTGGGGTCGCTGAAGCTCGGGCCGCTCGAAAGGTCGGACCGAGCAGGACGACCGGGTCTACCGGCCGATGAATGCGCTCGATCAGCCACGACGAGCCATCCCGGTCCGAACCCGGAGCACGAGCGCAGGGTACGCCATGTCGTTACCCGGTGAGATGATCGACGACCGATGTCTCGACCCCTCGTCCCCCGCCTCGGACCGCGTCCGTGGAACTCATCCTCGGCTCGTGCGTTCGCCACCGCCACATTCGACCGACTCGGCGCACTTGCGTCCGAGGCCATCGATGCGCATCTCCATGCGCTCGTCGAAACGCAAGAGCGCCATGTGAACGAGCGCTGCCTCAATCTCTATGCGGGCACCAATATCGCCAACCCCCGCATGGCTTCGCTTCTCGGGTCGTCGATCGGCGGAAGGCCGAACCTCGGGTCTCCCGGAGACACCTACAACCGAGGCATGGATGGCGGCAGCGAGATCAGCCTTCTCACCGATGCCTTGATCGGGTCGTTGTTCGGAGCGGATTTCGTCGAAACGCGTGTCCCTTCCGGCTCGATCGCCAATCAGTATGCCTACCTGGCCACCTGCAAGCCGGGCGACGCGATCGTGGCCTTCTCCGACGCGGCCGCCGGCCACGTAACCCACCATGGCGCCGGGGCAGCAGGCTGGCTCGGGCTGGTGACCCACGACGCTCCATGGAACGCCGAATCGATGGACGTCGACCTCGACGAGTTCGCCCGACAGATCGATCGCGTCAAGCCCAAGCTCGTCATCATGGCGGGGAGCATGTGCCTGTTCCCCTACGCGGTGAAACACGTTCGTGCGCTCTCCGATGCCGTCGGCGCGTTCGTACTCTTCGACGCCGCACACATGGGCGGAATGATCGCCGGCCGACGATTCCAAGATCCCCTTCGAGAAGGGGCCCACCTCATGACCGGCTCGACGTACAAGAGCTTCGGCGGGCCACCGTCGGGCATGATCCTCACCAACGATCCAATGCTGGCCGAGAGGCTCGACGCCATCGCCTATCCGGGGTTCACCGCCAACTTCGATCTGGCCAAGACCGCCGCCCTCGGTCTCGCCGCTCTTGACATGCACACCTATGGCATGGCCTACGCGAACCAGTGCATCGCCAACGCCCAAGCCCTGGCGCACCATCTCGCCGGCGAGGGTGTCGACGTGTTCGACGTGCCCGGACGAGCCGGCCACGCCGATCTCCATGGGAGCCACCCCTACACGGTGAGCCAACATATTGCCCTTGGTGCCGCGGCGTACGGCGGCGGCAACGCGGCAGCCAGGAAACTTGAGAAGGCCAACATCCTCTGCTCGTCGATCGGCCTCCCACGGCCCCCGATCGAGGAGGAGGCCAACGGAATCCGCCTCGGAACACAGGAGCTCACCCGTTGGGGCCTCCGCGAGCACGACATGGAGGCCGTCGCCCGACTGTTCGCCGATGCGCTATTGGCTCGGCGATCCTGCGAGTCCATCGCTGCCGACGTCGCCGCACTGCGCCAACAATTCGCCACCGTCCACTTCGTGACCCACTGACACCCGAGATCTCATGAACGACATCGACCTTGACGCTTTTCGAGCAGACGCAGAAACACTTGACGCCACCGATGCGGCCCCGATGGCCGATCGATTCGAGTTCCCCCCGGCACGCGTGGCTGGCTCACCATTTGCCACGCGCGCATACTTCGCCGGCAACTCTCTCGGCCTTATGCCCAAAGCTGCGCGAGCAACGCTCGGTCAGGTGCTTGAGAGCTGGAGCGTCGATGCCGTGGAGGGACACTTCGCCGGGGATCGACCGTGGACGTCGAGAGCCGAGGGTCTCGTTGCGCCGTTGGCGCGCATCGTTGGCGCGCTCAGCAACGAGGTGATCGCCGCCAACACGCTGACTGTCAACGTGCACCTGCTCCTGCTTGCGTTCTACCGTCCGAGCGGCACCCGGACGATCCTGCTCACCGAGGAAGGTCCATTCCCGTCCGACGGCTACGCCGCAGCGAGCCATGCTCGCATGCACGGGCTCGACCCGGCGAGCGCTGTCGCGAAACTCGCCCCCGATGACGCGGGGATCTTTTCGACCGGAGACACCATCGCCGCGATCGAGCGACTCGGCGACTCCCTGGCCTGCGTCCTTCTCCCCGGCGTCGCGTTCCGCACCGGACAGTTCCTCGACATCCCTCGCATCACCGAGGCCGCGCACCGCGTCGGAGCAAACGTCGTCTGGGACCTGGCCCATGCGGCGGGCAACGTCCCACTCTCCCTGCACGACTGGAACGTCGACGGCGCGGCGTGGTGCACCTACAAGTACATGAACTCAGGTCCGGGCTCGGTCGGGGCGATGTTCGTTCACGAACGCCATGTCGAGCGCGCCGACCTCGTGCGCTGGGACGGCTGGTGGGGCAACGCGCCGGCGACCAGGTTCGCGATGACCGCCGACATCGACCGCGGCGCTGGCGCGCTCGGTTGGCAGATTTCCAATCCGCCGATCCTGGCCATGGTCCCGATCGAGGCATCACTGGCGGTCTTCGACGAGGCCGGCGGGATCGGGGTGTTACGGGAACGCTCGCTTCGCCTCACCGGCTATCTCGAGCGTCTGTTCACCGCCGTGGCCACCACGCAGGACATGTCGATCCTCACTCCCGCCGATCCGGCCCAGCGCGGTGCGCAGCTATCGATCCTGGTGCACGACGCCAAGTCCGTCACCGAGCAGCTCATCGAGTTGCACGACGTGCTTCCGGATGAACGCCCTCCGAGCATCATTCGCTTCGCCCCGGCGCCGCTCTACACGTCCTACCAGGAGTGCTGGCGAGCCGGCGCCGCGCTTGTCGCGGTCTTGCCGCACCGGTGAACCTGCATTCGGTTGGCGCACGTTCGGGCGTCGTCTCCGAACTTTGAGTTTCCCGACGCCTGAGCTGACGATGGCTCAGTGACCTCCGAGGTACGCCTCGCGTACCGACGGATCGGTGAGCAGGTCGGTGCCCTTGCCGGTCTTGACGATCTTCCCGGTTTCGAGCACATAGGCACGGTGGGCGATCCCAAGAGCCTTCGACGCGTTCTGTTCGACCAGAAGCACGGTGGTGCCCTGCTGGTTGATCTCCCTGATGATGCGGAAGATCTGGTTGATGAGCATCGGCGCCAACCCCATCGACGGCTCGTCGAGGAGGAGTAGGCGGGGACGACCCATGAGAGCGCGAGCAATGGCGAGCATCTGCTGCTCGCCGCCGGACATCGACCCCCCAGCCTGGTCGATTCGTTCGCCCAATCGCGGGAACAGGGTGAGAACCCGCTCCAGGTCCTCCTTCGCCGCCGCCGACTTGCGGTCGGCCCGGAGATACATCCCCATGTCGAGGTTCTCGCGCACGCTCATGCCGGGGAAGATTCCACGGCCCTCAGGCGACTGCCCGATGCCCATGGAGACTCGCTTGTGCGACGGCGCCTTCGTGATGTCTTGGCCGTCGAATACGACCGAACCGGCGGCGACCGGGCGCACACCCGACATCGTCTTCAGCGTGGTTGTCTTCCCTGCGCCGTTGGCACCGATCAGGGTCACGATCTCACCCTGGTTGACTTCGAAAGAGATCCCTTTGATCGCCTGGATGCGTCCGTAGAAGACCTGGAGATCGTTGACCTGCAGCAGTGCGGCCACGGCTCAGCCCCCCACTTCTTCGTCGACGAGCGCTTCGGTCCCGTCGTCCGGTGCCCCAAGGTAGGCCTCGACCACGCGTGGGTCGCTCTGAATGTCCGATGGCGACCCTTCGGCGATCTTCTTGCCGAACTCCAAGACGACGATCCGGTCAGTCACGCCCATGACGAGACGCATGTCGTGCTCGATGAGCAACACCGTGTAGCCCTGGTCGCGGATCTTGCGGATCAGACCCATGAGGTCTTCCTTCTCCGCCGGGTTGAACCCGGCGGCAGGTTCGTCGAGGCACAGCAGCTTGGGGTCGGTCGCGAGCGCCCGAGCGATCTCAAGGCGCCGCTGGTAGCCGTAGGGCAGGTTGCGGGCAAGATCGTCGGAACGATCAGCGATGCCCATGAACTGGAGGAGCTCCATGGCGCGGGCGCGTCCGGACTTCTCCTCATGACGATGGAGAGGCAGACGGAACACGGCCGCAACGACGCCGGTCTTGTGATGGGTGTCGCCCCCCACCATCACGTTCTCGAGTGCGGTCATCTCGGGGAAGAGACGGATGTTCTGGAACGTGCGGGCGATGCCTGCCTTGGTGATCTGGAACCGCTTCTTGTTCCCGAGCGGCTGGCCAAGGAACCGGATCTCGCCTTCCGTCGCCTTGTAGACACCGGTCATCACGTTGAAACAGGTGGTCTTGCCGGCGCCGTTCGGTCCGATGAGGCCGAGAATTTCACCCTTGTCGATGTGGAAGTCAACGTCGACCAGCGCCGTGACGCCGCCGAAGCGCATGGTGACATGGTCGACCTCGAGGATCTTCTCGACGGAGCTCACGACGCACCTCCGCTCGGTGCGCCGGTACTCACGGTCACCTGCGGTGCATCGGTGGCGGTTCGCGCCTTCGTGCGCCGGGGAAGCAGACCCTGGGGACGGAAGATCATCATGAACACCAACACGATGCCGAAGGCGAAGTAGCGCTTGTCGGCGAGGAACCGGAGACGCTCGGGCAGATAGGCCACGAGGAAACCGCCGAGCACCGCACCGTAGCGGTTCCCGAGACCGCCGAGCACGACGGCCGCGAGGAACAGAATCGACTGCTGGATCGCGAACTGGTTCTCGTAGATCGCCGAGTTGCGGGTGGTGTAAAACACGCCGCCGAGGCCGCCGATCGCCGCGCCGATGGCGAAGGCGAGAAGTTTGAATTTGAACGTCGGGACGCCCATGAGCTCCGCCGCGTCTTCGTCCTCACGCACCGCCGTCCATGCCCGGCCCACTCGGCTGCGCTCCAAGAGGGAGAGCACGAAGATCACCAGAAGAATGGCGCTGAGCCCGATCGTCCAGAGCCAGCGTGCTTCGAGAATATCGATCTTGAACCACAGGAACGACGGCATCGACGGGATACCGCTGATACCTTCCGCCGCGCCCAGCCACGCGGTGTTCTTGGCGACGATGCGGATGATCTCACCGAAACCGAGGGTAACGATGGCGAGGTAGTCACCGCGCAACCGCAACGTCGGTGCGCCGATCAGCACGCCGAGGCCCGCGGTCACGACGACGGCGACGACAAGGGCGGCGAACCACAGGATGCCGTCCCAGGAGAAGTGCTTGGTGGTGAGCACACCCATCGTGTAGGCGCCGATGGCGAAGAACCCCACGTAGCCGAGGTCGAGGAGACCGGCCTGGCCGACGACCACATTCAGACCGAGAGCGATGAGCACGTAGGGCACGACGAGGGTCGTGAGAACCGTGGAGAAGTCCGAACCGGTGGTCGGCAGGACAGGAAGCCACGTGAGCCACGGGAGCACATAGAGGAAGCCGAGGAAGATCAGGC
>JANOHI010000408.1:0-1826 GCA_031406385.1 Acidimicrobiia bacterium
CTGTGGTGGCTCCACCGGTTGTGACGAACGTTTCAGTGAAGACGTAGCCGTTCGGGGCGGTGATCAGCACGCGGTAGGTGCCCGGTCGCAGGTCGGCAAACGAGTAGTTGCCGTTTGCATCGGTGATCGTTGCGTCCACGGACCCGCCGGACGCGTTGATCACCGGATTGCTCGCAGAGTCGACGAGCCGCACGGTGACACCGGCGATCCCGTCTTCGCCTGCCGTCTGGTTGCCGTCACCGTTCGTGTCGTGCCACACCCGGTTGCCGATGGTGGCCGGGCGGATGAGCCCGGTGTCGACGGTAGTGGTCGTCTCGTTCGAGGTGAGCGTGGTGGCGGGCGAGGCACCCGACGTGTTGGCGTCGGAGTCGGTGGCGTCGGTCGCGGATGCGGCGTCTCGAAGCGTCACGACCATGCCGCTCGGCAATGTCACGGTGACGACATAGACACCAGGAACCACACTGGCGAACTGGTAGAGACCGGTGCCGGCGCCGGTCGTGGTCGTACGTGAGCCGATGACGACACCCGAGCCGGTTGTTCCGGTCAACGTGACGGTCGCTCCGCCAACCGGAGGTTCGCCGACGTCCTGCGCGCCGTCCCCGTCGACGTCCTCCCATACGTAGTTCCCTAGTGACGCGAACCGGAAGTAGCCGGCGTCGACGCCGGTCGCGTTCACGCCGGAGTCCAAGGTGACGACAGGAGTGACACCGGTGCTGACATCGGCGTCGGAATTGGTCGTAGAGGTCCCGAAGCCGGTCGGGGTGGGCTGCCATCCGGCTCCCGTCGGGGCGGTGAACTTCACGCAGTAGTCCGCTGGCCGAAGGTTGGCGATCGACCAGAGTCCCGATGAATCAGTGGTTGTCGTGACCGGAACGGAGAACGACGCGCCCGCGGCGTCGAGCAGTTCCACCGTTGCTCCGAGGATGCCGGGTTCACCCGAGTCCTGGATCCCATTGGCGTTCAGGTCTTCCCACACGCGGTCGCCGACCGTGGCGCGCTGGAACATGCCGGCGTCGAGGTTCGTCGTCGTCTGGCCTTCCGTGAACGTGATGTTGGGGGTGCGCCCGAACGTGGGTCCGGCGGTCGTCGAAGCGTCTGAATCCGTGTCGCTCGACAGGGGCCCGGCGGCGCTGGTGATCGTGAACTCCCAGGAGAAGGGCAGGCCGAAGGTGACCTGGTAGGCGCCGGGGGCCAGCAGCGCACCGGCGTTGTTGATGCCGGCGCGCGTGAACGTGTAGTTGCCGGAGGCATCGGTCGTGACGGAACCGGTGACGTCATCAGCGGTACCGAAGGTGGCGTCGAGACCGGCACCGAGAAGGGCTGCGGTTGCGCCGTTCACTCCGGCGGTCTCGGAGCCGCTTCGTACCCCGTCCGCGTTGGCGTCGACCCACACCTGATTGCCGATGCTCACCGAACGAGCCATGCCGACATCGATCGTCTGCTCGACTGTTCCTGAGGTGAGCGCAATCAGCGCCGTCTGGTTGGTTGTGGTGTCGACGTCGGAGTCAGTCGACGTCGTCGCACCGTTGATGGTGACGAGCGCCGGCGTCAGCTGGTAGCCGGTGGGTCGCGTGACGACGACAACGCGGTAGCTGCCGGGCGACAGATTGGTGAACCCATAGGAGCCGGTGCCTGTCGTTGTCTGGTCGGCGATGGAAGTGCCGGATGCATCGATGGCGCGCACACCGAGGGCATCGACGAGGCGCAGAACCGCGCCGGCGACGCCGTTCTCGCCGGCGTCGCGAACTCCGGATCCGTTGGTGTCAACCCACACCAGGTCACCGACCTCCGACGTCCGATACATGCCGCCGTCCACCGAGTTGTCC